>JAIPET010000024.1 GCA_021736975.1 Candidatus Woesearchaeota archaeon
ACTATCAATTTAAAAAAATGGAAAAAGAAAAAAATATTAAATTAAGAGAAAATCTAATAAGCATATTTGTAGGACTCGCCATTATTTTAATGATTTTATCAGGAGTGACAAAAATTTTAGAACTTTTTATTGGAACCCTAGTTTTTTTAGTTGCCGCTGTTTGGCTTGCTGCTAGTTCAGAAAAAAACAATATGATTTCAAAAAGATCAAAACAAAGAATTAAATTAATATCAAACAAAAATACTTTGTTAAAAACTATGATTTATTATAAAACTGGAGGTTTTGTTTTTGGATTTTTCTTATTAGGTTTAAATGTTTATAAGGAAAATTATGTTACTTCAGGCATATTGTTAGCCATATTAATAATTCTATATATAATTATATCAGTTTCAAAAAATAAAAAAGACTAAAAATAAACAATATAATAATTTTTAATTTAAATTAGTTTAATATTTCTCTTAAAAGAATTAATTAAAACATAATTTTTATTAGCATTAAATAACCATACAATTACAGCTGTATCCCAAATGGAATTTTAATGTATATTAAATACACGGCACAGCCTATGCAATCTCGTCGAGCTTGCATGTGCCTTTATAATTATTCAGTATACAAATGTGTGTGATTCGGGACAGAGTCTACAATTACAAAAAACATTTATATACTCAAGAAAGATTTATTTGTTAGGTGATACTTATGGCAAAGAAAAAAACAGTAAGAAAATCTTTGAATTCAAATAGTTCAAAAATAGAATCAAAAAAACCTGAGATGCGACATGTTTGTAAACGTCATGGTTGTGGACATGAGTGTGGAGGAGCAATTTATGGTCTAGGTTTCCTTGGAGCAGCTATATATTATATTTCAACAGCTACAGGTTTTTGGGTTGGAGTAATAGGTGTTATTAAAGCAATGATTTGGCCAATATTCTTAGTTCATGGTCTTTTTAGATTATTAGGATTATAAGAATTTATTTTATTTTTTATATTTTTCAATATCAAGTTCTTTATGGTTCAAACCATTGACCTGAATGTAGATTTTTAATTCCACCTATTTTTGCATCTATATATTTATAGTTAATACCAAGTTCATCCATTAAAGTCCATGCAGTTTCTATGCTTTTGTTCCAATTTGTTTGATTTTTTGCTTTTGCTATTTGTTTATCCCATTCAAGCGGTGCTTGATGTCCAACTATATTTTTTAGACCAAATCCATTTATTCCTCTTGCGCATCCTGCACAAGTCATCCAAACATTATATTCAATTGAATTTTCAAAATCAGTAAATCCTTTCTTAAATGCCTTATAAAGAACTGCTCTTTCTGCGTGATCAAAAACATCATATTTCAAAGGTCTTTCTAATCTTTCAGGAGTATGTTTGACTCCTGGAGGAAATCCGTTGACTGCTTCTGCAATAATATCTCCTGTTTTATAAACAAGTATTGCGGCAGTATGAGTGCTAGGATCTACACCTTGTTCTTCAGCAACTTCATAAGCTCTTCTAATGTATTCAATTTCTTGTTCCTTTGAGAATATATTCAATAGATTCATCTAATAGTCAATATTGATAAATATATAAATTTTTCTTTAATTATTCATTTTAAAGTAAAGAATTCATTTTTCTCTATCTTTTTTTATTTTTCTTTTTAATGCTACATATGCTAGCATTAGAATTAAAGCTGATAATACTAGAATTATTGGTAAAAGCACATCATATTCTTTTTTTTCTTGTCCTATAACTATTGTTTGGGTTTTTAAATTTTGTATTAATGGCACTTTATAGTTTATGGTTTGTCTTTGTTCTTCATAAAGTTCATCTATTTTCCATATTATTATTTTGTTTTCTATATCTACTAAATATGGTTGATTTTCATATATTATTTTGTTCATATCTATTTCTGATATTATTTTTTCAAATACTAATACATTTTTTGCACCATATTGTTTTACTGGTTCTAGAACTATTTCTTTTTTTTGTATGCTCATAGTTATTTTGCCTATTTGTTCTTTTGCATTACTTGTTTTTGCAACTAATATTAAATAGTCTTGAACATGAGTTATTTGATTTTTGAATTCTTCTCGATCATATGAATTTTTTAAAAATAAATCATCATTTGATCTATAAATTGCATAGATTTGATTTGTATAATCTGGCATAGCATAATTTTCTATTTTTTCATTATTTTTTGTATTGTTTTCTTTTTGTTTATTTTTAAGTTCGCTAAATTCTGGGTAAATTCCTTTTTTACATGAACTTGAATTTTTAGTTATTATTGGTGTGCATTCTGATTTCAATAAATTTCCATTTGAGCATTGTGTTGTTTGTGTTAATGTTTCAAAATCATATAGCGTATCATTTATACAGTATGTTTGTGAACAAGTCAATTCATATGGTTCTTCTATATATTTTATTATAAGTTCTGTTTCTGCCCCGCATTTTATTTGTGCACAATAAGGATCAAAAAGTTTTTCTTTTATTTGTTTACATGAGCATCCTAAATATTCAAAATTATTTTTTATTATTGGTAATTCTTTAGTCATAGTATTTTGACAATTATCAAGTTCATCTTTTATTCCATCTTGATCTATATCTATTTGAGCATAAACTATATTTGCTAATAACAAAATAAACATTGCAAAAATAGTTAACAATAATTTTGTGTTCATATTTATTGTTATTATATCTAAGGTTTTAAAGGTTTTGTTTGTTTTAAGCTTAAAAAGGAACAATATAGACCCGTAACACAAATAATTAAATCCACAATATATCTCTTAAATCAAATAAATACTTATTTTACCTTATAAAATTCGCGGTTCATTTAATATTTTAATATGCTAATATTTTATTAATTATAGCTTCAATAAGTTTTGAAGTAATATTAATATTTTTAAATCTGAGTTCATTTCTTATAGTTATGGCAGAAAAATCATTTATTTTAATGTCTTTGAAAGATAAGAAATCTAAGAAACTTGCTAGTTTATTAAATAGCGATACTGCAAGAAATATTCTGGAGCATTTGTCAAAAAAAGAGTTTGCTACTGAATCTGATATTAGTAAAGAAACTGGGATTCCTTTAAGTACTGTTCATTATAATCTTAAATTATTAAGAGAAAACAATCTTGTTAATGAAGAAGAATTTCATTATTCTGAGAAGGGAAAAGAAGTTGTTCATTATAAAGCTGCTAATAAATACATTATTATTGCTCCTAAAGAAGAGGAAGATTCTATTCTTGAGAAATTAAAAAATATAATTCCTAGTTTTATTGGTTTAATTGTTGTTAGTGGTTTATGGTTATTAAATAAGTTTTTAACTGTTGGAGGCGCTAATCTTGCAGAATCAACAGCAGCATATTCTGTTCAAGATCAAGTTGTTAGAGCTGCTCCTGAAGCTATGATGTTAAAAACTTCTCAGGCAGCACCTATTGTTTCAAATTCCGGGTCTTTGGAACCTATTTTTTGGTTCGTGGCAGGCGGCATTTTTGTTCTTGCTATTTACGGCATATTTGTTTCTTTAAAGAAACTAAAAAAGAGATAACTACTTTAAAGTAAGTAACAAAGTTTAAAAATAAGGTTCTGTAATTTGTACATATGGTATTACCACTTATCAAGATTAAAAATTTAAGTAAATCGTTTAGTCACACGAATATTTTAAGAGATATTAATTTAGATATTATGCCTGGTGAAATTTTAGGTCTTATTGGTGTTAGTGGTGCTGGTAAAACTACTTTTTTGAATAGCATTATTGGTTTTTATAGACCTGAAACTGGAAGTGTTATGTTTCTTTCTAAGGATGGGACTACTTATAAATCAATTATTGATAATAAACATGAGGCTAAACATTTGTATGGTTTTGCTTCTCAATTACCTAGTTTTTATGAAAAACTTACTGCAAAAGAAAATTTAGAATATTTTGGCAAATTGTATGATTTAAAAGAAGATTTATTGAATGATAATATTAGAACTTTATTGAAAATTATGAATTTAGAAAATAATGAGCATATTTTAGCTAAAAATCTTAGTGGTGGTATGGAACGAAGACTTGATATTGCTTGTTCTTTAGTTCATAATCCTAAATTGTTAATTCTTGATGAGCCTACTGCGGATTTAGATCCTGCGTTAAGAAAACATATTATTGAAATGATTGCTAAAATAAATAAACAAGGAACTACTATTTTGCTTTCTAGTCATCATCTTGATGAATTAGAGAGTATTTGTTCAAGAGTTGCAATTATGAAAGATAGACAAATTGTTGCTTTAGGAACTGTTGATGAATTAAAAAATAAGTTTTCTAAATATGAAGAAATAACAATCACTTCAAATCCTGGGGATTATTCTAAACTTAGTAAATCTTTAATTAAACGTTTTAAAAACATAATCAAAGAGTATGATTGTAAAAGTACTGAATTAATATTATTTTGTGAAAACCCAAAGAAACATCTTAGTAATATAATTAAAGCTATTGAATCTTCAGGAGAAAAAATTAAAGATTTAAGATTTTCTAAACCTACTTTAAATCAAATATTTATGTCTTTGAATAATGAAGATTTTTTAAAAATGAAAAGTTCTAAAAAAATTGATAAAAAAACAACAGATAATATAAAATCAACAAATCTTAAAAAAAAGAAAATTGTTAAAAAAAAATCGGTAAAGAGTAAAAAATGAAACTTTGGAATGCTATCAAAAAAAATTTTCAGCTTTTATTTAGATCTAAAGCTTCTGCTACCATGGTTTTATTAGGACCTTTACTTGTTGTTGTAATTATTGGTTTAAGTTTTCTTGATTCTGGCGTTTCTGCAATTAATGTAGGTTTTCATTCGCCTGATAATTCTGAATTAACTCTAAGATATATTGAAAATCTTAATACCACTGAAAATAATTTGATTAATTATAATTCTTCTGAAAAATGTATTTCTAGTGTTAAACAGGGCGTATCTCTTGTTTGTATTTTATTTCCTGAAGATTTTGTTTTAAGTGATGATAAAACTAATGAAGTTAAATTTTATGTTGATGAATCTAGAATTAATTTAGTTCATCAAATAATTGCTAAGTTTAGTTTTAATCTTGATACTGAAAGTACTGAAGTTCAAAAAGAATTAACTAGTAAAATGTTAGCAATTATGTCAAAAGCATCAACTGATGTAAAATCAAGTGTTGCTACTATTATTGGTGTTAAAGCTAAATCTGGAACTATAAGTTCTAGCGCATCTACTAGTCAAAATGAACTTTCAAATCTAGATACGTCTCAAGTTGAAATAGATCTTGGAAGTATTTTATCAAGTGCTAAATCTTTAAAAAGTGATTTTAATACGTTAGAAAGTGATTCTGATAATGTTGTTGATGAAGGTTATGATATGCTTGAAGATGCAAATAATGTTAGTGGTACATTTAGATTGGCTCTTAGTGATCTTAATAGTACTTTGATAAGTATAAATTCTTCTTCTGTAGAATTTGATAATTTAATTTCTGATATTTCGGTTGCGGATGAAGGTGTTAATAATTTAAAATCTAAAGTTAGTGCTACTGCAAATGCTAAAAGTGCTGTTCTTTCTAATTTAAATCAATTATCTTCTACTTTATCTAAAGTTCAAACTGATTTAGATTCTATAAAGGTAACTCAAGAAGGTTTAGATGCTGAGTTAAAAGGGTTTAAATTTAAAGAAGCAGATAGTATTGTATCCCCAGTTGAAACAACAATTGAACCTATCAGTACAAATTCATCTAAAGTTACATTTTCATTTCCTTATTTATTAATGTTAATTGTTATGTTTGTCGGTTTAATGCTTTCTAGTACTTTAGTTTATATGGAAAAAAACAGTAGGGCATTTTTTAGAAGTTTTACGTTACCTGTTGATGATTTATTCTTCATTTTTTCAACATATTTTACCACTATGATCACTTTATTAATTCAAATATTTGTTGTTTTAGTTGTTGTTTATTTTGGTTTAGGAGTTAATTTATTTAATAACATTTTACCTTTGGTAATTTTATTAATTCTAGGAATGTCTTTATTTACTTTCTTAGGTATGGCTGTTGGAAATTTATTTAATTCCAGCGAAGGTATGATGATGAGTACTATTTTTTTAAGTTCTATTTTCTTATTTCTTTCAAATCTTGTTTTACCTTTAGAAACTTTATCTCCATTCATTCAAAAAATAACTAGTTATAATCCTTATGTTATTGCTTCTGAAAGTATTAGAAAAGCTGTTCTTTTCAATTTTGGTTTTGAAACTTTATGGAAAGATATGTTGATGTTATTTATTTATGCAATAATTGTTTTTGGAATTACTTACGCTGTTAAAAAAGCTGCGAATTCTAAATATCTTTTAAGTTTACATAATAAATTTAGAACTAATGTTGAAGCTCCTGAAGATAAGTATCTTCATATTAATGATGTGAATTTAACTATTAGAAATATTTTTGATTTATTAAATTGTCTTAGAACTTTAAGCGATGTTGAATATGAAACAATTACTAAGAAGGAAAATATTTTTGCGGATTGGCTTAGAAATACTATGAAGAAAAAAATTCTTGCAACTAGAATTAGGCATAGAAAAAGAGTTAAAGCAATTAAGATTCTTGAAAAATATTTGAGAAATAAAAGTTAATATAGTTTATTTAATTTAATTTATAGAACACGTTTTATCATCATATTTAAAGAAATAGAAAAAAATTATATTTAATATTTATAAGTCTTCAAGTTCGTCAAGATCTAAGAGTTCTTCTTCTACATCTAGTTCTTCTGATTTTTGTTTTTCAGGTTCTTTTGTATCTTCTTTTTTTGTTTGTTCATTTGATTCAGTTTTTTGTTCTGAAGATTCTGAATTTTTTGTATTTTTTTCTAAAGTGGGTTTTTGTTCTTCTAGTTTTTTTATTTCTTCTTCTGGATCTGGATCTTTTATTACTAGTTGTGCTATGAATTCTAGTCTTTGAAACATTTCGTTTTTTGTTACTCTTCCTATTAATTTTGCCATTACACCTAATAGGTCTGTTTTTATTTCTTCAAAGGTTTCTGGATTGTCTTTATAGGTCATTATTTGTTCTTCTGTTTTTCCTAATAAGTTTAATATTTGATTTTTCCATAATACTACTCGTATATTGTCTGATCCATCATCAGCGAATAAATTCAATACTGCACCATATGTTGTTTTTTCATTTACTTTATCATCTGGTATTCTTTTTCCTGTTTCACTATCTGTTGGAAAGAATTTTGGGTCAAATACTTGCACTATTGTTGCTAATATTTCTACATTTTGATCGTTTTCTTTTAATTCGGATATTTTTTTTCTTGTTGCTTTTGGATATGATCCTGATCCTGTCGTACCAGCATTAGTTTTTGTTTCTATTGTTACGCCTTCTGGATTTTTTTCTAAGTCTGAGCTTTCTCCCATGTGTACTTCTGTATATCCGTTGTTTTCTCGTACGTTTACATTTTTTACTTTTACTATGTCATTTTCGTTTAGATCTTTAAGTAAATCTGCTTTATCATTCCAAAGAACTATCATTGTTGTTCCTGTTTCATCTCCCATTAGAAATCTTCCTACTTTTCCACTTCTTTTTTCTGATGAGAATTCTCTTATATCATATTTTCTTATTAATTTCCCTACTACTTCTATGTTTTTCATTCCTGCTAATAAGTCTGTCATTTTTATTAGCCCTTCTGTTTGTAGTAAGTTTATTCCTAATTCGTTTGCTATTATGTGTGCTGCACCTTCTTTACTTATTAAACCTGATAATTGATCTAATTTTGCTTTGACTTTTTGGTCAAATTCTTCTTTGGAAAGCTTTGATTGTTCGACTATTATTTCAGTTAATTTTTCGTATGGTATGTTTATCATTTATATCCCCTATCCCTTAAGTTTGGTCTTTTTAGAGTATTTATATAGTTTACTGTGTAATTTTAAGAAATTTTTTGTTGCTATATATTAAGGACAAATCACACATATTCTTTTGCATATAATAATTCTTTGAATACAAAGAAGCTCTTTTTTATTATATTTAGCAACAAAATTAATTCTAAAGCGCATTTATTTATTTCTAGACAAGAAATATTTTAAAATTATTAATTTTAAAATTCATCCTAGTTTATTTTAACTGTAAATCTGTAAACATCAGAATCAGCATAATTTTCTTTTTTATTTATATCTGAATATGAACACATTAGCAAATATTTATCTTTTGGAACGCATATGTTTTGTTCACTTAAATCTCCTTTTCTTGATTCGTATATTTGATCTATTTTTTTGAGATATTCTTTGTTTGAGAGATTTAGTTTAAATTCATAGCTTTGTCCTAGAATTTGGTCTGTAGATATTGATATTTTGTTTTCTGTTGATAATTTTCCGTTTTTGTATGTTAATGTTCCTTTTAGGTTTGTTTGTATATTACAGTCACAGTTTGTTTGTGCTGTGTTGCATTCTGCTATTTGTTTTAATAAATCTTTAAGTTCTGTTTTTATTATGTCTTCTGTGTTCAGTTTAAAATCAGAATATTTTGTTTCTATTATGTCTTTTGTATAGTTTGGATTTTTTATTATTGCATAATCTCCTTTATTAATTGTTAAATTTAATGTTTCTGATTTTGTTATTTTTATTTCTGCATTATCTGATTCGTCTTCTATATTTATTTTAATTTCTTTTTTATCTGCTGATTCTTTTATTTGAGTTATATATCCTGCTAAACTCACATTTATTTTTTTTGCTTGTTTTATATTATTTATTGGTATATCTCCTTCTCCGCAATTATTTTTTATTGTGATTTTTTTTGTATCATTTATTGATTTTAATACACATGTTTGTTTTTCGTCTAGGCTTTTTTCTTTATCGCATTTTTTTAATATTTCTTGTATTGCTTCATTTGTAGATGTTATTAGTTCAGTTACGCCTTCTATTAGAATTGTGTTTGAATATTGAGCATACATATTTCCAACTACGTTTCCTGCTTGCGTTGTTTGTTCAGTTGGATTTATTAACTTTCCGTCATCATCAATTAAGTATATTTTTGGATTTCCATTTACTTTTGCACGATTATCATTTAATGCATCTTTTCCATTTCCAACATATATATCAATTTTACATTCTCCTGTGAATGCAGATCCTGTATCTTCTGCAAGATATACGCCATTCCATTTATTGTCTTTTCCGAAATATATATACATTTTTTGCCAGTATGGGATGTAGCAATCTGTATTTGCTCTAGTATTTATTGCGACTGTTCGTTCAGGCTCTGGGTCTGTTTGTTTGCTTGTAATTCCATTTTTATTATTTGTTTCTAAGAATCCTTCTTCTTGTGTGTTTGGTTTTATTTTGTTATGATAGTATATTTTTCCGTTGGCTACGCCGCTTCCTTGACATTTTACTTCTTCAAAAAAGCCTCTATCTTCATCAGGCATGCAGCAGTATCCTGCGTTTCTTTGTTTTATGCATTCTGTTATAGTTGATTTTTTATAATAATCTATTATTTCTTGGGTTGTTTTGAAACAGTCTGTTTTTTTTGGCGAACACCAATTCCCGTTAAAATCTTTTAGATTTGGTGTGTAATATGATGTTGTTGCTATATTGGTGAATGTTGGAGAATCGTCTTCAAAATCAGAAAATTCTAAGTTATTATTTAGTTCTTGCCATAATTTTATTTGTTTTTGAGCTTTTGTTTGGTTTTCTTCTGCTATTACTAATACAATAGTTATGATTAACAAAATGAAGAGTATTAAAATTATAAGAACATGTGTTTTTTTGTTAAATTTTTTTAATTTTTTCATTTTATATTTAATTTTTTCAATTTTGTTTTTTTTTAGGAATTTTGATAATATGCTAATCTTTCTTCATATGTTGCTTTTAATTTAGCTAGTTCTACTTCTGGTTGTCCATATCCTGCTCCTGGAAATGATGCCCATTCTTGTCTTATTGCATTTGCTGCTTCTTCGAATTGTCCTTTTAATATTGGTTCTAATCCGCCTCTTTTTTGTATTAAATATACTGCTGCTAAATCTTGTGATTTATTTGAAAAGTCTTGTAGTGATAATGTTTCTGCTGCGCTATCCCATGTACTTGCTAAAAATTGGTATCTTCCGGCAGCTGTACTACAAACTGATTTTCCATTTTTAAATGTCCCACAATTATTTATTCTTGGATGATCTGAAAAATCTGAAAATAATTTTCCTGTATACATCATTCTATATCCATTTCCTCCGCTTGTTCCTTCTGCAAATGCGATAGTATCTAGTAATGCTTTTACTTGAGGTTCTAAAGATGCTGCTGCTACTTCTGATGTTGTCATATTATTGTATATTCTTATTTTTTCATAATAATATGAATCTGCATCTTCGTATAATGGTGTTGAAAGATATTCTTTTGTTCCTGTTGTTATTTGTATTTTTCCAGTTTTTGATATATCTGTTTTGTGTATGAAATCTCCTATTATTAATCTTGCTGTTTGATATTTTTCAAGAAATATTTCAAAATCATTTTTGTATTGTTTCATAAATTGTTCCGTATAATTTTGTTCACATTTTGTTACATTAATTCCGTCATTTATTATCGGATATATTATCTTGCCACAATTATATGCGGTTTGTTCTGATTTTTCTGAATTTAAGTAACCTGCGTTTTTCATCATATTTTGTTTTGCTAATTTTGCTGCAATTTCTGTCGCCATATCTAAATATGCAAAGTTTTGTTCATTTTTTTCAAATGCATTTAGTATGTTTGCTTGTGTTTTTCCTACATATGTCACGGTAGGCATATCTTTTAATAAATAAATTATGACTAAACCAAATACTATTATGAAAACTATTGCTAATATTAGTGAAACTACTACTCCTTTCTTGTTTTTTTTCATTTTATCTTTGCGATCTTATTGTTGTTGCATCTCTTTGATATTTTTTTTCTTGATAGTCAATTTCTAATAATTTTTCTACATCAAAATCTGTTTTTTGAATGTTTCTTATTGTTATTTTTATATTATTTCCATTTGGATTTGGAATTTCTAATTTTGGAAGGCCTCTTTGAACTGTTACGGGATATAAATCTGTATTTATTCTGGTACTTTTATCATTAATAATAATTATCCATTTTTCATTTGGATCTGTGAAATGTTTATCTATTGCTTTTTTTACTGATGTAAATGAATCTTCGTAATTATTTTGATTTACTAAATTTATTATTTCTTCATATAGTTTTTTTCCTGGTTCTATTTCTGTTTGAAGAAGTATTCTTGTTGTGTATGCTGTTTCTTGAAATAATTCACTTTTTTTATATTCATTTTCTTTATCGTCTTTATATGCTGTAATTAAAACTAATACTATTATTGCTAAAACAATTATAACTATTGAAGCTAACATCATCTCTCCAAAATCTGCTAGTTGTCCTTTTTTTCTTTGTTTTTTCATTTTAGTATATGTATGTAAATGTTATTTTTCCAGGTCCATACCCATATATTTGTACAGGGTATGTGTTTGTTTCTGATTTTTTTCTTGGTTTAGTTGCGAAATTAGATGATTTATATTCTTGAATTCTTTTTTCTTTAGTCTCATATTCTATTTCTACAGAATATGCTATTTCTGAATTACTTTTTAGATCAATGCATGTTCTTATATTTTTTTCAGACATCTTTTTTAAGTCAATTGTTCCTGAATATGTTCGTCCATTTGCTTCATCATAATATGCTAAACAATTAGGAGAATACATCATTCTTGATTCTATTAGTTTTTGTTGTACGCCTTCATAAACTCCTTTAGTTGCATCTCCTGATGATAATATTAATGCTAATATTAATCCGAATACTAATGATAATAATGGTAAAAATATTAATAACCAATACAGCATTTTATCTGATATACTAATATTCATTTAAATTCCTCTCCTTAAATGACTGATTAAAAAATTTTAAACACTTAAATCTGTTCATTTTATGACTTCTTTTAATTTTTCATATATTGTTTTTGATATTATATCTATGTTTGTTGGAGTTTCAACATATTTTTTGAAGGTTTCTTGATTTCCTATGTTTATTATTATTTGCGGGGTTGTATCTTGTTTTGTTTGTTTTACTTCGCCTAATTCTTCAAATTGTTTTTCTTCTAAGTTATTTGCTAATATACATGCTATTTTTCTATAGTTTTTATTCGTGTATGATTCATAATATTCTAGTTCTATGTTGCTTTTATCGTTGTTTTCATTTACAGATAAAATTATATTTATTGTTTCTTTTGTTTCTATGTTTGAAATTTCAAAGGTTTCGTCTGAATCTTTTTTTTGTCTTACTTCTATTAATTCTTTTATTTGATTTATAGATTCTTTAAAACCAGAATATTTGTTATATGTTGTTAAGTATACTTTTGTATTTTTTGTCATGTAATCTGGTATTTTTTCACAAAAATCTGCTTGTGTTTTTGACGAAAATTTTAATGTTTTATCTTCAAACAATAAAGGTATGCTTAAAACTTTGTTTAAATTTCCATCTTCAATTGTTACTCCATCTAATGCATATATTTGATAAGTTGCTTTTTCGTCATCTTTTGTTACAGTTATTTTATTATCTTGAATTATTATATGTTTATCTTCTGTATTTGGAGCATATGTGAAATACATGTTTGATGGTGAAGATATTATTGTTGATATGGTTAGACTTAGATCTTTTGCTACTATTTCTATTTCAGTATCCATTATATTTATTAAAACTAAGTGTGTAGCGCCTATTAATATTAACGCGCCTATAACTACTTCTATTATTAAAAAGATTACGTGTTGAGTTATATTTCCTCTTTTATTTATCATTTTTATATTTTAAATTTAATACTTATTATATGCAATCATCTTTTAAACACATACTTATTATACGATTATTATTTGAATCTATTGATTCAATTTTGAAGAAAACATCTATTAATGATGGCGTTATATAATCACTATATCCTGATACTATTAATTTATCTTTAAAGCTATCAGATATTTTTGTTATAAAATCAGGTTTTAATGCATCAGGTATTAAGGTAATTCTTGCTTCATTTACGAGTTTATTATCAAATCCTCCTGTCGGATTTATTTTATCACTTCTTAATATTATTATACTATCAAGCCAAAAATGTTCTTGAAATTCAGCAGGTTCTTTATATGAAAAAACTGTATTCATCGGAGTTCTTTCTGGAAAGTTAATATCTTCTAATGATTTACATTCTATTTTGTCACAAGTTATTTTACAACTTTTTCCGACACATTCTTTCATGTCAAATGCATCTTCCACATCATATCCTGAACATAAGCACATACAAGTTTTGTCTTTTTTACAGTTTTCCGGTCGTTTCATATAATATGCCATTGCACCTTTATAACCTGCTTCCGGTATATAATGAAAATCTTTTCCTGGATTCATTCCTATTATTGCGGTTTCTTTATCTAATTTTAAAGAAATGTATTTTCCTTGACCTACTTCAGTAAATTCTTTTGTTGGTTGTAATTCGTCATATAATTTATTTATGCTTTCTTCTGATTTTCCGTATGTTTTTAATACTGTTGAAGCAAAGTTTATTCCTGCAAATACAAATAATAAAACAGCGACAAGACCTGCTATTACAAAGTATAATTGAACTTCACCTTTTTTTTTATTATTTTTCATTTTTATTTTAGAAGTTTATTTTTTTTTATCTTTTTCTAATTGTTCTTGCGCTCTTATTTCTTTTGTTTCAGCCAGTATGAAATCTAAACAATCTTTTTTTTGATAGTAGCATCTTTCTATTCCTTCATCTATTGCGAACCATTCAAATCCAAATGGTTTATATTTTGTTAAACATATTGGTTTTTCTTCATTTAATACACAATATGATTTTGGTCCATCTTCTCTTAATACATTATCTGTTCCACATGGACATTTATCTCCTACACCTATCGCGCCATTTAATATTCCATCTCCATCATAATCTGCATTTTCTAATAAAGTATCTGATTGTCCTGTGAATGTATCCCATACATCATTCCAGTAAAATATTACTAAGAATATTACACCTAATACTAATAACATTCCAAAAATTTTTGGTATTGAATCGAATAATTCTCCTTTTTTGTTTATTTTAGAATTACTTTTTTGTTTCATTTTTATTTTACCTCGATATTATTTATGGATTCTTCAAATCCTTCACATACATAATCTTTTAGAGTATTTTGTAGCATGAAAGGTAATTTACCTTTGGCATTATCATAATCAAAACAGTCATCATCTATCAATCCATCTTTTACACCATCGCAATCTCCTTGGGTAAACCAATTGGGATCACTAGATGTCGGCATTAAACAAATATTATTTTTATATTTCATTATTATTCTTTTATTAACTTCATCTCCTGGATAAAAATTATATTTTTTATCTTTAGTTGTATTATACTCTCCGACAAATATAAGATTAGCTTCATCTCTTAATGTTAGTTTAAAGACTTTATTTATTATTAATTTTGATTCATCTATAATATTTTTATCATTTTGAAGAATATATTGATTAAATCTTACTGCTGATTCTCCTTGGATAATGCATGGATTTGTTTTTTCAAGAACTATTGTTTCTATCATTGTCCACCCTTCTGCTTTTTCTTGATCATCAGAATCTGTATTATCTTCTTTGTATTGCCATAATTTTACTAATGTGTCTTCGCCTCTTTTTTCCATTTGATAAACAAATCCTTTGTAAAAGAAATCCTTATTATCACCATATAAATCCATTGTTGCAAAACATAAATCATTACTTACTTTACTTTTTGATTTTGATATTTGTTCCATTGCAGAAGTTGTTTTTGCATATTGTTTTAATGCATCTCCTCTATTTTTGTATGTTTTTTCTTGCCATATTGTTGGATCTTGATCAGGTAAATCTGTTAAGTTTATTATTTTGTATCTTATTTCTTTAAATATTCCTGAACCAAAAAATATCATGTATATCATTAAAACTAATAATGATGCTGTTATTGTTGCTATCATCCCATATTTTAATGCTTTTTTATTCAGTTTTGAATTTGATTTCAAAACGCTAAAAACTTTTGTTTTTTTCATTTTTTTACCCGAACATTTTTTTTATTAAAACTACAAATCCTTTATCCCATGCAACAAATAAAATTCCTAGTATTATGAAAATTACAAGTATTATTATTATTAAATTTGAAGTTTTTGCTGTTATTCCTGAGTCTGCTTGTCCTTTTTTATTTAAAATATTTTTTTTAATTTGATTTTTTATTAAGGTTAATAAAACATTTATTTTTGTTATCATTTCATTTCCTCGCAATATTTTGTTATTTCATTTGATTTAGATATTATTAGATTGTTGGGATTCGTAATTTTACCATTTTGTGTGAGCCAATCCCACCAAGAATCATATGTTACATCTCCAATTTGAGAAGGAGCCCATTCCAAATTAAATGAAAATAATTCATTAAAAAAATCTTTAAAAAAAGATATTTCATCTGTTGTTCCTGAATAACTTATCGCGTATGTTCTTCCTGGTTCTATATCTGATATGATTAGTGGAAAATTACCATCATTTAACATATACATATAGTATGATTTTGGTAAAACTCCTCTTTTTAGTATTTCTTCTTCTTGATTATTTTTATTCAGTCTACTATAAATTTTTTCTATTGTATTTAAGAGTGCTACTTCTAGTTTTTCTTGATCTTCAAAATTTTCTTTGAGAAATGTTTTAATTTCTTGTTCTGTCATATAAGGTTCTAAATTAACGCCTAAATGAAGTCTTACTTCTTCATTTTCTAGATCCACTATTAATAAAATTGCATTTAAGCTGTGTTCATCTGTGTTTAAATTTAATCTATCTATTATTTCATTTGTTTTTGATCTGCTTAAATCTTCTATTTCATCTGCTATGGTTATTAATAATTGGGCTTTATCTTTTATTAATAATTCATTTCCCATCTTATTTATTTTATTTTTGTATTCTTTTTTATCTTCTTGATCCATATACCCTGTATAATCAGAAATGTATCCTCCTCCAGGAATAGTATCTATTTCTCTTAAATCTACTTCGCCTACTGTTGTAGTTATGTCAAATTTAAAATTTCCTTCGTATATTTGACCTATTATTCTTTTTGTTCCTCCGCCATATACAAGTCCTGGATTGTATTCATTTAGCATTAAATAGTTGTATAGTTCATTTTTTGATATATTGTTTTTTTGTCTTCCTTTTGGTTCTGATATTATTGTTGTTTCTGCAATTTTTTCTTCTTTTACTCCATCTATTTTAAAATAGTAGCATATCCCGCATTTTTTTTGATCTTCTTTTGCTTTAAATAAATCTGGAATTTTTCCTTCTGCGTATTGATACCAACATTTTGCTGCAGCATCTGCTATTTGATATTTTATTTCATCTCTTGTTCCTGTTAATGTCTGAAGATCTTCTGTTTTACATATTAATGGTGTTGCTTTTTCTGTTATTTTTACGCCTCCTATTTCTAGGTCTGCTTGTGATTTTAATAATACTGAGTTTCTACACGTATATATTGTGGCTGTTTCTTGTCCTTTTTCTATCATTAGATATATTCCGCCAAATAATATTCCTATCGCCATTAATGTTAGTATTAAATTTGCTAATTTTGATTCTGCGAATTGAGCTTTTTTATTCATTTTTGTTCCTTTAAAACACGATTTTTGATACTATAAAAATAAGAGTGAATGCTGCTATTATTGCCGCTATTATATATACAAGTTCTGTATTTATTATTCCTTTTCTCATATTCTTTAATTAGAAGTAGTTGTTTATATATGTTTTTATGGAATTGGTGTTTTTTCTTGACATTTTTGTTCTTGTCTATTCCATTCACATTTTAAATCAGGACAATTTGTCACCGAAGCTTTACAAGCTTCTATTGGTGTTTCTTCACAAGACTCATAAAAACACATATCTAAAGGTAATGATTCTATTTTACTTTCTTTTAATTTTATTGTAATTACTGATGATTGATTTCTTACGTCTTTTTCATCAAATAATTCTACTTGCATAGTTAAAATATGGTCATCTACAACATTTTGTGGTTTTAATGATAATGTTGCTTTATTCGCTTCTCCTTTACAAGATACTTTTTCTAGTGTTTTTGTTAATCCTTTTATTTTTGTTTTTGCACCATTTTGTTCTAATAGTTTTACTGTGCATGTACTTGCTTTTGGTCCTGTTCCGTAGAAATGAAAATCATAAGTTATATTTTCTAATAAGTAATAAATAGCTCTGTTTTCTATTTTTGTTGTACTTTCTCCCATTCTTATTTCTATATAAGTTTCATTTGTAGAAGTTCCATCTGAATTTATTTGAGAATTAGATTCAGATTCTTTTTTTTCTTTTGCATCAGCTATCTGTTTTATTGTTGCGCAACAACTTAATTTTTTTTGTCCTTCTCTAGGACATTTATCGGGAGTTGATAATTCAGCACCTACACAACTAGTCTCTCTACAGGTTCCTGGACATTCTTTACTTATTGTTTCATCTACGGACACGAATATTTTTGTGAATATGTTTGTTTGAAAATATAAGAAAATTAATACTAAAACTATTCCTACTACGTACCATAGTGAACCTTCTGCTTTTTTAGAATTCATTTAAATTCATTGCCCCTTTATTGCATATGGTGCACAACAGTCTCCATTATTACTACAGGTTCCTCCATTTATCAGTTCTGTACATTCTTGATTTTGAGTTGTGCATATGCCTCCTTTAAGTCCGCAGTCTGTTCCTTCGTTTAGTCCTGTTCCTCCTTTTGATAATACAAAAATGAGTATTACTAAAACTAGTAATGCTAAAACAGCTACTATTATCATATTTATGCTTAAGTCTGCTTTTTTTGTCATTTTTGTCTCTGTTTATTTAGTTATTATATTTGTATGCAACAGTATTGATTTTCTGGGCATTCTCCGTTTGGATTTGGTCTGTATACTGTATCTGAGTAATCACTCATTCCTTGGCATGTTGGTTCATCCCAGCATGTTCCTCCTGTTCCTGTGCAACTTGTTCCTTCTCTTATACCTGATCCTGATCTAAATAATAGTATTGATAGTATTACTAAAACAAGTAGTGCTATTGCGGCTATGACAATTATGTTTATGCTCATATCTCCTTTTTTCATTATTAACACCTCGAATTATTATTTTTTATTTTTTTGCTTTATAAATTTTGCTATGATTTTAAGTTTTTATGTTTTATAATAATTGATTTAAATATATATAATTAAGAAAAAAAAGCAATTTATTTGCAGATTATCAAATCTAATCTTATTGGTTCGTAGGATGTTGCTATCGGTGTTGTTTTTGTTATTGAATTTCCTTCAATGCAGCCTGTATTATTTATTATGATTATACTCTCATTAGTATTTGAACTTATTTTTATTGTGTGATTTATGCCTGCGAGTCCTAATGTTTTGTTTGCTATTTCTTCAAGGGTATAAGTTATATATTCGCAGCTTTCTTCTTGTTCGCAAATTATTTCTTTTGAAAATGCGCAGTCAGATATCATATCTCGCATTATTTCATTACAGGGCGCCGTTGTTTCCATAAATGTACTTCCGAAGGTTCCTGTTAATTGTTCGTATGAAAATTTTGTACTTTCTGATTTTTGTTTATTTTCTTTTGTGTCAAATGTTAATATTAACAATAATCCTACTATTACTAGTATTACTATTACTAATAATCCCATTATTTCCATTTGAGCATTTTTTTTATTTATCATTTTATATTTCCAAAGGGAAACTCAAAAATAAACTATTTTTGCTTGTTCTAATTTGAGCTTTATTATTTGTTTTCATTTTATGTTATTAAATTATTTTTCTAAATGATTTTTTATTATTTTTAATTGTATGTTGCTACTTCCATTATTCCGAATTGTTTTGTGTCTTTTATTGGATCCCATAATAGTATTGGAACGTATGTTGCTGTTCTTGATTTATTTATTGAGTCATTATAATCATATATTGTGTATGTTTCTGTTCCAGGATATATTTCATTTATTTTTATTTGAGTATTTTCAAATATTCCTTGATATATTACGTATGCTTCATTATTTTCTTTTATTAGTTCTGATAAGCTTAATACTTTATATTTGTCTATGCAAGTATTTCCTCCTGAATTTGCTCTTGAGCATTTTATTTCTTGTAAATTTGTTACTTTTATTGCTATTCTTATTGAGTTTAGAAAATCTATTTGATTTGCATCTTTTTCTATTTTTTCTGTTGTTCTTCCTAATCCAAATACTAAGCCTATTATTATTAGAACTACTATTATTATCATAACTGCTATTGTTTCTCCGCCTTGCATTTGTGCTTTTTTCATTTTAGTATATCATTGGACAACTTATTCTTCTTAGTTCATTGTTTAATTTATTTAGTTCTTCTATGTTATTACCATGATTTATATAATCAGTATCAAAATTTTCTAATGCATTAATTATTCCATTTAGTGGTTCTGTTAGTATTGTTGTACTAAAATAGATTGAACATTTATGTCGTGAGTCATATGTTTTGTTTATTAGTTCTATTCTTTTTATGTTCATTTGAGCAATTATTTTTTCTCTTTGATGTATGTTGTTTAATGTACATTCGTATAATTCAGAGTCTCCACTTATTATTGCTCCTTGTAGTATTTCTTGTGTTGTAAATGCTTTCGTTGAAGTTTCTAGTTCTCCATAATTTGGTTCTTTATAATCATAAAATTTTATTTCTCCTTGATTTGTATTTTGTGGTATTTTTATTATTGTTATTTTTTGTTTTAAATTAGGAGGTGCTATTTGAGGCTCTGGATTGGTTCCAGTTACAAAAATATATTTTCTGTGTCCTTGGTCTTCAAAAGTTATTTTATTACTTGATAAATCTATTAATTCTTTTGATATTTCTTCTGGAAATGCGTAATATATTTTTTTTGCTGAGTCTGATGAATTGTCAAATAGGTACATTGTTTTTTCATCTGTTAGTAGAAGTGTCGTTGTTATATCATATGGTGCTTGGTATGTTGTTGACCATGCATTTAATTTTGATTTTCCTATTGTTTTTGGAACAAAAAGCGTATTTGTTGTTATTATTTCTGGTTCTGTATTTTTATCTTTTATTTGGTAGTATAATTGTCCGAATTCGCATAAAAATGTTGCTTCATACCCTAGTTCTTTTAATTCTTTTATTGATTCTTCGTTATTTTCTGCGGCGGATAATATTGTTTTTAGTCTTTCTGTTGTTTTTATGTTGGCTGTTTTTTCTGCGTCTGTAGTTATTACATTTGATAGTATTATAAAAAACATTAATATTGCTCCTCCTACTATTAAGATAAATATCCAGTTAAAACTTATTTCTATCTGTGCTTTTTTATTTTTCATTTTCTAACTGAGGAACAGGCAATGTTCCTCCAACGTATTGATTGGGTTCTATGACCAAAACCATAGTCCTATCTGTGCTTTTTTATTTTTCATTTTCTAAATTAATAATATTTATTTCTTTTAAGATTTTATATATTTTGTGTGAACTATTGATTTTTAAGAACCTTGTGATACTTTTACATATCCGTATCCTGCTGATTCCATTTTTATTGGGAATCTTCCGCTTCTTGATTCTATGCAAATATATCCTTCGTCTTTATCCACTCTTATTTTTTCCATTTGTAGTAATGGTTCTGTTTTTCCGTTTGTTAAGATAAATATGTTGTCTTCTGAGTTTACTTGTGCAGCTGTTTTCATTTGTATATTTTTAATTTTAGATATTTGATTATTTGTTAGTGTTTCGTTTAGAAAACATATTGTTTCTACGTTGCAAGGTACTTTTATTTCTTTATTTTCGCTATATCCGTAATTTCTGTTTGAATCTAATTTTTCTTTCATGTCATCTTTAAATGTTATTTTTGATATGTCGCATTGTTTTTTTAATATATCTCCTATTGCGCTATATCCTATTAATACTACTGCGCCTACTACTATGATTACCATTATGTAAAAAAATACTTGGTGTGTTTGTGCTTTTTTCATTTTTATTTTTTATTTGGGTTTTTTGGTGGTTTGTTTTGTGTTTTTGTTGTTGTGAATTCGTTAAATATTTCTCTTCTTTTATTTTTTCTTTCTGATAAGTTTACTTCTCTGTGTTTTTGTCTTAAATTTAGTTCTTGAGAGGTATATTTTGGTTTTTCTAATGGTATTTTTGGTGTTAAACTTATTGGTTGTGGTG
>JAIPET010000025.1 GCA_021736975.1 Candidatus Woesearchaeota archaeon
CAACTGAACAAGGAGCATCAACAACACCTTTTACTAAAGGTGTAGCTGTAGGTTCAGGAGTATCAGGAGATTTAATAAAAACGCCATTGGCATTAGATCCAACTTCAAAATACGTAAAATTCTTTTGTGATGCAGCATCATGTAACGCATCATATATGAATTCTCTTAAAGATTCAATTTCAGGATCAGTTCCAGGTAATGTTATGAGCACAGCAGATACAATTTCAGGAATAGGTTCAGGTCAAGATTTTTTAGACAATTGGCTTGATCCATATAAAAATGAAATGCTTGCATATGCTTCATTTTGTCCTGATGCTATAACACAACATTTATCAAGAAAATTAGAGATTCAATGTTCCTATTTAGGATGTTTAGAAACAGACGTAAAACAATCAGGAGCACCTCCAGGAGTATGCCAAAGAACTAAACAATTTTCTGAATGTGTCTATTCAAACCAACAAATGTTCTCTTTAATTCCATTTGCTAATGTAATTAAAGATGCAACTAAATTAGCTTCAAACATAATATCAGATCCAATTCAAATGGGTTTGACAGCTGGAGCATTAGCATGCACAGAAGGTGTTGGAGGCGCAATTTTTGGAATTGAGCCAGGATCATGGTTCCATGGAGCTTGTAATACATATGCAGGTGTAACTACAGCGTTTAATTATTATAATTCAGCAATGAACATGGTTGGAAAATTTAAAAATGTACTAGGTTCAGAAACAAATTCATGTCCTGCATCTCAAAAATTAAATGTAAGAAGATCTCAAAAGGAAATAGGAACATATCCAGAACCATTAACACCAGATAAAGATTACTTAGAAAGAACCGGACTAAGTTGTTATAGTTCACATTGTACAAAAATGGAAGGAAATAAAGAATTGATTTATACATTTTCAAAAAATGATAATGGCGAATCTGTAATAAACATATATTCAAGACAAAAAGATCAAGAATCAATGAAATATTTAGGAAGCACAGAAGATATACAAATTCCAAAATACACAAAAAATAATATTGATGCTAAAGGAAATATAAATGATAAAGAAATAGTAACTGTAGCTGATTTAAAAGCTCAAGGTCTTGATGAATCTATTAATAACGCTGATATTGAAGGAAAAAAGACAAATAACAAAGCTGAAACGACAGTAGACGAATCTTATTGGGTTGCTGCGGATAATCAAGATGTTGAAGATATACTAAATTCGGCAAGATTCTCTGATTCAAATAATGATCCAAATAATCCAATTTCACAAGAAATTCAAACTAAATCAAATGCAGTTTTTGAAAGTTATAATAATTATAAAAAACAAATAAACAATTATGATACTGAATTAGACAAATTAAACTTGGATGAAACTATAATTAAGACTGGAGCCTTTAAATCATATAATGAACAATTAATTACTGATTTAGAATTACCTGCCATTGGCGATCTTACTAAATCTGAAATTATAGAACAATTAAATTTAGAAGAAGGAAAATTTATATCAGGAACTGAATTAAAAGTCAGATTAAAAGCAATTCAAGCAAAAAATTCAAAAGGAGATTTGAATAGTAAAATAAAAGACTTAGACGACGTATACAAAAAAGAAATAACAGAATACACATACCAACAATACTTTGGAAGTTTAGAAAATGCAATGAGAACAATACACGGAATATCAAATGGAGCTTCAGTAATGACAAATTTAATATTCAGAAACAAAGATATAGCATTTGGAAAAGATACAATTCTTGGAAGTTTTTCACAAACATTAAACAAAGCATCAAACTTTGAAGAAATATTGTGTGAAGAAAAATTACAAACAGATGTTTCTTTAGCAGGTCAAGCAGTAATAGATAGAACAGAAAATGGAAATTTTAGAAATGGAGCATTTATTTCTGGAAGAAGAACAGGCTTAATAGAAACAGAAAATACAACATATTATGATTATTATTTTCAAGCAAAAATTCAAACAAAAAAACCAACGAAAGTTCAAATTATATTAAAAGGATCATCACAATTAGATATAACAAAAGAAATATCAAATACTAATCAAATATTAGTTCAACCAGAAATACCTATTACATTAAGTAATGGAAAATATCACATATATACTTCAAAAGAAAAATACGATAGTGTTTGTTTGAAATTCAATACAAAAATAAAAAATATATATGATCAAACATCAATAGACGGAGACGAAATATGTTCAACAATAATAAAAGAAGAAAAATAACTAAAAAAGGACAAGCAACAGTATTTGTGATAATAGGTATATTAATAATGATAGTTATAGGTATTGGGATTTACTTTTTACAAAATTTATCAGAAAAAAAAGTAAATATTGAAGAAGAATATTCTCAATCAATAGAACAAGAATTAGTTCCAGTATATGATGTTGTAACTTCCTGCTTATATAGTGTATCAAAAAAAGGACTTAAAATATTAGGCCTTAAAGGCGGAAATATAGAAACACCAGAACACTTATTATATAATATAAATCCATCATATAAAAATAACGCACTTCAACTCTACACAGAAAGCGACTTGATAATACCTTATTATGTATATTCTGAAGATAATCCAACATGTATAGAATGCTCCACAATTATTGAAATACCATCTTTAGATGGAAATGAATATTACTCAATAAAAAATCAATTACAAAGATACATAAATACAGAAGTAGAAACATGTGTTAAAAACACATTAACAAATATAAATTATGAAATAAATTATGAAACACCTATAAGTGAAGTATTCATAAATGAAAATGATGTAAGCATAGGACTTGAATACTTAATAAAATTAAAAACAGAAAATTCAGAAGCACAAATAAATAAATTCTTTGTAAAACAAGATTTACCTTTAAGAAAAATACATGATTTAGCAACAGACATAATATATAATCATGAATTATTAGATTCATTTTCAGAAAGAAACACAATAAATATGCTTGAAATATTATCATTAAATGAAGAAAAATCACCAATACCTCCAATGAATGGACCAACATATACAAAATTTGATTCTCCAAAATATTGGATGAATACAGATGTTAAAAACATAATAAAATCATATTTATCAGAAACAACATCCTATGTTCAAATAGACAAATCTAAATCATCATATGCTATGTTCACACCAAAAATCTATAAAAATAATATATACAACTCATTAAATTCAGACATATTAACATCACAACAAGAATTATTATCAGAAACAAAAATTAGACATGTATTTTTTCCAACATGGGATATGTACTTAAACATAAATCCATCAACAGGAGAATTAATAATGCCTAAATTTTCATATACAAATTTATTGTTTACAAGTTTAGGATTTGTAGATTATAATTTTAAATATTCAATGACATACCCAATATTAGTAACATTAGAACAAGATGATTATTTAGATGGCGATGGATACTTATACCAATTCGCGTATGAAGTAAACATAAGAAATAATCAACCATATAATACTAAAATAAATGTAATACAAACAGATTCACAAAATCAAGAACAAGTACCTGAATTAGATAAAACCGAACCAGTAAAAATAATATTAAAAAACGGATATACAAATCAAAATTATGAAGATAATATTACTTTAACATATACTTGCACAGATTTAGAAATACCCTTAAAACCAAATGAAAACGGCATAATAGAAGATAAATTACCTCCATGTATACAAGGATATTTTTCTGTTATAAACTTTGACGTAGGTTTCAAAAAACAAACAGAAGATATTATAGGTGGAAGAACTAATAATTTTATTTTAAACATATACCCAGAAAAAGAAATGGAAATAGCTCTAAGAACTAGAGAAATAACCACATTTGAATCAGTAAAATCAGATAAAGTAGATAGAGAATGGATATTAACAGATAATCAACCAGGAATAAAAGCCACAAAATATCCAGAAAAAGAAGAAAATATAATGATGTTTTTTCTAAAAATAGAAGATGATAAACCCGTAAAAGCTAAATCATTAATAATAAATCAAAATGAAAACAAAAACAAAATAAATTTAACTCCAGGAATATACGAACTAATATTAACAAGTAATATAGATGTTCAAAATAATCCTGTAATAATACCTAAAAGAACAGTAAATATTGAAGATGAAGAAATTAAATTAAACGGAACAACATACAATAAAACAATAATGACAGGATTCTTAGAATTAAAAAATAATACTATGCTGGAAATAAAACCACAAGAATTACATAAAAATAAAAGAATAAATGTGATATATCCAACAATAGATTATAATAAATTCAGAGATGGAATAATAACAGATTTAGTTGCATATAATATACTAATGACGTCGCCTGAAACACAACCAAATTTATTCAAACCAATATTTGAATAAACAATCATAAATTATTTTCTTTAAATTTTATCTCTTATTAAATATGATTAATTATACATCATAAAAATCGTTATAGATTATTGCGATAACATAAAGAATAAAATAAACCAAAAGAAATTAAAAATAATAAAAGAAATATAAAATAAAGAATTTAAGCCGCAGGTTTTTTTATTGAATCATATTTAACTAAATATTTTCCAATATCCAACCTTCCTTCAGTATTCTGTTTATAACTATTAGCTACGTTTTCAAGGAATGTATAATCTGGAGATTTACCATCTTTAACATGTTTTAAAATTGAAGGTAATAAATATCTAGCTTCTTCAGATTCTTTAAAACTTTTAAATGTTGATTTATCAAAATAATCCATTAATTTATATTCTTTAAGATAATCTTCTAAATGCTCTTTATGATTAATGTGTTCGTGAGTTGTAGATTCTAATCTACCTTTTAATTTTTCTATATGTTTATCTCTAATTAATTTTTCATAAATTTCTGAGTTAAAATTTTCTTTATTTTTATCTACAATATTAAATAATTCCTCTCTATTAATGCCAACTAATTGCCTATAAAAATCTTTTATAAGAGGATTATCTTTAAATTCAGGCATTTTTAAATTATACATTTTTTCAAAAAGAGGATTGATGTGGCTTATTATGTCGCTCATAATAGTATCTGTTAAATCATCTAAAACTTTTTTATCTCCTTTAGCAATAACTTTTTTATCGTAATTACCATTTTTATTTACCCACGCTTTTCCTTCTTTAAGTAAACTTTTAGATATGGCGCCATGATATTTAATGTGAACATTATCTAAAAATTCTTCAACAATATTAGAATTTTTTTCAAATTTTTCATATTTTTCAATGTGAGGTTTCTTTTCTTCTTTATTATCTGCCATTTTTATACCTATACCATTTAACAGTGATTCTTCTTTATATAAAGATTTCTATTCGAATTTTACAAATTGACTAGTTTTAGCGATATAAATTGAAAATGTATTTAAATCATTGTTTTTTTAGCAATTTAAAGATGGTGAGAATAGGTTTTATTGGTCTTGGAGCATTTGGTTTTGCACTATTAAAATATCTTGATTTAAACTTTAAACACGAATTATTCTGTTTTGATGCATCAAAAGAAATATGTGAATCAATAAAAAAAACAAAAAAACACCCATATTTTTATGAAAATACAAAAATTAACAACTCTGTAACCGTTTTAAGCTCATCAACAGAATTAATAAAAGAATCAGAAATAATTTGTATTGTAGTATCAAGTAAAGCATTTACACATGTATTAAACGATTTAAAAAATGCAGATTTAAACAATAAAATAATAATAAACTTTAGTAAAGGACTAGAATCTGCTACAGGAAAATCATTTACAAAAAGATTAATTGAACTAAAACCAAACGTTCATTGCGGAGCAATGTTCGGAGGAACAATAGCGTCAAATTTATTAAAAAACGAACCATTAGGAATGGATTTAGCAACAAATAATAAATCATCTTATGATGTGGTTCATAAAAATTTTACATCAAAAACTCTAAAAATATACGAATCAAATGACTTAATAGGCATAGAATTAGCAGCATCATTAAAAAATATTGTTAGTTTACTTGCAGGAATACTAAAAGGACTTGAATATAACACATCAACAATAACTTATTTTATATCAAGAGCATCAAAAGAAATACAAGATTATGCAATAATAAAAGGAGCATCAAAAGAAACATTTTCAACAATTACACAAAGCTGGGGAAATGACCTTTGGATGAGTTGCATGAACAAAACAAGAAACAATAATTTTGGCTATTTACTAGGAAAAGAAAACGATTACGAAACATTACAAAAAATATTTAATGAAAAAAATCAATTAGTAGAAGCAATATCAACAATAAATACTTTAAATGAGCACCATCAAATAAAAAACAACTTAGTTTTAAGAACAGCAAAGGAAATATTAATAGATAAAAAAAATCCTAAAAATTCAATGAATTATCTTATAAACATGCTCTGACAACACAATATTTATAAACAATTTTCCAATAATAAAATCAAATTCTCAAAACTAAGAGGGAAACTAATGGCAGCTAAAAAACAAGAAAAAATAAACGAACTAGAACAACTCCAAGACATACCAGATGAAACAAAGAAAAAGTTAGAGCAAATAAAAGTTAAATTAGAAAAATACAAAGATAAAGTTCTAGAAAGATTCGAAGAATACATACTAGGAATAAGCCTTTTACCTCCAAGTAAAGATGAAGAAGATAAAGAAAAAATAAACGTTTTATTATTAATAGATGATACAGATAGTACAAAAATGAGTAAAGAAGAACTCAGAGAAAAACTATCAGGAATAATGATAGAACAAGCACACAAAATAGACAAATCACTAAACCCTGAAGTTCTATTATTATCGGAATTATGGCAAAACTGCTATGATGCAAAATACGAATTATTAGGAGTAATTGCAAACTCAGCACCAATATACGATAGAGGCATGCTACAAGCAATAAAAATATCAGAAATACACAAAACAATGGTTCTAAAAAAATTCGAAAAATACATCGTATCTTATGTATTAGCAGGAAGCTTAGTACAAGGCAAAGCAACCCCCGAATCTGATATTGATGTATTCATCGTAATAGATGATACTGATGTTAAAAAAATGACAAGAGCTGAATTAAAAGATAAATTAAGAGCGATAATCATTGGAATGGGTATAGATGCAGGAAAAATGACAGGAATAGAAAATAAAATCAATATTCAAGTCTACATCTTAACAGATTTCTGGGAAAACATAAAAGAAGCAAACCCAGTAATATTTACATTCCTAAGAGATGGAATACCCTTATATGACAGAGGAATATTTATGCCATGGAAACAACTACTTCAAATGGGAAGAGTAAAACCAAGTCCAGAAGCAATAGATATGTTTATGCACACAGGCGATCAAATGCTTGAGCGAGTAAAATATAAATTAAAAGAAATAGGAACAGAAGATTTCTTTTGGTCAACATTAACACCAAGTCAAGCAGCACTAATGATGTACGGATTACCACCTCCAACACCAAAAGAAACACCAGAAGTATTAAGAGAAATATTTGTTAAAAAAGAAAAAATGTTAGAAGACAAATATGTAAAAATAATGGAAAAAATTCTGAAAGTTAGAAAAGATATTGAGCACGGAACTAAAAAAGAAATAAGTGGTAAAGAACTAGACGAATTATACCAAGGATCACAAGAATACCTAGAAAGAATGAAAAAACTCTTTTTAGATATAGAAAAATTAAAACAAGATCAAGACTACGAAAAAATATTTGAAGATATAACAATAACAGCAAAAAATTTAATAGAACTTGAAGGAATAAAAATCAATGATGATAAAAATTTAGAAAAAGATTTTAAAAAAGCATTAATAGAATCTGGAAAATTTTCAAATGAAGAATTAAAACAATTCAAAGAAACAATGAAAGCAAAAGAAGCATACAAAAAAGGAAAATTAAGTAAAGCAGATTCAATTAACACAATGAAATCAGCTAGAATACTTCAAAGAACAATGATAGAACAAATACAAAGAATACGAAGTAGAGAACTAGAAAAAGCTAAATTAAGAGTCAAATACGGAAATAACAAATATGGCGAAATAATTATATTAAAAGATAATGTATATATCATAAATGACATTGACGAACCTGACAAAGAAATTCAACACGCAAAAATGTCTAAAGAAGGAAAACTAAATTCAATAAAAGAATCAAGTCTACAAGATTTAGAAGCTGAAATTGTAAATACAAATGTTCCAGAAAAAAAATTTTTAAAACCAGAATTTTTTGAAGAACTAAGAAAAATATTTGGAAAAGATATTGAATTACTAGTAAATTATTAGGAGGTAAAAATTATGAAAACAGGATACCCTGTCTTAGATATAATGACTACAGAACCAGTACATATATCTCAAGATAAAACAATACAAGAAGCTGCGATATTAATGAAAGAACACGATGTCGGAAGCTTAATAGTTGTTAAAGGAAATGATTTTACAGGACTAATAACAGAAGAAGATTTTTCATATAAAGCAATAGCAGAAAACAAACCAGCTGACAAAACAATAGTTAAAGAATTAATGACACCTATAGAAAAAATAATAAGTGTAGAACCACTATTAGATATTTATGACGCAATCAAAGTAATGAATGAAAATAACGTAAGAAGACTTCCAGTTATTTCTGATGGAAAATTAAAAGGACTAATAACAAGAAAAGACATTTTAAAAATAGAACCGACACTATTTGATATAACTGTAGAAAAAATAAGATTAAGAGAAGAAGAAAGAAAATTAAATTTGATAGACGATGAGATTTTTGAAGAACCAACTACTCAAGATGACGACTAAAAATGACCCGAGAAAATAATTATCCTAAACACGTAGCTATAATTTTAGATGGAAACAGAAGATTTGCTAAGAAATTAAACTTAGATCCATGGAAAGGACACGAATTTGGAGAAAAAAAAGTACAAAAATTACTAGAATGGAGTCAAGAATTAAAAATAAAAGAAATAACCCTATATTCCTTCTCAATACAAAATTTTAACAGACCAAAAATAGAATTTGAATATTTAATGAAACTATTCTTACATGCAGGCAAATCATTAATAAAAAAAATAGACGAAGGAAAAGAAGTACCACAAATAAAATTCGTGGGAAGAACAGAATTATTTCCAGAAAATGTAAAAGAAATGATAAAAGAACTTGAAAATAAAACTATAAATATTTCTGAATACAAATTAAATCTAGCATTCGGATATGGCGGAAAAGAAGAAATAGAAGATGCAATAAAACAAATAGCAACTGAAATTGCAGCTGGAAAAATACAACCAAACGATATCGATCAAAAACTTATAAAACAACATTTATACTTACAATCAGAACCAGATATAATAATAAGAACTGGAGGAGAAAAAAGAACTTCAAATTTTTTGATGTGGCAATCATCATATTCAGAATGGATATTTCTAGAAAAAACATGGCCAGAATTCGAACAAGAAGATTTAATAAATGCATGTCAAGAATATACAAACAGACAAAGAAGATTTGGAAAATGAGACTCCTTATGTATGGTTTTGCTCATACGACGCAATCAACACATTAGAAGAACATAAAAGTTCTTTTGTGAGAAAAATAAAATGAGACTGCCTATGTATGGTTTTGCTCATACTACGCAATCAACACATTAGAAGAACGTAAAGTTCTTTTGTGAGAAAAATAAAATGAGACTGCCTATGTATGGTTTTGCTCATACCACGCAATCAACACGTTAGAAGAACATAAAAGTTCTTCAGTGAGAAAAATAAAATGAGACTGCCTATACAAATTGCTACAATAATATATAAAATAGAAAATAAACAAATAAAAATTCTTTTATTGAAAAGAATACCAAAAAAAGGAGGTTTTTGGCAATATGTTTCTGGAGGTTTAGAAGAAGGAGAAACAACATTAGAATGTATGAAAAGAGAAGTTAAAGAAGAAACAGGAATTAAAAAATACTTAAAAATATATGAACATATTTACACTTTTCAATTTAAAGAAAAAAATAAACTATTAAAAAATTTAAATTTCAACTCTCAAACATATATGACTGAAATAGTTTATGCAATAAAAGTTGATGAAAAAACTAAAATTGATATGACTAAAAATATATATGTTGAACATTCTGAATATAAATGGTTAACACCACAAGAATGTTTCAAAATTTTAAAATATAAAAATAATATTGATGCAATAAAAAAATTAATTAAAATAATTTCTTAAAATTAAAAAATTATTTATTTGTATTTAATAATTTTCATGAGACATATTTTTACAAGTTTTATATAGATGATTTAAAAATTCAACATTAAAATTTTTATCTAACAAATCAGACATTCCATTATCAATATAATACTTGAAAATATTATTTGTGAGATAATGAATATTATCTTCTTTAAATACATAATAATTATCAAATGCAATTTTATAATCTCCATCTTTATAAACACTGATAAATTTAACAAAAAATTCATTATACTTTCCAATTTCAGAAAAAAACATAGGATACACATAAAATGACGATCCCACACCGCCGTCTAAATTTATTGCTTTTTCAAGAGATGACAATTCACATTCTATTAAATCATCACGATAATTTATATTTCTTTTTTCTTTAACAGAATTTAACGCTTTTTCTTTTTCATCAGGAAAATAACTCTCAATATTTTTTGATTCTAAATAAGTTTCCAATCGTTTAGACAAATAATCTGAAATAAAATAATTTTTAGGATTTAAAGGTATAACATTTAAACCATCTTTTTTTTTATTTTTTAAATAATGCGCAATCATAAAAACATGAGTATTTTGTAAAAATAAATTATTAGAAATATTAACAAAGTCATCAAAACTTTTTACGTTTCTTAATTCAAAATCCACAATATCAATTTCATTAAGTTTTAACTCATTAACTTGTTTTTCAATCATATATTTAAAATAACTATTTTTCTCAATCCAATCATTAACATTTGATTCTCCTTCCTTTTTAATAAGAGGAATTTCATCAAAAACATAATTATTCTTTTCTTGAAGAATATTTAAATATTTTACATTTAAATTTTGACAAAATAAAGGATGACTAGATTTTAACAAAGGACCAAAAATTTTAATATTTTTTAATTCATTAAGAGAATTAAAAACAATTAACGCTCTGGAAATCTTATTAGTATCATCGTGATTTAAACCAGCAAATTCTTTAGCTTTCAAATAAGTATTTAATTTAGATTTATATTCCTCAAAAAAATCAACCATATATTTTAGATATTAAGAAAATAATATAAACATTATTATTTCATACTATTAAAACTTTTAAGAAAATCATTATTTTTCTTTTTTAAAGACTTAACTGCTTTTTCAAGTGCATCTTTAGGTTTTTCTCCTTTTGTTTCAAGAAAGAATTTTGTAACTCCTTTTAATGGATGAGTTATATTATAAGCTGCAACTAAAACATTGTCATTTTCTCTTAATTCTTCTTTTAATGAATTACAAAATGTGTGTCCTAAACCTTCAATTTCAAAAACAAATTTATTAGCTTTATCTTCGTTAACAATTATTTTCATACACTAATGGAACCTTAATTGATTTATAAAGTTAACTCTTTTTAAACAAAAAGCAAGTAACTTCAATAAATTCAACATTTTTAGTGTGTTGAACCATAGTATTCTTTAAAGGATACCTAAAATCATTTCTTCTAATAACTTTAAAACCCTTACTTTTTGCAACAGAAATTATTTTATTTGTAGTAGATGTCTTATGAAAACTTAAAACTACACCACTTAATTTGAAAGCAAGTTCTAAAAAGGCAATATCTGCCCCAGAATCATTTGTTCCAAAAGGAGGATTAAGAATGCTTAAATCAAAAGTTCTATCAAATATGCCTGGTTTATGAACGTCTGAATGAATAATTGAGTGATTGCCAAGTTCAAACTCTAAATCCACTTTCTTAATATTAGATTTTAAAATTGAAACTACTGAAAGATCAATTTCAACAAACACAACATTTGAAGCACCAAGTAACAACGCACCAATACCTAAAATGCCTGTTCCCGCTCCTAAATCAACAATTCTTTTTCCTTTAACAAAACCTAACATGTCTGCTTCCCAAAGCACATTAGCTGCAATATACGGGTCTGTTGGGTACTGTTCTAAAGACTTTTTTGGATTATCAAAAACTTTAAGTTTAGATAGCTCTTTTGATAAATTTTTCATCGACATAAAACATAGAAACCTAGAAACATTTAAAAAAATTTATATATTCCTAATATTGGGGGATTGATGATTAACTTGAAGAAACTATTAATTACTGCTAAAGGGGTTGAAGAAATCAAGGATAATATAAAAAAATCATTTTCTAATGTAAAAAAAGAATTAGATGTGCATCTTGATAGCATAAATCAAAATACTGGAGAAATACAAAATTTATACGATTATATGCAAGAAATAGACGGAAAAATAGAAAAATTAAATGAAAGAATAGACGATTTACACCTATATTTAAGTCCTAAAATAACAGAACATCAATTATCAGTAGAATTAAGTCATAGAGAACAAGAAGTTTTTGTTTTATTATATGCCGCTCAAGATGGAATATCAGCAATACAAATAGCAAGAAAATTAGGATTTACAGATGAAATGGTCCAAAGATATGTATATAATATGATAATGAAAGGAATACCTATTCTGAAACAATATGAAGGAGACGAAATGATTTTTTATCTTGATCTAAAATTCAAAGATTTACAAGCCAGAAAGAATATTTTAAAACTTAACGATACTATTACTTCTCAATTAATGGATGATAAAGCACTTTAAACCAAAGGATAATATTGATCAGGCATTTCATAGTAAAGTAATGCATATGCAATAAATCCGTTTAAAATATTTAAAAATAATACAGAATAATTATTAGATATTGAAAAATCCATTATTCCAATAACAATAAAAACTATTGCTAATAATAATCCTTGATTAAATGTCCAAAATTTAGGTATTGGTTTTCCACTCGCTGTATAAAGCATATTTCCTTGAGAAATCCACAATCCTGCACTCCATGTTAAATCAATTTCTAAATTGTGCATATTATGTATATTTCTTTTTGCGTTTTTTACTTTAAACAATTCATAACTAATTAATGAAGTTGACATAAATGCAATTATAAACATATAAAACATACTGTATGTGAAAGTAAGAAATATAGGGATGATAAATATTACTAGTTTTAAATATGATTTTTTATTTATTATCTTTTTTGTTTGAATTTCATCTAATCGCATTATAGCTTTATTTATTTCAAATTGTGAGTGGCCTTTAGCTTTTAAAATATCAATTACTTTATACATATTATTTTGCTTTAATAATTCATTCATTTCTAGAATTAATTTATCATCATAATCTGTATTTTCATCTTTATACACTTCATTAATTTGATCTTGAATGTCTTTTACATTATATTTATTTGAAAGTTTATCGATAATTTCTGTATGAGTTAATTTATCAAATAATAAATTTCTCACTTTTTTATACAATACAGCTTTACTTTTCATAAAGTGTTTTTTAGAAAAGCTTTTTATATATCTTTCGAAATTATATTTATATGTCAAAACAATTTATAGAATTTAAAGGATTTTTATCATTTCTTATATTGCATGAATTAAATAAAAAAATATTATGCGGAGAAGACTTAGCAGTCTTAATAGGTGCTCGTAAAGGCACTGTTTTAACTCCTGGAACCATTTATCCTGCATTAAAAAAACTTAGAAAATATAAATTAATTAAATGGAAAAAAGATGGAAGAAAAAAATATTATTTTTTAACAGATCTTGGCTGGATAGAATTAGAAAATCAATATAAATTATTTTCTCAATATTTTTATGGATTAAAAAAACACATAAAAAAACAATAAAATTTCTTTTTATTATTTCTAATTTTTGATTAAAACTTTTAGACTGTATTTTATATATGTTTTTGAGTTTGTATTTTTATATTATTGTGTGTGCTATATATTGTTAATCCAATATGTTGTTTAACCAATAAATGTATTTTTTAAAATTTCAATTTTTGCTTAAAATATTTAGGTTTATATGTTTTTTAAAATATTTTAGCAAAAATATTATTTTTATGAAAATTTTTTAAACTAAATAAAATAACTAAAATTATGAAACAAATTTTAAGTATAGGTTCTTCAAAATTATATAAAGAAGCTAGCATATATTTGAAACTATATAATTTCAAAGAATATGTGGTAAAATATACTTCTAATGATTTTTCACAAAAGAATATGGATTTAATATTGGATGAACTCAAACACCAAAATTATGGTGCAGTGGTTGTTAATGATGCTCTAAATAAACATCCTAATTTATTACATAAAATAGCTGAAACATTATTGATTTCAAATAAAAATAATACAGCTTTAGTTTATATATCTGATCAGAATTTTGACGATATTTTTTTTTCAACATCTATATAAGAATTTTGTTGCAATTAAAGTATAATTATAAAGAATCCATTGGACTAACTACTTTTTTCTTCTGTTCTGTACTAATATGTGTATATATTTGAGTTGTTTGAAGATTCGAATGTCCTAAAAGTTCTTGAATAAGTCTTATATCTGTTCCAGAATCAAGTAAATGAGTCGCAAACGAATGTCTAAGAGTATGGGGAGTTACTTTTTTATTAATTTTTGCAATTTTTGCTGCATTATGCACTATTTTTTGTATATTTCTTGTCGAAAGCCCGCCATTTTTACCAGAAAAAATATAATCAGAATCTTTTCGTAAATGCTCAAAACCTTTAATGATTATTTCTGAAAGTATGACCATTCTATCTTTAGACCCTTTACCTGATCTAACCCATGCAATCTTTTGCTCAACTTCTAAATCAGCCCATTTAAGTTTTACAAGTTCGGAAACTCTTATTCCTGACGAATATAGTAATTTTAAGATTTGTCTGCTTTTTTCTGAGCCAGCACATTCGATTAATCTTTTAACTTCATCTTTTGTTAAAACACTAGGCAAAGATGCATGGATTTTCGGAGTCTTAATATTTATGAATCCTTTTTCTAAAATTTCATTATAATAAAATAAAAGTGCGGCTCTAACTAAATTTGAAGTTCTTGGCGCATAATTTTTATCTCCAATAAGATGAGCTAAATATTCTTTAATATCTATTATTTGTATTTCTTCAGGTTTTTTATTACAATACTTTAAGAAATCTAAATTGTATTGGAGATAATTTCTAGCAGTGTATTTACTAAAACCTCTTAATTTGATTTCAGTTATAAGTTCTTTTATGTTTTTTTCATCCATTTTGTTATTATATGCTTCTATAAGTACGCACAATATACATTGTGCGAACATATAAGTATATAAATATTATGGAAGTTAAAAAATTCATATTTTTCTCGACGAGAAAAGTATTCAAATACTACATTTCTATTAAAAAGGTTGACCTTTCTGAGATAATTAGCGTTAATTTTTTCAAAATTAAGTTGTTTTTTGTGGTTTTTAATCATTTAATATTTGCTTAAATGTTTTATTAATGTGATTATGTGTTTTTTTGATATGTTTTTTTTAATTTATTTTAGAAATGTTTATATAATTTGACTTTAGAAAAAATGTAAATAATGGCGAATCTAACAACAGTGGAAGCAGCGCAATTCGTTTTAACAACGCATTTGAAACGAGGATCATTTTTATTTAATTTTTTCAATGTCGGAAAACATCTATATGAAGATATCAAACATCCTAATTTAGAAATTAAAATCGATAATAACATATACACTATTCAAAACATAAAACGAGTTGAAAACGTATTAAATTATAAGATTTTAACAGCTTTAAATACGCATCATACTTATGTTAATTCAGATACTAAAAAAGAAACATTGGAGTTTACAATAAATCTTGCAGAAAAATTATCTTATTTTTTTAATACTTCTAAACGTAATAAAAAATCATATTTAGATATATCTAATTTTTCATCATCAAATGGTTTATTTACCTTAGGTTCTATTAATGAACAAACATCTCAATTCAACACAATAACTCATAATTACTTTAAACATATTCGAGTTCCAGGAATTTCAACAGAACGTTCAGCTAAAGCATATTTTTGTGTAAAAAAACATTGTTCTGATGAAAAATCATCTCCTTTAATAAAAGAAGATAAACAAATCGTATTTAAACTTGATAAACAAATGCATGTATCTATTAAACCATTAAAAATTTATGTTTCTGATTAAATGTTTTAGTATTTAAATTTAATATAAATGTGTTATTTTTGCTTAAATATTTTAGAATAAAATTATTCATAATTTATTTATTATTGCTTAAATATTATAGTTATTGATTATGTTATAACTTTATGATTTTTGCTTAAAAGTTTTATTGATTTTGTAGGTGTTATTTCGCATTAGCCAAAGGAATTTAATATCTTGACCTGCTTAGAAAAGTTCACGTTTTTGAGCAGAGATTTTCATTATTGCGCGCTAGCGTAAGGGGTTTAATATGAATAAATGCTTTGCATTTATTGTACACAAAATCTTTGATTTTGTCGTACCCTGACCTGCTCAGAAATCAAAGATTTCTGGCACAAAAGAAATTCTTTAAATTTCTGTGTGCTAAAAAACGTTTGTTTTTGTGCATTTAGGTCGATAGCTCGCAATTTGAAAACGTGAATGTTAAATACACCGTCCTTCAGGTCGGGGATTAATTCACGTTTTCATTATTTGCCTCTAATTCCATCAGTTCTATCATGAGAACCACATTTACCACAAACAAACTCTTGAATCTCATCCTCGTCAGAGTACCAAATACCCTTAGAAATCAATTGTGCTTTACCAAAGCCGCATTTACTACAAATATGATCATATACTGCTAGAGGATGAATATCAGATGCTACACCTAATACTTCTTCTTTATCATTATTAATAGTTTCTTTACTTTCAGAAACACGTGGAAACTGTTCATAACCGCAAGAACAAATCATAATTTGCATATCAACAGATTTAGACAATCTTAACATCGAACCACACTTCGGACAAAATTCCATTAATACCAACATGTATATTAGTTTATATTGTTTTCTAAATTTATTATTTTAATTCTTTTATTATACTTAAAGAATCTTCAGCTAACTTTTGTATTTCTTTTCGACAATTATTTTTTTTGTCATAGCAATAACTCAAAAGTTCGATATTTTTTTTATCTAATAGTGCATCATAATTAAATCTTGGTTTTGTCATAAGATTATTTATTTTTGTTTTTTCTTTTGATATTAGTTCATAGTTTTTTTTAAGTTGTTTTTTTAATTCATTAATGGTTGATGTTTTCGTATCTTCTTTATTTTTTGAAAAATCTTCTTTTTTATTTTCTTTATTTTTTTCTCTTGTTATTTTGGCTTTTAAATTTGATAATTCTTTCATTAATTTATCTATTTTTTCAGTTGCTACATTAACTATTGTCCTTTCATCATTTGAATGTTGTTTCCATAATTTTTCAAATTTATCAACTTCTTCAATTAATTCATTATTAATCGTAACTAAATTTGATTCAGAAGTACTCTTTAAAGCTCCAGATACAGGCTTAGAATTTAAATGCCAAGACAAATCAGTACCTTTCTTTAATAAATCAATAATTTTATTCTTTAAACTTTCAATTTCAGGAATATCTTTTTTAAAATCATTTTCAATATTGATTTTTTCTTGTTTTAAATTTTTAATAATTTCAGCAATTTTTTTATTTATTTTTTCGTCAGTTTCATCATTTAATTGAGCTAATAATTTTTTTATATGATCATCAAAAAGTTTATCTTTAACTATTATTTCTTCTTCTTTAACTTTATTAATATTAGTAGTTAATAAATCAGCTTCTTTTTTTAATTCTGCAAATAACGTATGAACAGCACTCATAAAAGTTTTATATTTTTCACCTTTATTTTCAAAATTTTTAAATAATTCTTTAACCATATTATGATTAAAAGACTCTTTAAGATTATTAACGCCTGATTTAATCTTTTCAATAATTGCATCTCCTTTTTTTCTTAATGTAGCAATTACATTACCTAATTCTAAAAGATCATTCTTTAATTGTGTATTTTCAGCATCCCATTTTTCTTCTTTTTCTCTTATTTGATCTCTTTTATTCTTAAACCAACTTCCTATCTTTCTCGCTCCATCTTTTATTGCTTCTCCTCCAGAACCCCCTAATTTTCCTCCTTTTCCACCACCATAACCAACGCCAAAAATTTCTTTAATTAATAATATTATAAATACAATTGATAGGATACTAGGAATAATTCCAAATACTTGATAAACAACAACCGTTACAGTTAAATCGGCCATTATATTTTCTCCTCAACTAATTTTTTATTAAATTTATTTTTCATAATTAAAATCATTCCAATTAAAACAAATGAAGCTACAAATTGATTTGAACCAGTATATTTTCCCATACTAAATGCAAGTTGCGTTCCCCACAAACCGACTAAATGACTTATTTGCCAAGCTATTAAAATTAATATTATTCTAACAATTCTAATCATCCAACCATCTGCTCCAAAAGCAGCTGGTAAAATATCAGGACCATATGCAAGCCACATAAGATATCCAATCGGAACTCCAATTAAAATAAGCATCATAATTGCACCAACAACTTGACCCCAACCTAGAATTATTTCTAAAGGAATAAATATTGTTGTAAGTGTAGCAATAACAACCGCTAAAACAACAACTAATCTATTACCACCATCTTCAAACATTCTTGCAACAGTATTACGTCCAGAAACATGAATAACTGTAAAAACAGTAAGCCAAATTAAAAACCTCATAAAACCTACAACATTCTCAGGATTATTAAACAACCAATCCATTGAAAAAAATTTAGATATTAATTTAAAAACACTACTAAAAATATCAATAACTCCAGTAAATATGCTTGAACCGGTTTCACCAGGACTATCAACAGTGAATTGAGCATTTACAAAACCAGGTAACAATAAAATTACAAAAAGTATAGAAACCATGAATTTATAATTTCTCTTCATATTTTTTTACCTTTTAATTATTTGTGATCTTTATTTAAATGGTATGTAGTGGCCAATCATATCAGCTAACATATATTCCCAAATATAAGGAGATGCTATAATTAACACTCCAATAATTAATGTGTGTATAAATGATTCTCCAACTCCACCTTTACCAGTTATTGAAGCTGCCGCTTTAATTTTAACCATTGCAATTATACCAATTAATGCTCTAGCGCCTAAATCTATCCAAAAATTATCAGCAACACCAATTATGTGTAATGCCCAACTAATATTCATAGCAATAAATGTAAAAATAAGCATTGCAGGAATTGCATGTAAACCGTGTTTTAACCAATGCATACCTGCTTCATCCTTTGATAAAAAAACCAATTCAACAAAACCAAGAATGATTCCGAGTGCTAAAGATGGACCGATTATTAATTCAGCCGCTGCTTGTTCTACTGCCATAACTAAGATTTTTATAAATTAGTATTTAAACTTTTCTATTAATACTCTAATAAAAAACCCTTCTTTTTAGTATTGCAAAGCAGCAATATCAACTTAATAAAAAACAAAAAACCAAAATTACACATATTCGGCTTACAAAATGCGATATTTTAATTTTATTTCAAAGCAATACAAATAGTTTCATATTAACCAAATCAAACAAAAAGGCTCTGGCCGGAAAAGAATAAATTTGTATACTGGAACACGGCACAACCTATGCATTCTCTTCGAGACTGCATGTGCCTCGATGGGCGCCAGTATACACAAAAGTGTTATTCCGGCTAGAGCCAACAAAAAGTAAAACTTATAAAGAAAACAATCAATATTGTTTTGTGGTTATAAAAAAAAGAGTTAAAACAAAAGATAAAAGTATTAATAAAACTAAGAAAAAATCTACTAAGAAGAATTCTATTAAAAAATCTATAAAGAAATCTACTAAGAAAAAAACAGTAGTTCAAAGACTTAATTCATTAGAACTAAAACAAGATGAAACATTATCTTTATTAAAACAATTATTAAAAGAAGAAAAAGAAATAGAAAGAGATGAAGAAATAGAAATAGACTTACAAAAAAAACAAATAGATCAATCACACGCAATACATATAGAAGAAGCAGAAGAATTAGCTGAATTAAAAAAACTAGAAGAATTAGAACTTGAAATACAAAAACAAACTAAAGATTCTCCATTAAAAAGAGTAACCATAAGAGATATGACAAAAGGAATAATAGGAGCTTTTTTTGGAATAGTAGGACACTTTGCATTCGCAAAAGGTGTAGAAATAGGAGCTCATTTTTCAACACTTCAAACAATACTTTTATTCATAACCGCATTTATAATAGTTATAATATTTTTATATGTCGCAGGATTTAGAAAAATAAACGATCAATTACTATTCAAAGTATTACCTATAAGAGCAATAGTAATATATTTTAGTGCTATGATAACAATACCAATAGTTTTATTACTTTACGGAAAAATATCATTAGTAACTCCTATGCATGAAGTATTAGGAATAATAGCTGCAATAAGCATATTAGCAGTAATAGGTGCTGGAACAGCAGACTTAATAGGACGTGGAGAAGAATAAAAATGGTTGATAAAAAAACATTACAAGAAGTTAATGCTTCATTAAACATATTATCAGATTTTATTAAAAATACATCAGGACCTTATTTTAGAAGCTTAATTGAAACAGTTAAAGATTATACAACTCCCTTGAATATATCTGATAAAGAACAATTAAAAAAAATAAAAATGTTTTTAGAACATTATGAACGAATAGAATTAAGCTTACTTGAAAAAATACACTATAAATCTGTACTTCAATTAACATTTAATGAAATAAAAACACTAGAACATATAATAAAAGAAGTTAAAGAATTAATCATAGAATTTGATAAATTTAACTTATTTGAAAAAACACTTATTAAAACCGAACAAGATGAAAACAAATTAGAACAAGAAATTTTGAAGATAAAACTTAAAATAGAAAAAATTCTAAAAGATAATGAAAATTAAATAGAAGTGCGGAAATCTCAACCTTTTAAGGTTTGAGATGGATAGCGTTAAATAATGGTTGTTCTAATTGTGTTTTTGATAGTATAATGATGTGCCTCACTGGAGGTGAGGCAACATGCATTACGACGAAAATA
>JAIPET010000001.1 GCA_021736975.1 Candidatus Woesearchaeota archaeon
AGACAATGACGAAATAGAAGATAAATTTGCTAATAACGCAATTAGTGATGCTTTGAGTTTTTTGGTAGATTCAAAGTTTTTTACAAAAGATAAGAGAGGGATTTATGATGTTTGTAATGGTTAATTTGAAATTTAGTAACCCCTTATATAAGGGTATTAAATAAATTCCGTAGGAAATTTATTCCATGCCCCTTATCTAATACTTAACGGGAATTTGAAATTTAAGTAATTTAAATGGAGGCAACAAATTATAAATTTGTATGAGATAAAATGACATCAAACAATGAGTCAAACTATGGGAACTCATACTCTCCCTCTCCTTCATTCATCAAAAATAAGGGGAGGCTCTCAAGGTTGCCACCGGAAGAAAGGTCAAGAATTGCACGAAAAGGTGGTCTTGCTAAAAGTGAGAAAAAGAAACTTTCATCTCAATTGAATCCCATAAAAACAGGTGGAGCAACAAAGGCTCTTCCTATAAGCAAATGCAATGACTGTCCAATAAAAGAGATATGCCATTTCTATAAAGAAGATACTGCATGCTCAATAGAATTAAATGTTTATAGGAGTATGGCTCAAGAGTTTAAAGCATTTATAGGCAACGACCCTAAAGACATTCTGATAAAGATTATGAAGACATATATGGTTTTGGAGAAAGAAGTTAGTATCAATCCTTCTGAATATAAACTGATGCAACAGATATATCTGCTTATGAAAATCTATGAGATGAAATTCGGCAAGGCATCATTCAGATTGAATATTGAAAAACCAATTAATACAAGTGAAGACATCAAGGAGCTTATGAATGAATTGAGAGAGTAACTATGTCTCTATCTGCTTCAAAATATCTTTAGCTTTCTTTAAAACAGTCTTACCCTTTTGGGTCAGCCTATGGAACTGATAATATCTATCATCTGGATTTCTGCACTCAATCAAGCTCTCATTTTTCAACTCAGTTAAAGCCCTGTTTACATGAGACTTGTACATTCCAGTTTCTTTCTCGATTTGTCCACTAATCTTATCTCCTTCTTCCAGAGATTCAAGCACCTTGATTCTATTCTTCGCCCTCAATATGAATGATACTGGGTCTTTCTTAGCCATGAGTTACCATGTGAAGAACCAAGTAAATAACCAAGTATTACCAAGTGAGTTACCAAAAAGTATTTAAGCAAATGAACTCAGACAGATTACTTATGAAAGAAATATCTCCCACAGAGCTAATAGAGCTAATGAAGAACCGTTTTGAAACATATGCGGATAAACTTGAAGATAGGTGGGAAAAAGAATATCAGCTTGAAATTGCAGATAGCCTGTTAAATATATATAAGAAAGTATTCATGGAATATCCCTATCCTAAATCAAAAGATGAATGCGATATTGTTGTGACTAATGATTCTGATTGTTATAATACTAAAATTTGGATTGAGATTAAGCCAGTTTGGTCAGATAGCAATTACTGGTCACCTTCGAAATTCTTTGAAGAAGCACCTTTTAAGAAGGATATCGAGAAGCTTTGGCAGATTTCAAAAAAGGGCAAGAAAGCATGGTTCTTCCTTATTATATTCAATACTGAAAGAACTATTGATATCAGTACAGATAATCCCAAGAAGCGTAAGAGTATAAGTATCTCCCAATTGATTAAAGGCATATCCTATTGGGCTTTCAGCAAAAAATTTGAGCATAGGGTTATCAATATGGGTGATAAATACTGCCATTTGATTTTATATGATGTCAAAGGTTATAATAACAAAGATATAACTATAAAAGATAATGAGTATGTTCTGGATATCTGATTAGCGCATAAGTAAGAATGTAACTTGTATCTCTTCTGCTTCTTTCTCGTAAAATATCTGTTCTAGATAATCATGTGAACTGAAATATTGCTGAATGATGGACTTACCTTTATCAAGAGTCAATCCTTTGCCTCCGCTAAATTGAATCATGATTCTCTTATGTTCATGAATTAACTCTTTATAATTGTCAAGAGTATCACTAAGAGAAGATATGATTTTGAACTCCGTCATTCCTTCTATTTGTTGCATAATGTTAGACCAATCCATTCCGCAAAGACCTGGAGTTATCATATCAGAAAAGAACTTCAACATCTCTTTATTTGTCTGCACTAATGTAGCAAGACCCAAATTAGTCTTAGAAACCTCCGCAACTATTTCTTTATCTTCCATATAAGCAGGTTAATGTGTTTGTATATTTATATGTATTGATTATCTGTAGTTATGTTGCCCTTGTTTTTAAGGATGAATCATCCATGAGTTCTATGGTAACAAAACTATTTGAACAGGCAATTTCTATGTCAAAAATGCCATTTTTATTAAAGTAACCAAGTATTACCAAGTGAGTTACCAAATATTTAAATATGGAAACGATTTAATTATACTTCTATGAAAGCTTTAATTTATCTATTACTCTGCATTATTTTAGTCTCATCAGTTATTGCGTTAAATTGCCCCGAATCAGAAAAAGTATGTTTAGAACATGGTGGCACTATCTGTACACCTTATGAAGATGATGATTACAAAGATTGCATTATTGAAAAAGAAAGATTAGAATCAGAATGTGGAACTATTTCTGGGGGGACTTGTGGTTCACGAATTTGCTCAATGCCTGAACGATGTGAGTCAGAATGTATTAAATGGGGATGTCAAGATGACCTTATAGTTACTTATGGTAATAATGAAGAAGAAAGAATTGAAGATATTCCAGAAGAACCTGTTCAAGCAATTGAATCAGATTCTCTTGTAACCCTTGAAGATTTAAGTTGTGAAGGTTGCCCTCAAGCCTGTGAATATATTGAAGATGGTGGTTGTGGTATTTGTAATTGCCCTGAAAATTTAAGGAGATGTGTCTCTACAGGATTAAGAGATATTATTAATGAAACTAATTCATATTGCTTTAAGGGATTATTGTTTGAGCAAAAACAAGATAATCAAACTTGTCAAAACAACTTTGAATGTATAAGTCATTTTTGTAGTAAAGGAATTTGTTACGATATATCTAATAAGGTAGAAGAAAACTCAAACATTCTCACTAAGATATGGTCATGGCTATCTGGTTTATTGGGATGATTCATCCCTGAATTCTAATGTAACAAATCTATTTGAACTGGCAATTTATATGAAATAGGTCATATATTTTATTAAAACTAATAGGTTAATAGGGATTAAATAAACGTCCTTTTTTTTGACTATGCATTATTTATAAAGAAATCAGGGTTTTTTAAGACCCCCGTTTTTTTATTACATTTAATATATGTTAATTGAAATAATTTTTAGTGGCTAAATGTATAAGGGGGACAATCATAAAAAACGCAATTTCAATTAAAAATCTTCTTTGGATTAATTACATAATACTCAGAATAAATATTTTGTTTTATTGAATAACCATTTTTAGAATCTGAAGTGTAATTATCAAATTTTTCTCCTGTATTCTTTAATGGCTTCATTCTTTCTTTTTTTGTTAAATATCCTTTTTCTCCATAAGATATAGCATTTTCAATTACACAATCCTTAGGAAATTTCAAATTTTTTCGAATTTTAGTTGGATTCTCGAAAGTTCTAATTTCTTGCATATAATAAAATCTTTTTTGAGGTGTAAGATTATTCAATAACTTATTTACTTGAGCAACACTCAAAATTTTTATTTGATAAGAATTGTCATCTTTTAACCAGACAAAAACATAAAATTTTTTAATTTCGTATTTTTCATTTTTTATTATTCTACCATCATGCGAAATTGTCTTTTTATTTATGGTATGCGTCTCAATAAATTCTTTTTTTATATTTATTCCTCTCCAGAACGATTGTTCTATATGTTTATTATAACAAAATGATTTATGAGCTCCTTTAGAGATATTAAATCTTCCTGATTTGGAGCAACTTTTAACTTCAACTTTTGTATATTTATCTTTACCTTTTTTAGAAATATGTATATCTGCACATTCATGGATTTTTCCAAACCAAATGTTTCTATGGGGATATAGTTTTTTTAAATATTTTAAAGCAATTTTTTCTCCAGTTTCCCCAATATCATTTGATTTAGCCATATTAAAGTAATATAACGAGATATGTTAAAAATCTTTTGGTGATTATATAATGAAAAATAAAGATTGTCCCCCCCGATTCTTTTTATTGATGTGTCGCATTCGCTAATTTGATGGAATGCCACTAAAAATTACTCTGAGGTTTGCTTCGCAAATCCTTGGGGACGGCTTGTAGCCTTTCGCTTCGCTCACCCTCATTTAATAAGGACCTGATGTTATAATCACTAATGTTTAAGTTCTTTCTTCTTTTAGAAAAAGAAACAAAATGTGGGAGTTCACTCTTTACTATTAGGGCGTATAATCATATTTATTCATTCCATATTGATATTCGCATTTTTCCAAACATAATTCATTTCCAACGCCCCGTCCACATGCATCTTGGCATTCTGTGAATTCTTCAAGATTCTTCTTTTCAATCTGAATCCTAAAATAACACTCAAAAATATCTTCATTGGTGTTGCAATTACCAATTAAAGGATAAATATGAGTTGGTGCCAAAATTAAGAACAAAACAATAAATATAATTAAAATAATTAATACCCATTTTAATCCATCAAATAAATTTGAAAAAAAATCACCAATAATATCTCCAAGACTTTCTTCTGAATCTGCATGATTAACTTGAACTTCTTGTTTTGAATTTTTAGCAATGACTTCTTGATATAGGTCTTTTAATTCTTCAATCTCACTTATAGTATACTCTTCAAAATGATTCAAATCATCAGAGATTTCACTCTTTATTTTTTTGTATTCACAAATTCTTCTTTTACATGAACGTAACATTTTTAGTCCTGTTCTAATTTTTTCAGCATCCCATTCATTACTTGGAAATTCATTTGAAAACGAATTGTATTCATGTAATATTAAAAGAATATTGACTATTTTATTTTGATTAGATTTTTTTAAACTCTCAAAACTGTTCTTATCTATATTAAACATTTTAAGAAGTAATTTTTGATCTTCATCGGTTAATTTGTGCATGATACTTAACATTATACCTTATTCTTTATTAAGTTTTTTCATTTTTATATGTGAACTCTCCTTATCCTTTGGACATTTATACTCTTTTCGGTCGATATTTATTGGGAACTCAAATTTTACTGGGGACGTAGGTTTCCATAATACTTCTTAGTATAATATCCAGCCTTTTTTCTTGGCTTTTTATCCTTACCCCTCTTACCAATCTGCTTCCCTTGTTTTCTTGCCCTTTCTAATCCTGCCTTAGTTCTCTCGCTTATTTTTTCTCTTTCTATTCTTGCTACTGTTGAGATAATAGACAAGACTACATCTTTGAATTGTCCTATTGATTTGAAGTAGGGTTCTTGATAACTCTCCCAATCTATTCCGAGATTTTCTAATTCCTTAAGCTTCTGTAATGTAAATAAGGTTCCTGCTCGACTAAATCTTGATAAGTCCCAGAAGACTACTAGGTCAAATAGCTTCTTGTGAGCATCATTAAATATAGAATCATAAGATGGACGACTATTCTTTGCTCCTGAAATAATATCCACATACTCTTCATAGATTTCATAGTTGCACTTAATACAGTATGCTCTCAGTTGGATTAATTGATTATCAACCTCTTGCATGTCTGTTGAGACCCTGACATATAATGCGACTTTCATTTAACCCCCCACCCCGTATCTTAAAATGCGGAGCTGGTTTCCTAAATCTAACCCTATGGCACCGTTTTCTAAAATGGCTCTAAATATGGCTGAATTCCTTGACATATTTTCTTATCCTCTCTCGGCAATAATTATTGTCTAATGCCAGAAATCTTATGAAGTCTGACATCCTTACAAAACCCATCATTTCCATTCTGTTTTCTATAATCAATTTCTGTCTTTCAGTAACTCTTACCTGAATGGTTCTATTTGCATTCATCCTAATAATCCTCCGGAAGCATTATTGTGAACTTCCCAGTTTCATTTTGACATATGAAAATTTCTTTTCGGTCTCCATTTGGGAATTCGATATTGCCTGAGAAAAAATGGTCGAAATCTTTGAAGTTTTTACTTTTTGATTTTACGAGAAATAACGCTTGATTGAGCAGGTCAAGAATGTTTGGAATGCTTATTTCTTGCTCCCTGAAATATCCTTTTTGGAGAAGGTTGACAGTAACATAATTGAAAAGTCCCTTCTTCCATTCCTTGTTAAGATTGGTGATGTCAAAGAGGATTCCATCTTCTTCTGCCTGTTTTGCTGTGTATGAAAAGACTTCATCATACTCCTTCACCTCCCCATCCTTTGGTTTGTTCTCCATTTTGTTTTACCTCATTAGTTTTGCTTTGCTCTCTGATAATCTCAAGCTCAAGCTTTTTCTTTTCATATTCAAGTCTAGCTAACTCAAGACTTGGATTATGTGAAGCTATTTTTTCAGGTCGCTCTCTTATAGTGGTGGACATTGCAGGGTGTTCATTACCAAATACTTTATCTACATCACTTTTAATTTGGTCATCTGTTGTATCATAATATTTCTGTGTGGTTGCTGGGTCGCTATGTCCAAGTTGCTTTTGTAATGTATCTCTATCTCCTCCATTATCCCTCCATAGTTGAGCATAGGTGTGTCTTAAAGTGTGAAAGCAATACTTATGCCTATTAACCTTGATGGTAATTAATTTGCCCCGATTCTTTTGAGTTATTTCATATTGATATTCTGGAATAAGGAGTTTAGCCTTTACCAATAAATCTCTATATTGTTCATGCAAACTCTTTTTTCTCAATGGATTTGAAGGATGAGTCATTGATGGTAAAAACCATTTTGAATCTCCAATAATTTCAATCCATTTTTCAATTGGTGGTTTGAAATCTGAATGAAATTTGATAATACGGTCTTTACCATAACCATCAAACTTTCGTCTTGAGTTTTTACTATTCCTGACATAAACTGTGCAATTCTCAAGGTCAATATCTTTCATTTCAAGACAACACACTTCATTGATACGCAGTCCACAGATTAATGTCATATAACAAGCGATTGCTACTTTTGGTCTATCAGCCTTTTCAAATAGCTGAATGATTTGTGCTTTTGTGAAAGAATAAGCTTTGACTCCTTTTCTTTTCTTGAAAGTCTTAATACCTTTTTCACTTATCAGCTTTGATTCAACCGCCCAATCATAAAGAGAATCAAATGCTTTCTGAGTATTAACCTCGATTACTCTTTCTCTTACAAGAGTTTCATATAGTTCTTTTTTCGTTATCTTCTCGTGATTTCTCTTTTTCTCATACTTCAATAAGATGAATTTCATCTGTTGAATAATATGTTCTTCGTCTTTTTCTCTAATGTCAGCCATTATAACCACTTCACAATTTCCTTTATCATTGAAATCATCTGCCAACCCTGTTTATTTTCCTTGATTCTTTTTCTATTTCTTGCAAGTTCCATAGCTTTAGCTACTGTCATATTGTTCCTTTCGACTTTATGCATAATATCTTCAGGTACCCTTGAGGCAAGAAACCATCTGTAACAAGTTGAGGGATTAACGTTATGTGTTAGAAGTAAGTCGTAAATATGAGATTCTATTGAAGTTAGTTTTTTAGTAGGTTTTCTTTTCTTCTCTTCTTTGTTAGATGTTCGTCTTCCGTAGTATAAATTTCCTTCATAATGCTCTCGGCAATGAGACATCATTATGATTAACTCGTCTTCCTTGATTTCTGGCAAGTTCTTGTGTATGAGTTCTTTGACCTTTCGTACTTTGTCAAATACATTCATTCTTGTTTGTTTGAATAATAGGGGCTCCGTCATGTGTATCACCAATAATGAGGATACAATTGACGCTTTTAATTCATCTGGACATCTAATGGTCATGTCCTTTACTGGGACATACGACCCTAAAAATCGCACTCACGAATGCCTGTAAAAACCCCGGAAGCCACACCAAGTCCTATAGCAATAAGAATCTCGATAAACATATACTTGGTGAAACTTAATAATTTATAAAATTCGACTCATATAACTCGAAAAATTTTCGGCTTTGATTTCTTTTATATTTTTTTAGAAATAACTAAAAAACTAATTATTCGGAATCAATTCCGAATTTCTTTCTAAACTCGTTTTCAGGTAAAACAATAATATTTAAACCATCAACTTCAAAAGTCTCTTTTTGAGACTTTGTTACAATATATCCTTTTTTCAAATTAAACTTCTTCAAAGCACTAAAAATACCTTTGACTTCCCGATTTTTATTCTCAGGAGTTAACTCATAGCAAACTTGAATACATCTTGTTATTTTCATTCCTTCTTTTACTAAGAAGTCGCATTCGCCATCGTTTTGATAAAAATAAATATCAAACCCGAGTCTTTTTAATATCATAAAAATGTGATTTTCAAACAATTGTCCATAATCAGGCGAATTCTTAAACCCGAGACTTGCAAATAAATTATCAACTAAATACACTTTTTTCTTATTGCCAATAAGTTTTTTTAATGAAAAATCATAATTATGAATAGAATAAAGCAAATTAGCATCTTGTAAGTAAGAAATATATTGTTTTGCAGTCTTATCATCTAAATGAGATAATGACTTTAAAGTGTTGTATGATATTTCTTTACCAAAGTTAGATAACAAATAGTATGACAAATTCTCGATTGCTAAAATATTTTGAACGCCAAAGCGTGGAATAACATCTTGATACAAAATATTCTTATAGTATATTTCAACTAATTGCTTTTTCTCACCTTCATCTAAAACTATTTCAGGAAAGCCACCATCTATTAAATAGTCATCAAAAGACGATTTTGCTTCTTCTATTGAAAACGGATAAATGTGCAAAGGAATAGTTCGTCCAGAAAGCAAAGTTGCCAATTCTGAAGATAAAAGACGAGAATTAGAACCAGTTAAAACAATCTTTGCTTCATTTTTTTCATAAAGATACTTAATAAAAACTTGCCAATCAGTAAAAAACTGAATTTCATCAAAAAAAACATAAATTTTCTTTCTTTTATCACACTGCTTAAGAAACAGCTCATAGATTTTCTGTAAATTGGATACATCGTTCTTATATTGATTAAAGAAAGGATTTTCTAAATTAAGATATAAAATATTTGATTCAGAAGTTTGTTTTAGAGCAACTCGAACCAATTCTTTCATAATAGTAGACTTACCACAACGCCTAACACCAACAAGAGATATAATATGTTTTACATCAAGTAATTCAATCGCATTAGGCAAAACTGCTCGTTTTCTAAATGTGCCTTTTTTTGCAAGTTCAATGTTTTGTTCAATAATTGAAAGCATTTGTTCTGAATCCATAACTAATAAGAGTTATTTAGGAGTATATATATTTTTCGGAATTGATTCCGAATTTTAGGTGAGTTCCTTGCAAATGCCTGTGAAAGTTCCGAATAAAATGCCTAAAATTATTGCAAATAAAAAAAATTCTATCATAAACCACTAAAATTAGGTGTTTTTTATATTTGTAATTTCTAATTTTCCGGAAAAACAAAAACTATTTAAAAAACAATTGTTAAATGAATAATATGATTGGGTGGGTAATAGCAATTATTGTAATAATTATTAGTTCTTTAAGAATAGTTATAGAATATGAAAGAGGAGTAGTATTTACTCTTGGAAAATTTACTGGAATAAGAAAACCAGGTTTAAGACTAATAATACCTGTATTTCAAAAATGGCAAAAAGTTGATATGAGGACAAGAGTTGTTGATGTTCCAGATCAAGAAACAATAACTAAAGATAATGTTTCAGTTCAAGTTAATGCAGTTTTATATTTTAGAGTATCTGATCCTGAAAGAGTAATAATAAAAGTTAATGATTATGAATACGCAATCGCACAATTAGCACAAACATCTATGAGAGATGTAATAGGAGAAGTTTCACTTGACCAATTACTAAATAATAGAGATGGAGTTTCAAATAGAATAAGACAAATAGTGGATAAAGCAACAGATCCTTGGGGTATAAAAGTATTATCAGTAGATTTAAAACACATAAATTTACCAGGAAATCTAATAAGAACTATGGCTAAAGAAGCAGAAGCAGAAAGAGAAAGAAGAGCTGTAATACTAAGAAGCGAAGGAGAATTAGTAGCATCAGATAATTTAACAAAAGCAGCATTTATACTAAACAAAGCAGAAGGAGGCATACACTTAAGAACGCTTGCTGCATTAAATGATATAAGTAGTGATCAAACAAACACAATAGTTTTCGCAGTTCCATTAGAAGTATTAGGTGCATATGAAAGTATAAAAAACGGAGTTAAACATAAAAAATGATAATCACAATAACATTAACAATAATTGCAATTGTTATAATCTTATTATTAATAACAGGATTAAAAGTAGTTAATGAATATGAAAGGGGAATAAAATTTACTTTTGGAGCATATTCAGGAATGATGCAACCAGGATTAAGATTTGTATTTCCAATAATTCAATTTTGGCAAAAAGTAGATATTAGAACAACAGTAGTTGATGTTCCAGATCAAGATACTATAACAAAAGATAATGTAACAGTACAAGTAAATGCAGTTTTATATTATTCTGTTGTAGACACAAAAAAAGCAGTACTTGAAGTTCAAGATTATGTTTATGCAACCAGTCAACTGGCTCAAACAACAATGAGAGATGTAGTTGGAGAAGCATCACTTGATGAAGTTTTAAGTAAACGAGATATAATTGGTGCCAGAATAAAACAAATTGTAGATAAAGAAACTGATCCATGGGGAATAAAAATAGAAGGAGTAGAATTAAAACACATCGAATTACCTTCAGATATGAAAAGAGTAATGGCTAAAGAAGCAGAAGCAGAAAGAGAAAAAAGAGCAGTAATAATAAAAGCAGAAGGAGAAATTGATGCTGCAAAAAATTTAGCAAAAGCAGCTCACAAATTAAGTATGATTCCAGGTTCAATGCATATAAGAACACTTCATAGTATAGATGATTTAAGCAGTGATAAAAGCAATACAACTATATATGCAGTACCAACAGAACTTCTAAGAATGATAGAGAGAATAGGTAAATAATAAATAGGTGGATTTATGGATGTTTTAAGTATTTTAGCAGTGTTTACAGGAATAATCATAATAGGATATTTCTCAGAATTACTATTCAAAAAAACAAGAATACCTGATGTATTAATATTAATACTAATAGGTGTTCTTTTAAGATATGGACTTGGATGGGTAACGCCAGAATCACTAGGAGAAGGAACACAAATATTTGCAACATTCACATTAGTATTTTTATTATTTCAAGGATCATTATCTATTGATTTCAAAACATTATTCAATTCATTAAAAGGAGCAACATTACTCACAATTAGTAGTTTTTTTCTAACAGTAATTATAATTGGAATTCTTAGCATGATATTATTTCAATTTACATTCACAAACGCATTATTATTAGGACTAATTTTAGGAGGAACAAGTAGCGCAGTTGTAATACCTTTAGTTAAAAGTCTACCACTAGGAAAAAAACAAGGAAGTACATTGACACTAGAATCTGCAATAAGTGATGTGCTCTGCATTATAGGATCAATAACTATGATAAATATACTAACAACAGGAGATGTATCTGGAATTGGCGTAGCAGGAGATATATTATCTTCATTTGCACTAGCATTATTTTTCGGATCAATACTTGGAATAATATGGGTGTATTTACTTAGTAAATTTGAAGACTTAAAAGAAGCAAACATGGTTACAATAGCTGTTGTAATAGGAGTTTATGCATTGCTAGAAAGTCCACTATTTAGTGCAAGTGGCGCAATAGGCGCGTTAGCATTCGGATTAATATTAGGAAATAGTAAAACAGTATTAAAAATGTTTAAAAAGAATATTGATTCTAAAACAGAAGAAAAAATATCCTTATCATCAGTACTAAATAAAAGTTCACATAACTTTTTTGAAGAAATAAGTTTTTTTGTAAAAGTATTCTTCTTCGTATACTTAGGAATAATGATGGATTTTTCAAGTATAACAATATATGCATTATCTTTCATAATTGTACTAGGAATATATTTAATAAGACCATTAGCAGTAAAATTTGCATATAGAAAAGAAAAACTATCGGACTTAGATAGAACAAGTCTTGAAATATTAATTCCAAAAGGATTAGCAGCTGCAGTATTAGTTCAATTAACAATTCAAAAAGGAGTTATAGGCGCAGAAAATTTAGTAAGTCCAGTACTTGCAATAATATTTTTAAGCATACTTTTAACATCAATACTTGTAATATTAAATTCTAAAGGATTATTTAATGGGTTTTGGAAAATATATAAAGGTAAAAACGTAATTAAACAAGTAACAAAAATAGAAGAAAAATAAAAATAAATTTACTTATTAATAAACAAACTTTCATCTGAAAATCTAAAAAATGACTAAAATTAATAAGCCTTAACATCAGCACTATGTTTACTCCACTCCAAAATGCTCCCAGAATAATTATATGCATTAAAACCTAATTTCTTTAAAATTTTAGTAGCCAACAAACTCCTACCTCCGGATCTACAATAAAGAATTATTTTAATATTTTTATCAAGTTTACTAAATCCAAAAGATTGTTTAAACAATTCATCATTTAAAAGAAAACCATTTTTAATTTTATTTAAAGGAATATTTTTAGCAGTAGGAATAAAACCATAATTTTCAAATTCAAAAGGTTCTCTAACATCTAATAATAAAAAAGAAGATTTGCTTTTAAGCAAATCAATCAATTCATCAAATAAAATCATTTTACAATTCAACAAATAAATCCTTATCTGAAAACCTCAATTTAGGACGAGGTTCGTCAGCAGCATAACCAATAGGGCAAACTATTGTAGGAACTAAATCGTCAGATAACTCTAAAATTTTAGCATATTCTTCAGGACTAAAACCTTCCATTGGACAACTATCAAAACCAAGAGCTTTAGCACCATTTAAAGCATTACCAAGAGCAATATAACATTGCTTTTGAGCCCAAATAAGCTTTCTATCATCAGGTGTATTCTTAGAAAAATCCCGCATCATATTAATATATACAGAAAATTTCTCTTTTGGAGTTCCAGTAGCTTTAAGCATGTTTTCATACTCATCAATTCGTTCATCAACATTTTTATAAGCACAAAAAATGAGTAAATGACTGCAACTACCAATTTGTGGTTGATTCCAAGAAGCAGGAAGAAGTTTATCTTTAATTTCTTGATCTTTAACAATCACAACTTTAAATGGTTGCAATCCAAAAGAACTAGCTGATAATTTTATCATTTCTTTTAATTTCTCTATCTTATCTTCAGCAATTGATTCTTTATTAAATAATTTTGTAGCATATCTTTTATTTATTATTTCATTAAATTCCATCTTTTCACCTATTTTATACGAAAATAAACCTTATTAAAAAGTTTATGGAGTTGAACTTTGTTTTTTGCCAAAAGAAATTTTTGTGTGAGCTCTTTATTATTTTGACATTCTCTAGCAAACCAAAGCGTATGATCTTTAAGTTCAGACAAATTATTCCTATTTTCAACTCGTTCATAAAGTTCTATAAAATACTTAAAATCCCGTTTAACCATATCTGTTTTTTTATCGTAAATATTTGTTGGTTTAATTGGTTGCTTTTTTGTTTTCCAATAATTATTCAAATCAACAAAAATAGAAGGATTATTCTTTGCACCTCTGCCAATCATAATAAAATCGCACTTAGTATGAGCAAAAGCCATATGCGCTAAATAACTGTTAGTAACATCTCCACTAAGAATAATGGGGATGTTAACAGATTCCTTAATTTTTCTAACAAGCGGCCAATCAGATTTATCCTGATATTTTTGAACTCTTGTTCTAGCATGAATAGTTAATGCATCAACACCTAAAATTTCTAATTCTTTAGCAATTTTCAAAGCATTAATACTATTTTTATCCCAACCACTTCGCATCTTAACAGTAAAAGGTTTTGTTATTGCAATTCTTAATTCCTTAATAATTTTATACAATTGATCAGGATGCTTCATTAAATAACAACCGCCCTTTTTCCCAAGCATATAGGGAAGTGGACAACCAATATTATAATCAATTAAATCAGCGATAGGTTCGATTATTGCAATAGTTTTTTTAAGCGTTTCAATATTTGCACCGCCTAGTTGAATCGCTAAAGGTTTTTCTTCAGGATGAGGATTTATGAGTAGTTTTATTGCTTTTTCTTTTCCCAATTCAGAAACTTTCTCCATAAAAATATCAGCATCAACCATATCAGTAAAAACAAGGCTCGCACCTCTTTTTTTACAAAGCAAACGAAAACTAGTACAATTAACAGCTTCCATTGGAGCTAAGAAAAATGGATTATCTAATTCTAAATTTTTTATGCGCATAATAATGGATTTGAAGTTTTATTTATAAACTTATTTTCTTATTTGTATTTATTCATGAATTCTTCAGAAATTTTGTAAGTTTTTTCCCCTTCTCTATTAAAAATTTTAATTTCTGATTTTTTTGGATAAACTATTAAATTTCTAAGAAAATATCTTTGAGTAGGTGATAAAGGATCAACTTCAACAGGTATAGATTCAATAATTTCAATATTATTTTGTTTTGATAAAGAATTTATCCAATTAGGAATTTCTTCAGATGAATTAAAATGTATTGCATACACTTTTTTTTGAAAATGCTCATTTATACTTTTTATTGCTGATTGAGGATATTCATTTGGCGTAAAATGAGTCAAACTCCAATCATCATTTGGGGTAAAAACTATTAATCCGTGGCAAGCATAATAATTAGGAATTGATGTCATTGGGTTTTTTGAGAATATAGGGACTTTATAATCGACTTTTATATGTTTAGTATCATTTAATTCTGTGTCTATATTATTTTTAATTATTTCATTTGCTTTTTTTTCAAAAGTATATGTGTCTTTAATTTTGGCAAAGTCTTGTTCATTCATTTTTTACCTTTGATTTTCTATCAAAAATTATTTTTGGATCTTCATAATATCTAGATATTAATTCCTCTTCGCTGTTGTATGATTCTTTTTTATCAGAGAATTTTAATTTAATTGTTTTTTTTGTGTTTGGATCGACATCATAACAAATAACTTCTTCTTCATTAGTTTCAACAAGATTGAAAACACCGTCATGAAGACCTGCATTATTCATAATGTAATGAATATTTTCTTGATACATACATTGAGTATAACTCCAATGATTATGGGATTGAATAAAAATTATTGGTTTGTTTTTTTTTATTTCTTTTAAGAATCCTTTAAGATAAGAACTGGCAGGTTGAAAAGTTCCGGTTTCTCTATCATAAGCTCCTTGGGTGTGATTATAAATTATTATTTCATTACATTTATCAAGATCCTTTGATGCGTTTTCAAGTATTAATTTAGTTTTTTGTTCTTGTTTTATAGAAGTTGGATTTAAATCTTCAGTATCGTGACTTTCTCCAGGAATTCCCAATATTAATGTTTTATTGTGGATGTGGTGTTTATTTCTTATATATATAAAATCATTTTCATTTTCTAATAATTTTAAATTTTTTTCAAATAAATCATATATTTTTTCTAAAATTTTATTATCTAAAGAATTTAGAATGTTTCTATCACATCCAGTTAAAAAAGATAATTCATTTACAACAAGAAAATGTAATTTTGACTCATGATTTCCTAAATTAAAAATAGTTTTTTTAATCTTTGTTGAAGCTCTTAAAATTTTATATGTCCAAGCATATCGTTCACCAATATATTCATATGCTAATTTTTTTGTTACTACACCAGTTTTTTTGAATTCTTCATAAAATTTTGGTGCAGCTTTTTTTAAGAATTCATCCATAATTTCTTTTTGTATCCACTCGCCTTTGTATAAATTGCTTCCAGTCATAGAAAAAATTCCAAGTAAATCTCCATTTATTACTATTGCCTCAATATCTTCTTGCTCTTCAATTAAATCTTGAGCATGATTTAAAGCCTTGTAAATACATTGTGGTGCATGAGTATCTGAAATTATTATGTGTTTCATTTTATTATTTTTGTGTTTTTATCTTTTTTTCTTAAAATCATTAAAATTTCTTTTTAAAAAATTATATCTTTCAGATCCTAATATTATATAGTCTAATTTCACTCCAAATTCTTTATCTTTTCCATTAGTGTATTTTAATTTTTGATATATTTGAGGCATATTATATTTTGCGTTTTCATTAGAATAATTTGTTTTTTCATCTATTTCAAATATTTTTAACCCGACACTAATAACTTGATTTTCATTTTGAGCGATTATTAATTTATTTACTAATTCTGATGTATCTTTTTCGTTTTGTAAAAGGCCTTTAACTTTAAATCCTTTTTCATTATATGTTATTTTAAATTCTATACCTTCATATATTTCATTAGAAAAATTAGGTTTAATTGAGTTTCCATATACTTCAAGTTTTAATTTTTCTCCTTTTTTTAAATTAGAAATTTTTTTTGAAAATGTGTCTGCACTTGTTTTAATATAATTATTTTTGTATTTATTTTGTATATTTTTTTTATCCATAATTTCTTTATAATTTTCATATATATAAATGTTTCGTTACTAAGGAGTGGTTATAACGCATTTTCCAGTTTCCGTTATAAAGACCCCTATCAGTAGTGAAGCCGAAAAGCCCAAATATCAGGGTTACAGGCTCTAAAACTCTAATTCTGGAATGTCTTGAAGAAAGACTCCAAAAATGTGTAAGTCAAGACCAACTCAAGAAAAATAAGCAATTTTGAGCTAGTTTTTACTCTGTTTTGGAGTGGATTTCAGGGAAGCCAAATCGATTAAGTTTGAGGAGGTAAGAACCATGAAAGACATGCAAAAAGTCCAGCAGTTCCAGCAAAAAGAAGCGGATAAATGGGCAAAGAAAGACAAAGATATCCACCTACAAGTGTGCTTCAAAAAAGCTGTAGATTGTGAATTTCCCCTGATAAAGGCTTCACAAGACATCAAAGAAACTGAACTAACTGACAGAGTAATCAGGAGAACTGAACACTTTTTTCTAGCATATGAGAGCCTGAAAGCCAAACTGATTGATGGCGTATCTGGGGAGGATCAAAATGTCTCAAGCAGATGAAATTCGCAAAGAGCTTGAGAAGAAGAACAAAGCGACCCGTAGCAAGATCAAGCAGAAAGAAGCTGATACAGAATATCGAGAATACATGGATGATCTCGGGATCGACTTCATTGACAGTCCAAAGGACAAAAACGCCCATAGGGGCAAAACAAGGAGGCAAACAAGATGAAAATGGACGTATCTGATAAGGTTGCAACACCGCAAAAAAGACCAAACATAAAGAAAGGCTTCTATCATGCCAGATTGGCAGAAGTCAAACCAAAGAAAGCTGAGAGCAAGTATGGCAAAAAAGCCGTATTATTGTTCGATATTCTGGATGAAAAACTAAAAGACAACGAAGGCAAATATCTGCAGTTGGCTACAGAAGTCTATTCTGAGTACAAACAAGAAAATGGATCTTACAGAACAGCTGTAACTCCAAATTCTAAGATCACTAAGGTATTCCAGGCATTAGGCTGGAAATTCAGTACCCAAGGCTTAGACACAAACGATTTCATCGGAGCAGAAGCAGAGGTCCTAGTCCAAGATTATGACTATGACTTTACAGATGAAAACAACAAAACTGAGACTTTGAAGGCAAGTACCATCGATGATGTGAACCCTTGGGAGGATGCTCAACCCTCAGTTACAGAGGAGGTTGTCAAGTGAATGTCAAGTCTACGGACTTGATTTTATCACTTGGAAGTACGCCTATGTTGAAATCGGGAACAACACACACCCTTAGTACACTATGTATGAAAGTTCGATGTGTGTTCCTGTTTTTTTTAAGGCGTACTAAAAAGTAGTGAAAGACCGATTAAGTTAGGAGTTGGAGAAGCAAAGTCTCCTCGATGTAGCGAGAGCTCTAACCAAAAGAAGAGGTTACCAAAAGTGGATAAAAACATACTCATAAACTTGGCAAGATTCAAAGAACAGCCAATTGAAGAAGATCTAAAGATTGAGTTAGAAGGGAACTTAAACAAGCTGATATACAGAATCAATGAAGCAACAACAGATAAAGCAGTAAGAGAAAACATAGAAACATTAGAATTAGTTGAAAACTGGATAGAAAGAACAACAGCAAAGCATGATATTGAATTTCCTGATCTTGTTGCATTCATTGAAGGATACAAAGGATCTTCTACTGTATCTCAATCTATCAAAGAAACAAGTACGCTTCCAACAGCGATGCTCAAATCACTAGCATCAAGACATTCTGAAAACAGTGTTATCAAGATCAACTCAAAACTAAATTTCTCTCAGATTAAACTTGTAACTAAAGAAATATTTGAAGAACATAATAATCAACCTCTTGTCTTTTCTATACCAAGAACACATAGCATACCTGGCAAGATCATTGGAGAAATATCTCAACGAAAAGTTAAGATTCCAGTAGCATGGAAAATTAAGATTAAGACCAAAGAAGACGAGTATTTTATACCATACTTATTTGGAGAAAGAATTCCTCCAAGATCCAACATTGTTGATGAAGTATCAGGAGAATTTTATCTTTACAGATTTTTATCTAAGGACAATGCTGAATATGCTGTCGTTAGTACAGATGAATTAAAGCTTGACGATTATACACTTGAAGGATTATCTATTGACGTTGAAGATATCAAGATTATAGGTGATGCTCACAAACTGATAAACAAATATGCTGTTTTCTTTGTACATACTGCAACAAGCCACATTATTGAAATCAAAAATCATGATCAACTATTCACAAAAGTATCCAAACTAAAACTAACAGGAAATAAACTCTATCAATACATCTGCAGTCATAAAATAGGAGAGAATAAAGTCCAAATTCTTGAACACCCTAAATGGTTCGTCAAATTAACTTCTGCTTTTTTGTTTCATAGAAAGAAAGGGAAGATCTGTCCTTATCCAATGCACATCTTATGGATTGCAGATAGAGGTACTGGAAAAACCACTTACATGGAATCTTTGCATCAGAAAAGTGGAGAGATTCAGGAGATAATTGCAGGGAGTACTTCAACTGTAAAATATCTTGTCCCAAGTTTCAAAGAAACAAATAAACCCGAGATGGGAGCATTAGCAAAATCATCTCGATTATGTTTTGTGGATGAATTCTTTAGAATTGTTCGAGTCAATAACAAAGACAAAGAAGATGAATGCGGGAGAATGAATGATCTTCTTGAACACAAAGACCGAATGGCTGGAAGTGGTCAAGGAAGAATTAGAACAACCATGACTGCACGTCTTCTTGCCAGTACCAATCCAATTGCAGGTACAAATAATATAGTTAATCTTGTTGACAAATTTGATGATGCTTTTCTAAGTAGATTCATGATTTATTATCAAACAGATGAACACATTAAACTAATTAATCAGAAAAAGAAAGAGGGAGATGTTTTTATCAAAGACTGGATTCCAGTTAATGAATTTCTAAGCGTACAAGATTATCTCCAAAGTTTTGATGCAGTATATGACTTCCCAAGACTTGTAGAACTATTTGATAAGTTCACTAGTTTTCTTGGAGAAACTGTAATCGGAATGTATGAAGCAAGATACTTGCATCATATGGAATGCTTAATGGATGGAATCATAAAAACAAGATGTCTGTCCACAAGAGATAAATCATTTACTGCAACTGAAGAAGACTATCAAGATCTTGAACTAATTTGGTCAACTATGATCAAGGGATGGTTCAAACAAAACATAGATGAAATACTAAGAAACGATTCACTTCCAATAGAAACAAGAGAGAAATTTCTACCTGAAGAAGCTTTATTCATTTTAAGAAAATTAGCAAAAACAGGATATAAGGTTAAGCCAGGAGAACTTAAAGAAAAATGCAGGATGGAGATGCATCCCTCTAAACTTAATTTTTACTTATCACTTCTTCATCAAGGAGATTTCATCAAAGAAAGAGATGGCTACATTGTGCATTATCAATGGGAGGCATCAGAATGAGTATGAGATTATTCTGTTCTCCAGGAGAAGAGAGATACTGGTGGGAAGGAGAACCAATCTACAAAGAAAATGAATCTGTCGGATTTCATAGAATGTGGTACTTGGATGGATTATCTCAAGAGTCAGAGTTTAGTGTAGCTCTTCAAAGTCAAGAAGGATACTGGACTAAGAGAGAAGAGTGGAGTAGATTAGATCATGATAAAAAACTTCATGCATATACTATCCACAGAACCTTACTAAACAATGAACTCGTATTCGATTTTGATGCAAAAGAATATCTTGATAATGTAAAGAATTTCAAGAGGATATATCCATTAATGCATGATCTTGGATATGTTCCTTATGTATTTTATTCAGGAAATAAAGGGTTGCACGTTCATTTCTTTATCAGTTACAAAATACTTGTTAAAGAGCTTGATATGGATCTTCAACTTCGTATCAGAAGAAAGTATGCAAATAAAGAAACTTTCATTAAACAATTAACAGCATATTTAGCAACTAAGGTTAATTGGTTGTATATTAACTATGAAATTGATGGATCTCTTAATCATAAAAACCATCTGATCAGAACAGCAGGATCTCTGAATAAACAAGGGTTCAAAACATTCTTAGGGCATACACCTGAAGATATTCCTTTAATTGCTCCAATCTTTAATCTTGAAAATAGAGGGTATCCAAGATTTCCTTTTCATCATGGATGCTATACTAACTCAGAAATAAAATACTCTGTTCCAAAAGACATAGTTAAGATTTGTGAACAGTTTGTTAGAGAGAAAAAGATTGGTAAACTTGAAGCTAAAAACAAATCTCTAAAAGATTTCTTTAAACCTACAACCACAGAAAACTATCAGAAATTTAGACCCTGCATTCAGTTCTTTGAAAGTCAACAATATGCAGACTTAGGTGAATGCAGAAAAAGAGTCCTTTTCATTCTTGCATCTCATTACAGTAGATCTTCTGATCCAGTTAGTATTCTAAGAAATTGGAATAGGACTTTTTTAGGGGGATACTTGAGAGATGATCTGATTGTAAATACTGTGAAGAGTACAACTGGAAAAGTTGGATGTACATACATCAAAGAAATTCTAGGAAATCTTGGGAAGTCAGATCTTTGTAAGGGGTGTTCCAGATGAATGAGGAGGTAGATACCAAAATGCAAGCAATACTTCAGAAGCCACTTAGTTTGGCACAACAAAGGAAACAACTCAAGACTGTAATTTTCTTGAGAGCTGTTCCAAAATTTGTAGATCTCAGTTTGAGGTCAGTAGGTCCTTTTGAGAAAGGGGATGTGTTACGTGCAGAAATTGACGTAGCCAATGTCTTGATCTTGAAAGGCAGAGCAAAGGAGTTCGATATAGATTAAGGAGGATGATTCAAATGAGTGAAGCCAAACAAATGCGAGATAAAATCCTGAATGATATTCAGGCATTGAAACAAGATAATAGTTCTTGGAAAAAACAGATCCAAGAGAATGAAAGAAAGATAGCAGAGCTTGAACAAATAGCCAAAGCTCTAGAAAAACTCGGGGGTACAGAAGAATGATGAAAGACCTAAAACGAAGATACGTCTATGAGGAAACACACAACGAGATTATGGAATGGGCAAAAAGAAAAGAAATTAGATCGCCTAACAACAAAGACAATTTTCCATACTTTCTAAGCGAGTATCTAAAGGAACTCAAAGGAGGCAAATCTGATGTTAATCTGTCCTAGTTGTAATGTGATGATGCATTCGTATCCAGGATATTCTTCTATTTTTGAATGTCCAAATTGTCAACAACTTAGGACTACTGCTCGAGGTGGAGAAATAAAAGTCATAAAGATATGGGGTGAAAAAAATCGTGTTAATTAAAGATTTTGAGATTAAGTTTGTTAAGGAACTTACTAGACTTAGAGATGTGGGTGATAGTTATGGGTTTCATATCCCTAAAAGAATTAACGATAAATTTGTCGATAAAAACTATGCTTTTCCAGTTGAATTTGAAACACTTGATGAAGAAAAAGGTGTTGCATTCTTTATAGGTGAGCAACCAGAAGATGTGAAACCGAGACCTTGTGTTGTTCGAAGTGAAAACCATTCCAGACAAGAAGGGAAAACCAGTTTAGCATATTACCTAGGCATTCCTAAAAGCTTATGGTCTTCTCTTGGTTTACCTAATGATTGGAATGTCAAAGCCTCTTCTATCATGGTTGAATTAAAAGCAGGTATAACTAAAGACGGTAAAAAAGTAATCTTAATTTCAAGACAAGATTATGTAGTAAAAGGTTCAGTGAAAAGGGTTGAATATTTTCCTTGTTCTAATTGTAATACTCCTATGAAACGATATGGTGGTTGGAGCATAATATTCCAATGTCCAAAATGTAAACTTACAATCTCCTTACAAAAATGTGAGAAGGATAAACTAGCTAAAATAGTGGAGGATAATCAAAATGTGGAAAGGGTATGAATCGTTACCAGCTTACTTTGGTGGCAAAAGAAAATTAGCAAGAAAGATTATGAGCTTTGCACAAGGTAAAGTATTCATTGATGCTTTTCTTGGTGGTGGGAGTGTATCTTTGCTTGCTAAGGCACAAGGATACAAAGTAATAAGCAATGATATATCAGTTAGATCTGATATTGTTGGAAAGGCAATCATAGAAAATAAGAGAACTAAATTATCTGAGTATGATCTTTATTCTTTGTTCAAAGAGACAGATAATAATTTCATTCATGATACGTTTCCAAATCTTCTCTTAAATAAGGATGAGAAATTATTGGATAATGCTTTTGCTAATGCAAAATCAGATCTTCAGAAACTTCTATTGATCAAGTTCTTGTTTAAGTATAAGCCGTTTAGTATGTTATCTAATAAGATACCAGAGAATATAGCAACAAGTAATCTGAAAGTAATTAAGCCTCACTTGAAGTATATGTTTAAACCCACTAAGGCATTTAAACAGATTAAGGAACAAATCAATCAAGGGATCTTCGATAATGGGCAAGACAATCAGCATCATAAGATGGATGTTTTTGATTTCTTAGATAAAGTACAGGGCGATACAGTTTATTTTGATCCACCTTATGCTGGTTCTCAAAGTTATGAAGAATTTTACAATATTCTAGATAGTATTTTGATTCAAGAAAAGATTCCTGTAGTTAAGAGTAAATTCAATTCTGGTGATGCAGAGGCATTTCTTCACAAGTTGATTGAGAAATCAATGCACATTCCAAAAGTTATCTTTAGCTTTGGAGGTCCTGACATTGATGGACAAAAATTGCTAAGTATAGTGCAAGAGCATAGACCTGCAGAACTCCATGAGATACAACACAAGTGGGCTATTACTGCAACAAAAGAATCTATGCAAACTGCAACTGAAATATTGGTGGTGACAAAATGAAAACAGAATTAATACAAGTAAGTGAAATTATTGAGAATGAATATAACCCTAATGAGATGGATGATAATTCATTTCAGAAATTAGTTCTCAATATCAAAAGAAAGGGTTTTAGAAAACCGCTTGAAGTAAGAAAAATTGATGATAAGTATGTTATCATAGATGGAGCTCATCGTTTCAAAGCGTGTAAGCAATTAGGTTTTACAGAAGTAGAGTGTATTGTTGACAATGTAGATGAAACAGAAGCAATGGTTGATACTCTTAATGCAAATATTCATGGAACTCATAACCCATACAAAGAAGCTATGATGTTTAAGAAAATCAATCAGAGATACAAATTAGAAGATATGGAGAAAGTTCTAAACTTTGATCAAACCATAATTAAAGATAGATTAGAACTTCTTGGATTACCTGATGACATCAAAAGACAGATAGAAGATAGGGAAGAAAAAGAGAAGAGAGAAGCTCCTGTAGTATTAAGTTTTGTTTTAAAAGAATCTGAGAAGAATCTTGTGATGGAAGCGATTCAGAGATCTGAGAATGCAGAAGATCCTAGTAAAGCTTTGGTTGAGATATGTGAGAAATTTATCTCATCAACTCCTAAAAAACCAGTTGAATCTGAGTCAGAAACAGATGCAAAATTAGATGATGATGGGGAGTTACCTGATGGAGAAGAATAAAACGAGCCCTCAAACGAGCCCTCAAGATTCCAAGTTGGATAACTTTAAGGGGAATGTTCACACATTCACTAAAGAGGACTCTGTGAAAGGGGGGAAAACCATGAGTCCTAAGAGGGTTGTGGCTAATTCGTTTAATTCTATGAAGACAGGAAAGCACTCATCTAGAGTGCCTCATTGTCATACTTGTCCTATAAAGAAACAATGCAGTTATTATGATCCTGCAGATTCAAAAGCATCATGTAAGGTCTTAGATATTCCAGGATATCGAGATCTTGTTTTTGCATTAAGATGGCAAAAGGATGAGGATTTTGATTCAGTTATTAGTAAGCATGTTCAGAAATTATATTTGAAAGAACTTACTAAGAATGATTGGTATTCTATCAAAGATTTTCTTTTGATCTTACTAAAAGTCAAAGAGTCTAAATTCAAGAAAGCTGAAGATCAAACAGTCAATATTCAGATCAATAATTTTCATCAAGAGTTTACAATTTTCAAGGATACAACTATTCAGATCTTAAAGAAACATCCAGAAATAATGAAAGAGTGGAGGGATGCAATTGAGTCAGCTAAGCAGTCCGATTGAAGTAGCTCTCTTTGAGAGTTTTGCCGATCCTACTTATGATAATTTCATTGATTTTGTTAAGAAATATTTAGCACCTCATATGGAACAGGAATTTATAGAAGAAGATTACTATAAAGAATGGTTTGAGTTAGAATTAGAATATCGTAATAATGCTATTGAAGCTCCAAGAGGACACAGTAAATCAGAACTATTTACTGTATGGCTTACCATTTATTTTGCTGTATATAAGATTAAGAAAAGTCAGATTGTTTCTTCAGTAAGTGGTGATCAGACTAATGAATTGTTTGATAGGATTAAATATTTCTTTTATGTCTGCCCTTATCTTAATCAACAATTCAAACCTGAAGGAGCAGATAAGAATGTTAGTCTTAGCTCATGGAACTCAAGGAAAATAGTTCTAAAGAATGATTGTATTGTTCATGCAAGAAGTATAGCGGGAAAATGGAGAGGACTTCATGTAGATAGAATTGTATGTGATGATATAATTACAGAAGACAGTACCTTAAGCGATAAACAAACCATCAATAAGTTTTATTCTGCAGTATTTAATTGTGCAACAGCTAAGAGAGGTTCTATTAGTGTCGTTGGAACTCCATTAAGATACTCCGATATTCTTTATGATCTTAAATCAAATAAGGAGTTCAACTTTAAAGCATATCCTGCCATTATTGATATGGAGAAAAAGATTGTACTTTCTCCTAGAAGAAAATCATTTGATGAATTAATGAAAATAAAAGCTACGATTGGATCTTTAAGATTTCAATGTGAGTATATGCTCAATCCAATTGATGATCAGACTTCTATCTTTAAGAGAGACTGGTTAAGAAGATCAAGAGATGAGAATATTGGTCTAATCAAGAATAGGAAAGATCTTGTCAAATCAGGTTTCCAAGTAATGACTATAAACTGTGGTGGAGACTTTGCGTTCTCAGATAGAAAAGGTGCGAATTATTCAGTATTCTTAACACTTGCCAGATTAAATGATGGGAGATTATTATTATGTGATTATTATAGGCAGAAGGGATTAAGTGGACAACAACAAGTGGACAAACTTAGAGAACTTCATGCAGTTTATGATTATGATGTTATGACACTAGAAGAAAATAGTATCATGGCAATCAGTAGAGAAATACAACATTTAGGTCTGCCAATAAAGATGCTTAGAACAGGAAGCAGAGACACAGACCTTTCTATCTCAAAGACAAATGCAATTCTTAGGATGACTACATGGTTTGAAAATAACCAAGTAATCATACCTTACGGAACAGATGAAGCCAAAGAAAAGTATCAGATGTTAGAGCAAGAGTTTCTTAGTTTTGCTTTAGAAGATGGTAAGATTGTGGAGATAGGAGTACACCCTGATATTCCTATTGCTTTTGTTTATGCTGGAGAAGGAGCTAAGAAATCAGAGTCTAGAGGTTTTGTGACAAGTATTGTCAGATAAAAGAGGAGGTAACATACTATGTTTAAGAAAAAAGATTTGAACAGAAGGGATAAAAGAATACTAAAAGCATTACTGTATTTTTATCCAAGAAAAAAAAGTGCATCTGAGATTTATAATTACATATCAAGATATTCTCAGAAAAATGGAGTGAAAGGTCCGAAAGCATTAGGGCATATTCTAAGTAAGTTTCCTGTAGATACAGATCTTACAGTGGTCAGTACAATGACTGGAACTAGGATTGTAAATAGTAGGTACATTAGACTTTATGTTTTGCATAAGTCTTTTGTGATGAAATATTATAAAGAAAAAAATGAGTTAATTAAATTATCAAAGAAAAAGTCTCAGACCACTGCTAAGAAGAAAAATGTCCGAAGCTCCAGCAAAAAAAGATAAGTCAGTAATGGTACTTTCAAAAGTACATAGTGGCAGTAGGCAAACTGCTCTCACAGTAGATTATTCTACAGTTAATTATACTAAATTAGAAACTATTTACAAAACCGATCAAATGCTTTTTCAAGCTGTCAACATCATCAGTAATTTTGCTATTTCTAAAGGGTATGAATTTATTATTGATGAGAATGTCAAAGAACAGATTGATCAAAGGGAAATCATATCTGACTTTGATTCAAAAGTAAATTTACCTAAACTTCTTACTGATGTTGTTAGACATTTACACATTTATGGTAATGCATATCTTGAGATTGTTTTCTCAAAAACTGAAAAAGATAAAGTTGTAGATCTTGTCTTAATTGATCCAAAAACTATCGAGTTTAAGAAAACAGGTGCAGGAGAAATAGATCTTGATGATCAAGGCAAGATTAAAGGGTATGTTCAGAAAGTTGGAACTAAGACAATCGACTTAGATCCTGGTCAAGTAATTCATTTCAGAATAAATACAATCGCTGATTCATTAACTGGTACTGGAATTATTGAGCCAGTCACTAAACTTATTGAAGCTAAAAGAAATATTGAGCTAGGTCTTGCTGAATCCGTTTACAGACATGGCTTTCCTCAATTTCATGTTAAATTAGGAGATAAAGAACATCAACCAGAATCAGAACAGGTTGAAGAAGAAAGTGAGAAATATAAAAAGATTAATTCTAAATCTGAATTTGTTACGCCTTATTATTATGAGATTAAAGTTCTTGAAGCGCCATCTCTAAAAGGAGGAGAAGGTTATCTGAAATATTTTATTGATCAAATAGTTGCAGGTACTGGAGTTCCTAAAACTATTCTGCTTGGCACAGGAGAGAATACTAATAGAGCATCTTCTCAAACTGAGCAACAGAATTTCTTCTTATACATTGGAGGAATACAATCTCTCGTTTCTTCAGTATTAGAAAAAGAGTTATTTACAAAGATATTGAAAGTTGAAGAAAATACTGTTAGAATTCAATTTAATTCTTTACAATCAAAGACTGATCTTGAACTTGCACAAGAAAGGGAAATCTATCTGAAGTATGGAGTTGTTACTCCTGATGAAGTCAGGCAAGAGATGGGCTTAGATCCTATTTCTTCACCCCCAAAAGAAAATAGCCAAGACATCTCTAATGTTTCATCAGGAGATTTTTTTAATTCAGATGACTTTTTAGGAAATGAAGATTTAATGATTGTGGAAGATGAAGATTTTAATGATGTCTTTATGCCTTATGCTCAGAAGTTTGCAGGATCTGATGCTAGTATCATGGAAGCACCGGGTGTTTTAGAAGTGTTAGGTCAACCAATTAAATCTAGATTTATCAAAGATGAACACATACTTATACATAGAGCTAATAAGATCTTTGACAAGATAAGAAAGAAATTCTTAAAAGAGATTGATGGGAGATATGATATTAAAGATGATCTTGACAAACTCAAAGCTGAAGATATTATTATTGATTCTGAACTACTTGCTCCTGAAAGAGATGCATTAGCAGCTGCAATATTTCTGGACTCTAAAAAGAAATTCAAACAAGGAATAAACTTGGGAGAGAAGTTTATCAAGAAAAATAATCCTGTTGTTGCAGGAATCAAGATTAAAAGTACAGTTCATGAGCCAGCACTTAAAGCATTAGATCTTTCTTCTTCTAAACTTGCAGGTAAGGTTAGTGATGATTTGTTAAGGGAAACACAAAGAGTTCTACGTGAAGGTATTCAAGCAAGAAAAGGAGTAACTCAATTGAAAGAAGATATTGAAACTGTATTTGAAAAGTTTGGAGGAACAAGTGGAAGATTCAATAAGATGGGAACTAGATCTGAATTAATTGCTAGAACTGAATTACAAAGATCTTTCATTAATGGGAATATTCAAAGTTTCAAGGATCTAAAAGTTAAAACACTTAGAATGGTTACATTACCTGGTGCTTGTGAACAATGTTTAGAAGCTTCACCTGATAATCAAGTAGTGCCGATTGATTTATCAGATGGAATTCTTCCAATTCATCCTAGATGCAGATGTGGCTGGTTTGCTAATAGTTTTAGTTAGTAGGTGATCGTTATTGAAATATTTCTCTATGTTTTCTGGAGTGGGAGGATTTGAAATTGGGATCAAAAAAGCAATACCAAAAGCAAAATGTATCGGATTCTCAGAAGTTGATACATACTCAGTTCAAATATATCAAAAGCACTTTCCAAAGCACAAGAATTTTGGTGATGCAACAAAAATCAACCCAAAAGACATACCTAACTTTGATTTATTATGTGCAGGATTTCCTTGTCAAGCATTCAGCATTGCTGGAAAAAGGAAAGGTTTCGAAGATTCAAGAGGCACTTTGTTTTTTGAGATTGAAAGAATTCTTAAAAGCAAAAAACCTGATTATTTACTCCTCGAAAACGTTAAAGGCCTACTCAGTCACAAACAAGGGAAAACTTTTGCCTACATTTTACAACGGCTGGATGAATTGGGGTATTGTATTGAATGGATGGTTCTTAACAGCAAGGATTTCAAAGTTCCCCAAAACAGAGAAAGAGTGTACATTATTGGATATCATAGAGAAAAATCCAAAAGAAAAATATTACCTTACGGATCAAACATTGAAATATTTAATAAAGCGAATCCGAAAGGGTTGGAACTCCAATATGATGGAGATTATCAAAGCAAAAGAATCTATTCTATATCAGGAGTTGCTCCAACAATACCCACAAGCAAATCAGGAGGAAATCATATTCCGTTTATTTCAGAAATACATTAGACGATTGACTCCATTAGAAACTGAACGAGCTCAAGGGTTTCCAGATAACTGGACAAAAGGAGTCTCTGAAACACAAAGATATTCTATGATGGGGAATGCAGTAACAGTTAATGTAATTAAAGAAATACTTTCTAAAATAAAAAAATAAAAGGTGTCTCAGCCCACTTAGCCTGACTATTCCGACAAACCGGCCATTATTGTTTAGATTATTGTTGCCGTTGAGACCGTTATAATTATTGTTAAGGAACAGGACACGGCCCCAAGAGTAGCCATTTCACTTTCTGGAAAGCCACCACCACTTCACACATTAGGTGTCGTGGTTGTATTTTATAACAGCTAGGCTGTCATAGTGAAACGACGTGTAGTTCCAAGCTACTTCATTGCTTTTAATAAAGCAGCTGAGACAAAGTAGTAAGAATATATCTTATATAAAAACGTTTTTGTTTTCAGATTCTTTGGATGATTATTTTCGCGCGCTTGGCGCCTCCGGCGCTACCCCGACAAACCGGCCACCACCGTATAGATTATCGTCGCCGCCGAGACCGCCATAATCACTGTACAGGAACAGGACACGGCCCTGAGGAGTACTAGCATCACGACCACCAAAAGGATGATAACAACCTAAGGTATCATCAGACGTGTCTTTTGCTCTTTCAAAGTATTCTTCTAAATTTTGCATTCCTGCGTTTCTTGCCATCACTAAAGAATTTGCTAAAAACTCCCTTTTTTTAACATAAGTAGATTCAGTATTCTGAGCTACTGAGTAAGGCATTACAATTCCAAACTGATGAGGTAAATCAGAAACACCTTTTTTAATTTCATCATCAAAATGATATAATTTAATTCCAGAGCCATCAGGAAGTTTACCATCCAGTAAATCATCAAACTCTTGATTTGTATATTTAGCACTACCACTTACTAATCCTTCATCATAAGCTTGTTTAATACGTTTAGGAGTTAGTATTCCTCCGCCATTAACTAAAACTAAGACTGGTTCATTAGCACCATAAAATCTTCCCTTTTGATCAATTCCGATGTTTTCTTCTGTGTGAACAGTAAGCCAATTTTTATAAAAATCATGATTCTTTCCAGCTTTAACTTTGGCTGCAATAAGTTCAGGCATTGTAGCAACATAACCAGTACTTCCAGCATGTTCTAAAGCTTGTTGCAAAGCATCAGCAAGATTGCCATCATAAAACATCTTGCCTTTTAATATATCATTAATATTAACCATGTTTTGAGGCATAGCAGGTTGAGTTCTATTTGGGTTATTAACAGGTTGCCTTAAAGGTATTTCTTGTCCAGGAATCCAACCAGTAGCTTGAATGAATTTCTCCAAATCTTTATCAGGAATTATTCGAGTCATTTTGAAAGTAACACCTCCAGTCCAGCCTGAAGCATTTTATCCTTATCGTGAACAGGATGATAAACAATGTTAGGATCATTTCTTACGGCATTTCCTAGATCATAAGTTCCACCAATTTCAAAAAGTACAACATGATTATTAGGATTACTTGCTATTTCTTTCATTTTCTTGGCTTCTCTTTGTGTTCGACCATCAATAACTAAACTACCATCAGTTACAACAACATATGTTCTTTGCTGTCCATCACGATAATTTGTGATACTGATATCTTCTTCATCATAACCATTATTAGGCTTAAACAAAGCACCTAAAGGTCCTGTTTCTCCTTTCCAAAATTGATCAACAGTTACAATATCTGAACTTACTTGAGAATTACCAAAATTATGAATTCTCATTTTTGTTTGTTTACCCACCTGCTTTTCTCCTTGATGTAAAGCATCAACAAAACCATACATGACATGACTTAACATATCCCATCTACTTCCGTCATTTACTTTATATCTGCCAGCAGTACCGCCAAACATACTTCCTGAACTGTCAAGATAAAACTCAACCATATCAGGAACATTCATATGAGCATCAACATAAACAATATCTTTAAGATCTCGCTCTTTTAATTCATACTCGTTAAGTCTATAAGTGCTATTTCCTATATCCATAAGCCATGGCAAACGAGTTTTCTTTTGTAAAGTACTGATTCTTCCAAGATTTACTCTACTTAATTGGTCTTCGGTAAGGACAGTACTCTTCTTTAGATTCCAATATTCTTGTTTTCCAACTATAACACTCTCGCCAACTTTTTGACCTCCAAGAATTTGAACCTTAGGATGATTTCGTTTGTAAAATTCATGTGTAGCTAAAACATCAAGATTTTTCATCTCATCAGCACTAGAATCTTTACTGCCAGGTTTTTTATTATCAACATCTTGAGGAAGTTGCATCTGAGATGCAGCTTGTTGTAAATCACCATCACTTTCTTGAGCTAATCCTTGAACGAATTGTTGTTGTTCAACAGGCGTCATGTCATCTAATAAATCTTGTAAAATATTTTGAGGTGAAGCACCGCTACCAGCACCTTGCATATCAGGTCTTCCTTGAGGCATTCCTTTCTGAACATAAGGACCTAATACAGCCATAAAACGTTCAATACCTTTATATCTATCATCTCCAGAAAAAACCTCTCTAATATCACTAACATAGGCTTGAACACGCTCATAATTCTCTTGATCAGAACCACTTCCAAATAAAGATTTAGCTCTATCGACTAACGAAGCTCCTTTTGATTTAGGTAAATCAACAGATTGACCAATTAAACTACCTAAAGCTTTCTCAGCAACAGCAACTCCTTCTTTGCCAGATTTACCTTCAAAGAAGCCATGAGTGCTTGCAGGACCGTACATAACACCATACAAGAATCTTGTAACAGTATAAAAATTAGTTTCAGAAGGAGAATCTTGTAATTCTAACAAGTCCCAAGTAGGAATAATATCATCTCTAACATACTCTCCTTTTTTATTATCTAATGCGAAACGATTATCTAAAATAAAATCTTTAACTCCATTTTGAGATGCTTGAACCTTAACTACTTGTTCAAGTGGACTAAGATTTGGTTCAGCTTTTACAACACCACGTCTAATGGATTGGTGGATTAATTTGTTATCATTATTTTCTCCTTCAACACTAAAAGGAGCTTCAATAGGATGATAAAGTTCATGATGTAATAAGTAATGTAAAGTCTCTTTTGCTAATTCTTCAGGAGTTCCATCCCAATACTTAGCAACAACATCTTCAAACTTTTGAGCTAAATTATTATCTTGAGAAATTTCTGCATAAATTCTTTTAAGATCAGTTGAAAATGTCCAGTCACGACCATTTTGTGCAACTCTTCGAATAACAGGAGTATCACTACGTAAAGGAAAGTCTCTCCTGACGTCATCACGCCAGTCACGTTCAGCTTCATTAAGAAGCAATTGCATATCTTTCATTGTTTGATACCTTCTCTATTTTCGCGCGCTTGGCGCCTCCGGCGCTACCCCGACAAACCGGCCATAATTGTTAAGATAATTGGCGCCGCTGAGACCGAAATAACTATAGTTAAGGAACAGGACACGGCCCTGAGGAGTACTAGCATCACGACCACCAAAAGGATGATAACAACCTAAATCACCATCACTTGCTTTTGCCATTTCATAATATGATTCTAAATTCTCAAGTCCTCCTGCTCGAGCAATAACTAAAGGATTTTTCATAAAATCTTTCTTTTGATGATAACCTGATTTAGTTCCTTGAGCTATAGAATAAGGCATAACAACACCAAACCTATGAGGTAAACCAGAAACACCATCTTTTATTTGTTCAAAAGAAAACAATTCAATCTGAGAACCATCAGCTAATTTACCATCTAACAGATTATCAAACTCTTGATTTTCATATCTCGCACTATTGCTAATTAAACCCTCACCATAGGCTTTCATAATTCTATCAGGTGTAAGTATTCCTCCACCATTAACAACTACTAAAACAGGCTCATTTGCAGAATAAAACCTACCTTTTTGATCAATTCCGATGTTTTCTTCAGTATGAACTGCATACCATTTTTGCCAAAAATCATGACTTTTTTCTGCTTTTAATTTAGCAGAAATAAGTTCGGGCATTGTGGCAACATAACCATCAGTTCCAACATAATCTAAAGCTTCACCTAAAGCAACTGCTAAACCAATATAATTACCATCTTTCTTTTTTTCACTAAAAAAAGTCTTTCCCTTCAAGATATCATCAATATTAACGATACTTTGAGAAGTAATGGGTTGTGTTCTATTTGGGTTATTAACAGGTTGTCTTACAGGTATTTCTTGTCCAGGAATCCAACCAGTAGCTTGAATGAATTTCTCCAAATCTTTATCAGGAATTATTCGAGTCATTTTATCTACCTCACAATAGAACCTAACCTGTGCTCATAGATACTGCTTTGTCCTTTTTTAGATTGATAGATTTCTCCAAAAGCTTTTATTGCTTCAGGTCCTCTTTCTTTTAGAGCAGAAGAAATATCTCCCTCATATGACCTACTAAAATGATCAAGCACTACAAGGTCAGCTAACACTCTTGATCTCATTGTTGCTTGAGCTGCACTTGTTGCTTGAGTATTAAGTTGAGACATATTATGTTGTAAGAAATTAAGATATTCCTTAAATCCATGTTCTTGACCAACTTTAATGGCTCCTTGCCATGCAGCTTGTCTTAATCCATAACCTTCAGGAATTCCAGCACCCTTATGCATATCAGCATAAGCTGATCTAGCATCATTTACAAGAGCCATTAAACTACCATAATCAGTACCTGTAATTGTCTTACTTTCTAAAATTACTCCAATTCCTGCAGTAACATCATTTAAACCAACAGATGCATCATACGAACCATCTTTTACTCCTTTAATAAATCCAAGAAGTCGTGATAAATCTCTGATTTTTCTAAGATCACGTCTAACAAATCCGTGCTTTAATTTACCTTGTGCATCAAGAATCTTTCTATAATTATTATCATCTCTAACTGAAAAGTTTGGAGTAACACCTGCTTGTTGTAGTAATTCAATATTTCTTTCAAATGTTTGTTTAGGATCATAACCTACATACCCAAGAGCTGCATCAATAAATTCTCTTGTTTGACCGTCAAGTTGAGATGGGAACTGCTCAGGGTCTGTTATAACTGGATAAACTTCTTTCCAGCTTCCTTTTACACCTGAACGTTTAGCAAATTCACTCCAAAACTGTTCGTGTAAATCTCCTGCTAATGTTTTTTCTAACTGACTTGAACCTGCTTCTGCAACTCCATTAGGAAATTTGAATTTTAAGAATCTGTTTTCTCCTGCGATATCAAGGTCAAGTGCAGCACTATGTTCTGCATCCGCAGGGTTCATAGCAGCTAAGATAGCAAGTCCTTTGTAACTACCATCTTTTCCAGGAATAGGAAGCCTTAAGTAACCAGTATCTCCATTGACGTGTACTACGCCATCAACTACTTGAAATACTTCTTGACTATCTCCTCTGTTAATTTCATCAATAAATAATGCTCCGTATTTAGAACATTTTTCTTGGTCAATCCTTGTTTTTGGTACTCCATTCTCTAAAGTGGTTTTAGTAAAAGGTTCAAGAGCTGAACTGCCTAAAACTCCTCCACTTAGTCTAAGAGTGTAATGCCCATCAGGACCGAATACTGCATTGAATAAGGCATCACTCGTGTACGTTTTTCCAACACCCGTTACACCTTCATAGAGTACGTGAAAATCATCAAAAAACATGGATGCAGTATCAATATCGAGTACTGTTACTTCGGTTGAATTTGGAGAAGGTAATCTTCCTTTTCCATTTAAAAATTTCACATCAACATTATCTCCTTCTGTAATCTCCATATAAGGCGTTGGAGATACAACGCCATCAAGTGTGTCATACAAAGTTTGAACGAAATGTTTTCTCATTTCCTTATGATCTTTTTTTTCAGTTGCCATTTTGTACTTCTCCATCTAGAATTTTTATTTTAATTTCAACAAGCGTTTTAGGTCTAAGTTTATCTCTTAGGAATGCAGGAATAATGATTATATTCTGAGCTCCTTGCTTGCTGATTTGTTTTGTTAGTGTAAATTCATTCATTATACATTCACCATATAAACCACATAATATTTACATGTTGTTACTATGTAGTAAGCACAACTACTATTTAAATCTTTCTATATTTAGTCACTTATAAGTAGTCCTTATTTGCTTTAGTACTCTGTTATTTATAAAGAAATAGGTAATTCTTTAAAAAGTTCTCCAACATAAACATTACTCTGTTATGGGGAATTTTTCAATAATTATGAACTCTTTATCGCCTGATCTGACTGCACTAACTTGTACTTTACTGCCGCTCTTTAAACCAATAGCTTTAGCTTCACGAGTGACCAAAACTCCAATTCCATTCCCGTAAGTATTCAACTGTTTTACAGATCTTTCGATGATTTCTTTTTTTGAATCAGTCATATATTGTATAATACTGTATATAACTAATAAACACAGTATTATACTGTATATTACATATCCTTTGAACAACGTTAATAAATAAATGTAAGATACTGTATATTACTATGGGTGATAAAAAAGACATTCTTGTAGAAATATATGATGAAGTTTGTTCATATGAAAATTTAGAGCTAGCATTTCAAAGAGCCAGAAGGGGAAAAACACTAAAGCAGTATGTGATTGATTTTGAAAAAGATTTAAAGGAAAATTTATTACAATTAAGATCGGAACTTCTTTTACATACATACGAACCAAGACCATTAAAAACATTCATTCTACGAGATCCAAAAACAAGAAAAATTAGTAAATCTGCATTTAGAGACAGAGTCATTCATCATGCAATATGTAACGTTATAGAACCTGTTTTTGATAAGCGATTTGTTCATGATTCGTTTGCTAATAGAATTGGTAAAGGAACTCTTAATGCGATAAAACGATTTGATGTTTTCAAGAGAAAAGTATCTAAGAATAATACTATAAAATGTTATGTTCTTAAAGCAGATATTAAAAGTTATTTTGATACAGTTGATCATGAGATTTTAATAAAACTTCTATGTAAAAGAATTCATGATGGGAGATTAATGTGGCTAATTAGAATTATATTAAATAATCATCAAGGAAAAGTATCGAGTAAGGGGATGCCTTTAGGAAATCTAACATCTCAATTCTTTGCTAACGTGTATCTTAATGAGCTTGATCAATATGTTAAACAAAAACTGCGAGCAAAATATTATATAAGATATGTAGATGATTTTGTAATCCTACATCAATCTAGAATTCAATTAGAAGAGTATAAGGAAAAGATAGACCAGTTTCTCAAAGAAAAATTAGAACTAAAATTACATCCATTTAAATCTCAAATTATAAAATTAGAAAAGGGAATTCCTTTTTTAGGAATCAGAGTTTTTTATCATCACAAACTTCTTGTGAAAAAGAATATGAGAAAATTTGAGAAAAAAATGGAAGTTATGAAAAAAGATTACCAATTGGAAAAAATAGAACGTGAAAAAGTAATAGAAAAATATGAGGGATGGATTGCCTATGCATCACATGCTAACACATACAAATATAGAAAACGGATGACTAGTAAATTAAACCATTCTTTCCCTGCTCAATCTGAAGTAAAAATTACTGCAGTAAAAAAACATGAGAATTTTCATAAAAAAGTAGATTTAAGTAAAATTGACTTTACCCAACAAAAAACTCTACAATTAATTAATAGAGGAGTATCTATTGATAACATCGCTAAACAAAGAAACTTAAAGATTGGAACTGTTTGGGATCATATCGCAAATCTAGTGGAATATCATCAAGTACCTCTTAAAAAAGTAATAACAACAAAGAAAGTTCATAAAATATTGTATGCAATAAAATCTCCAGAAGATAAACTCAAAGATATCAAACAAAGAATAAATGATGAATCAATAAGTTATAATGAAATTCAAGTAGTACTTGCAAATGTAAAATCAAAGCATAAGAAAAAAAGTATTTCATATTATGTTGAATGGTATCAAAGAACAAACTGCTTTAGGAAATGCTATTACAATAAAGATCAAAGAAAAGAATGTCGAGTTAAATTTCAGCAATTAGTAGCAAAAGGATTGAATATGGAGTTCTCAAAACATGATTTTCTGGATTTTTTTCATAATCATGTGAATATCTGTGTTCTACCTGAGAAAGATAAAAAAAGATTTATGTCTTGGGATGAATTTAAGAAATCAATTAAAAAGAAGCATTGATTTGATACAAATTTAATAATCAATTATGATGGTAAATTAATTTAACTCTTGAAATAAATTACTTTTTAATATCTGAATCCTTGTTGGATATCACTTCTTGGATTAATAATTTGTAATAGTTTCCAAGTTCAATATCTTCTTCAGTCTTAGCCCAAACATCGTGGTCAAATTTGTTAAATCCCCATTCTTGTAGATATTCTTCTGCAAGTTTTTGGTCTTTGAAAACCATTAGTCCGCTGTTATCTTTCTTTAACAGTATGCATACTTCTTTCATTTTGGATACCCCCTATTAATTAAAACTCACCCCTGAGAGTGGATAATACCTTAAAAGATATAATTTTTGTCATTTTAGGATATTTTTCTTGTTTTTTTAGCATGGACTTCTTTCACTCTTTGAGTAAACCATGCAGATGCAAGGTCTTCTAATTCGGCTAGAAACTCTTGTTTTGCCAATGAAAATTCTAGTTTACTCTCTTTAGTTCTTTGATCCATTGATTTGAGATATTGTTTCACTTCTTTGAATGATTTCTCTAGTATCTCGTTTTGAATCTCTTTCTTACGAGCCATATTGAGTGAAGCGCTTACCTTTTTTAAATACTTTGCTATCATTTAGGGATAACGATATTTCTCGAGTTTGTTTTTAGTTGTGATTTAGTTATTCTCTAGTTATGACAATAAATTTATCATTTGACTGGAAAACCTACTCTTGGCTTAAAAGAGGTAATCGAAGGATCGAAGTTCTAAAGTTCCTTGCTAAATCTGAAAAGCCACTAACTGCAACTGATGTTAAAAAGGAGCAGAAAGTAGATATTACTCAATCTTCTTTTACTTTAAATGAGTTATGGAAGTTTAAGCTAATTGATTGTTTTAATCCAGAGGATCATCATGGTAAATTATTTGTAATCAATAAAAAAGGAATAAGTATGCTTGCTAAGCTGGAAAAATAAGGTTTATGTACACTCTAATAAAATAATATAAAGAAAAAAATAGATTTCTTTATCTATGACAGATGAGCTTATCAAAGAGATAAATAGTTTTATTGAAGAACTAGATAAGACAATAGAAGATTCATACGATTCTAAAAATATTATTGATAGTTTCATCGCCAATAATTATTCTACGTCAGAAGAGATTAATCAATTCATTGAACTTATTCAAGATCTTGATGAAGAAAAACCAAAGCAAGATCTAGAGGTTTTTGATGAAACACAAAATGAAATTTCCTTTATGTTGGAAGAACCATCATCATTTATTGGTGATTCTCTTAAAAGACGTAATTTAGGAAGCGGTATATCAATTATAGTCGGATTTCTAAAGGATAGTACAAGAGCAAATTTAGCTTTACAAAGTTTCAGATTCAACAAGAAAGATCCATATAATTGGACTATGGATAAAGCTAAGGATTGGCTTAAAGGTAAAAAAGTCATTGAAGATAATAAAAGACAAGATCTCAAAAATCTTGAATATGTAACTATTGATGACGTTAAAATTCTCCATGTTCTAAAAGAAGGAACTAAACTAAGAATATTAGGAGTAGCAATTAGTGAGGGAGAATGGAACGGAATATTTTATCCAGCTAAAGAACTTGAGAAAGGATGTAAAAGTCTTGTAGGAAGACCACTAAGAATAGATCACTCATCAAGTTCAAGAGATATAGTTGGAAAAGTAATCAAATCAGTTTATGTTCCTGAGAAAAAGTGGATCGAGTTTGAAGCAATCGTAACTGATGAAGAGATTGCACAAAAGTTACTCGACAAACTTATTGATTCTGTTAGTGTCGGCGTACTCATAGATAAAGATGAGGTTGATGGTAAACCTGTGGCTCGTAATCTTGAGTTTAAGGAATTAAGTTTAGTTGATGACCCCGCATGTAAAGATGCTAAGATTAAGCCTGTAAAAAATTGAGTTCTGGATGACTGTCCTGCATATGGTATGCGAAAGTCAAAGCAAATAGAAAAACCTATGGAGGAGATTTTACAATGGATGATGAACCAAAAGAATTGAAACAGGCAAAAGTCCTACTGAAGAAAGCTTCAGATGAACTTAATGCCAAAAACTCCGAGATTGATAAATTAAAATCAGAGTCTGATAAAAAAGACAAGTTAATTTCGGAACTTACTGCAAAACACGAGGAGTTGTCTAAACAACACACTGCAGTAATTGAAGAACTAAAACAGATCAAGCAAGAAGCTCGTGATGAAGTTCTAAAGAAACAGATTGAGTCAGAAGAGAAACTCGGAATTTTAGAAATGTCAAAAGAAGACAGACTAAAAGAACTAAGAGAACTTGACGAGAAAGGTGGCTTTGATCTGTATGCAAAACAGACAGAGAAAATGATGGAACTGCACAAAGGTGTTGGTGACAGAAAGACTCTTGTCAATAATTCAAATCAACATAAGGATGCTAAGCAGGAGATTGCGAAAGCCCTTGGGATGGAGGCTGAATAAAAATGACATACGATATTCAAATTGATGAAGGTAAGAGTCCAAGTATGCTAATGGCATCAGCAGATCTTACCAAAGGGCAGTTTGTAGGTCTTGACTTACAACCAGCTGTGGCAGGTGCAGACATCTTAGGAGTGTGTATCAGAGACTCGTTAGCGAATAATCCAATTTCATTGGCATGTATTGGTACTTTCTACCTTGATGTAGAAGTTGGAGCTGCAGAGACAGTGAATGTTGGCGATGCATTGGAATTGAAAGATGCAAGTACGTTAATTGCTTTGAATCTTGGAACATCAGTAGCAAAAGCGTATGAGAAAATCGACAATAGTGCAGGTGGAACTTCCGTTGTGAAAAAGATTCCTGTTAAAATAATCAAATAGAGGAGGAAAGATCACAATGAAATCAATGAAAGAACTGTTTTCAACACAAGATGCGGCACCTATCATTAAAGAAATCATTGACGCTAATGTGTTCAAGGTTGCTACAAGAGAAAGGGTTGGTCGTCAAATCTTGCGATTAATAAATTTGAGCGAGGGCTCTTCAATAAAAATCCCCAAGATGGGTAAAGGAAAAGCGTATGTTATTCCTGAACTTGGAGAAATCCCACTAGATGTAAGTACATTTGGCGATGTGGTTATCACACCATATAAGATTGGAAAAGCATTTGCTGTTCCATCAGAAGCTATCGAAGATTCAGCTTTTGACGTGATTAAACTAAAAGCAGATATGGCAACAGAAGATGTTGTTGCTAAAGAAGATGATGAAATCTTCAGAGTAATAAGTAATACTACAAACACTGTGTCTCCAAAGACTGTAGGAGAGTTTGTCCAGGAAGACGTTATTACTCTAAGAAATGCTGTCAACAAGAATAACTACAAAGCCAAGTTCTTAGTAGGTCATCCTGATGATATCGCTAAGCTTGAGAAAGATCTTATTAGCAAGGGCTATAAGGCTTTTGATAGACTTGACGAAGATGGAATCATCGGTAATGTCTCTGGATTAAGGGTTCTTGAAACTACAGCTGTGGAAGCAGGTTCTGTTATTGCTTTGGATAGCAGGGCAGTTGTGTTAGTTGAAAGACGACCTCTGAAGTTGAAGAACTTTGAAGATCCATTAAGAGATCTTGCAGGTGGAGTTACACTAACTGAAAGGGTAGCACCAGCAGTCCTTGATGACAATGCAATAGCGAAGATGATTTTGTGATCTTAACCGATCACATTTTTTTATCTTCTCTATGGAGGGTGACCTATGGATTTAGTTAGTGTAAAATCTCAGATAATAGTAGAGACAAATAAGTTTCGTTTAGGTCCTGCTCTCTTTAAACTGCAACCATTATCAATTGGATCTGCAACTAAGATAAGTAAAATTAAAGGAGTCAATGGAGCGATAGTTCCTACTCTTGGCTCTGCCCCTATTTCTTTATTTGAAGTTGATACTGTAATTGCTTTTCCACTTACATTAAAATTACCTCTTCTTTTTTCTTCTGAAAGTTTCGAAGATAATGATCTTGGATATATTATGCAAAAATCATTCAAAGAATGTTTTCATTTTGCAGATATAGAAAATCAGATTGTGATAGAAACACTTATTGCAGGATCAGGAAAGATCATAAGTGCAGAGAGCCACCCAAGCGTAAAAGAAACGCCTCTAATAAAAAATATTCATGAAGGTATGAAGTTCTTAGAAGATCATAAATATACGCCAAATAAGCTAGTAATTAACCCAGACATAGCAGAATCATTAAGACAAAGAGAAGAACTAAAAGAAAAACTTCAATCATATGCTATGGATGTCATAATCAATGCATCTGTTCCAAAAGGGACTATCATCATTCTAGATAAAGATCACGCAGGACTGTTTATTGAAAGAGTGCCTGTTGAAATTAAAGATCACGTTGATTATTGGAAAGATCAGAAAGGATTCCTACTTAGAGAAAGAGTTGTCCCTGTTGTAACAGATGGAAATGCTGTGGTGGTGATTCAATAATGGGAGTTGAAATTGAATTACTTGAACAATTGAAAGAAGCTACCAAAGCTATTCAAACAGTAGCTGAAGCATTAACTATCAAAACAGATGGAAGTATCAACGTAAATGAACTTAATCCTCTTCAAGAGATTATGTTAAAAGATGGAAGTGGGGCTATCTATAAAGCAAGAGTTAATTCAGATGGAAGATTACTTGTTGACACAAATCTTGTTATATCTCCCGATGCAATAATTACTGATCCAATTGATCCAAATAAGAAAGCAAAAGTCAATTCCTCTGGAAGACTTCTCGTTGAAACTGAACAGCAGGGAGCAAATGATACCATTATTGTAGATCCAATTGACAATGACAAAAAAGCTAAAGTGGATGCAAATGGAAGATTATTAGTAAGCGCTACCAGTGGGAACGGACTGCTTGGATCAGTAAAAATAGAAGATGCAACTGATTCAAGCAAGAAGGTTTTTGTTGATGCTTCTGGAAGAATGCTTGTTGCATTACCTCCACCAAGTCCACCTATAGGTACAACTGAAGTTAAACAAACCAAGTTTAATGATGTTGGGGGAAATAGTGCTGATTATGATTATTATATAATTCCAAATGGGGAGACTATTAGAATTCAGAAGCTACTTGGATCATCTGAAGATAGAGCAAAAGAATCATATGTTGCATTATGGTTAGACAATAATGGAGAAGACGCAACAGGAAGCGATGGTCATGTAAACTGGAGTCTTATCTCTATAGCTTTCTCAAATATTAGCAATGTGAACTTCGATCTTAATGAAGAAGTAGTAGGAGATGGAATAAAAAGAATAGTTCTCCATAGAAGAAGAATGGATGCTGGAGCAAGATTGGTTTTTGCCAGATGGCAGGGGTATTACTAAATGGCAACAGCTGAAACATACAAAGGAAAAATAGAATTATACAACCCCGCGACCCAAGTAGACTTAACCACAGATTACTTGACTATCTTTGAAATTATCCATGAGGGTTTCATAGACATGATGAAACTTTCATTCAATAACTTATCTGATGTCGTGGTCAAGGTAACAATTGATGGAGAAACATATTATGAATTTAATCTTGAAGACCTCAAGAACCAAGTCAAACTCACAAAAGATGAACAAGACACTTTCATGAATACAGCAAGTAATTCTTTTTGTGATTCATATCCAACTCCTTTATTCTTTGAGAGTTCAATCAAAGTCGAAGTGAAGAAACTTTCAGGTAATAGAAAAATCAAAGGAGGCATCATAAGATACAGGTTGAAAGGTGATTAATCATGGTAACAGTTCAAGAAAAAATAGATGAAATCGAAAACGGACTCAATTATGTAACAAACTCTCTAATCTTAAAGAGCCATGATGATAGGGGACTCGTCATCAAGTGGCTTGAACAAGATTTGGGTGTAGCCGAAAGAAAAGAAATTTTTATCGAACTCAACGAGGATGAGTCACATATGGCTGTTGAAAAAAGAACATCAATAAACAGTATAGAAGTTGAACCAGCAGGTGGGTAATCAAGATGGCTAATTGGAAATACAAAGTTGTACAAAGAAGAATTAAAGATGTTTCAGAATTAGCTCTGAACAATTTAGGTAACAACGGATGGGAACTGATATTCATGAACCAATTGTGGAATGGCAAAATAATTGCTGTATTCAAAAAACAAACATAGGAGGGATAATTATGACAAACGTATATGTGAATGGAGAGTACGATTGGAAATTAAGATTAAAGCTAGGTGCAAAGAGATTCCTTAAAGGATTAGGTGCATCTATACTTTTAACACTTATTCAATTCAGTGCAGAATTTCTACAAAACAATCCAGAGATCTTCCCACATGAATATACCCTATACACTGGACTTGTAGTTTCAGCATTACTTGGAATTGAAAAGGCAATCCAAAAAGAGAAGAAGTAAAATGGTTCAAAAAGAATACACAACAATAGATATAGTAAAATCCAGGATAGGCAATAAACACGTTGATACAGACGTGACTGATGCAGAAATTATTCAATGGATTCAAGAAGCAAGTAACTTCATTGATTTATCTACCAAAAAAATAGGAATTGGTTTTGAAGAGACAGATCCATTGCATCCAACAGTCCAACAAATTGTTACAGATCTTGCAGTTATTAAGCTATTACTTAGAATAAGTGGGGCTGGTCTAGCTACTACTTCAGGACTTTCATATAAAGTTGGAGAATTCTCAGTAGACAAGAAAAACTTAGAAGCATCTTCTATCAAAGAAATAAAAGTTTATGAGATCAGTGCAAAGGAGAGTCTCCTAACATTAAAAGAATATCTCAAAGTAGATGATAAAAAATCGTTCATAGGTGCATCTGTTACGCAAGGAGAATCATCTCCAAATACAAATTATGGAGATAACTCACCTCAAGGATAAAAATGGAAATTAATACAGAAGACTTTGACAAAATAGTGGACTTAGATCTTGGAATAGATGTAACTTTAAGAAGAAAAACCACTACAGTTGATCCTGATTATGGAAGTTTAATCTCAGATTCAAATCAAGATACAATTATCAAAGTGGTCTGGCAAGAAATAACTGGGGAAGAGGAAAACTTTAGACCTGAAGGTGGGTTTAACATTGGAGACATTAAGTGTTTTACAAAATCCAGTTATGAAAATGGGACTTTGATCATCGACTCAAAAACAGATACAATACTAAAAGGGGGAGTTGAACATAAGATCCTCAAAAATACTAATCACACAGTTGGTGATACAGTGGTGTACAAGGTGCTACATCTTAGGCTGAAATAATATAAAGAAAAAAACATGATTTAGTTCTATGGTCAAGATCAAAATAGAGAGTCCTGACCTGGCAAGAATCAGAAAGAAAGTGGACTCCTTTGCCGATAAGGGCTTTAAGGAAGATGTTCACGAATCGATAAGGAAAGTGCTTCCTAAGATTCATTCTGATGCATTTGATGACTGCCCTAAAAAGTCAGGGATCTTAGCCGCATCTTTGCATGTAGGCTTTGAAGATGAAGTCACAGGATATATTGCCGATGGAGTGTTTTATGGATTGTTCCAAGAAGAAGGAACTCGAACAATACCTGCAAAACATTTCATGAGAAATGCTGTAAATCACAATTTCCCAAGCGTGGGAGAAGAAGTGGTTGAGAAAGCAAAAAAGCGATTCAAACAGTAAAGTTTGGGTATCTTCAAGAGCGAGGAGTCAAACAATGGACAAAGAACCAATTATAATAGTTCAAGATTTGCTAAGAAGCAATCTGTATGATTACAATACTTCTCGTTCTAGTGAATGGATTTATCCAGACTTTCCAAATGTAAATTTAGGCAATCCATCTTATCCAAGAGTTTCTGTAACTGATGCAGACGAGCCAGCATCAAAAGTAACTGTTGGAACTAAAAGTGAAAAACAAATCATTGACATTGATATCAATGTATGGGTTAAAGCTGGAGTGATCTATGAAAAGGATACAGAACAGTTTGAAGGAACTAAGCTAAGAGATGCTATCGCAAGAGCAATAGCCGACACATTACGAATTAATCAAAATCAACTGGCATCTGATGGATTGAACAATTACGAAAGAGTCAGTATGAAGACAATTAATAGTGAAGTTGCCGAGGGCATTATGAGAAAGCAAATTACGATAAGGTTCACACGAATCATAATTGATTGAGTTTCAGAAAAAGAAAATGCAAAACAAAAAAACCAACATGGAGGATGATTAAGAATGACATTATTTTTTGGAACTCAAGGAAAGATATCAATAGATAGTGTTCAGTCTAAAAATGTGACTGAATGGAGTCTGTCTGTTAAGGCAGATATTGAACAGATCAAGACCATTGGTAATTTTACCATATTTGATGAAAAACCTTTGGATCTTGTTGAGGGTAAGTTAAGTCTTATCACAGATGATCATGCATTTATTGCGAAGTTGTTTGGAACAGTAGACACTACTGCAGACACACCATCAGTAGGGGATGAAACAAATGTTGTTACACTTGGATCTACAAGAACCAAATTCAATGCAACATTTCAATACACAGATGCTAATGGCAACGATGTAAAAATTGAGTGCGTTGATTGTGTTGCTACAGACCACGAATTTAGCAACGAAGCAGAAGGTGTACTTGAAGAAAGTTTTAGCTTCAATGTAAAACCAAACGATGTGACCATTACCACAATAAAGAAAGCTACACCATAAGCTTGACTAATTGAGTAAGGCAAAGGCATGACGAGATGATACTCATGACAGAGGAAAACAAAACTAAGGAAAAGGAAAGTAAAGAAGTCGACCCAAAGGAAAAGCTGGAACAGCAAGACTTCCGAAACATCACCATATATCATATCCATAAGGATGTGGTAGATGATTTCAAAGAGTGGTGTAAGGTTAATGCTGGGAACAAGTTTCCTGCAGGTATTCAACTTTTACTTTCCCGATCTAAAGTTTTTGAATTGATGTCAAACTTTGACACAAGAATCAAAGCTTTAGAACACAATTTGTCTATGATAATGAATAGACAAAAGAGTGTCGAGGAACACTCCCCTAAAGAACCGAAAGTTAAGACTATTGGAGGTGGAGCTTAATGACAAGAAAATATACTATGCAGGATCTCTTAGCGAAATCTAAAGAGAAAAAGAAAGTTGAAGTAAACTTTGAAGATGGAGTGGTTGAGTTTGATATCAGCAAAATTGATTTTGGTGTAATGAACCAAATCAGAAAGAAAACAAAAAATGATGATATGGAACTCACACGAGAAATGATCAAAGCATCAACTGATCTTCCTGACGATCAAGTGGATAGGTTGCCTTTAGGAGTCATTAGAGAATTAGGAGATAAGATCTCTGAACACTCAGGACTAGATAAGGCATCTAAGAGTGAAGCTGAACGTTTTCAAGATCCTCAGAAGGCAAATTAGTTTATGTACTTCTGAGGCACTATGGAATGAGTTGGGATGAGATCAATAATTTAACGATTGACCAATTTAATTTCATGATTTCAGCATATAATGAAGACGTGAAGGAAAAGAATAGACAGGCAAGGAAGAAGCGTTAGAATGCTTCCTGCGAGGACAGGTGATAAACTATGAGTGAAAGGACATGGCTGAATCAGTACGGATCAAATTTACAGGAGAAGATAAGGTCTCACCTACTGTCTCCAGGATTAATTCAAGTTTAGGTAGTCTTGGCTCTAAAATATCATCTGTTGGGAAGTCTTTTAACAAAGTCAATAAGGCACTAGTTCTCGGCTTTACTGCAATCACGGGTGCCGTTGTAGCACTTGGGGTTAAAGCCATAAAGAGTTTTGGAGAGTTTGATAGGCAAATTAAAAGAGTTCAAGTTCTGGCAGGTGGAACAGAAGAAGATTTTAAGAGTTTAATGGACACAGCGTTCAGACTTGGTTCTAGCACAGCTTTTTCTGCACAAGAAGTTGCGGAAGCATTTGAAGAATTTGCTAAAGCTGGTTTTTCTGTGAATCAAATTCTAAAAGCATCTGAATCAACATTGGGTTTAGCAACTGCGGGTAATATTAATCTTGCTGAAGCAGTTAATATTTCTGTTGCCGCTCTAAATGCATTTGGTAGAGAAGCAGATGATATGAATGGAGTAGCAACTATCTTAACAACTTCATTTACTAATTCTGCTCAAACACTCGAAGATCTTGGTCAAGCATTAAAGTTCGTTGCTCCATTAGCTTCTAGTTTAGGGATTAGTTTAGAAGAGGTTAGTGCAGCTCTTGGAACTCTAGCAAATGTTGGTTTAAAGGGAAGTATTGCAGGAACTTCATTAAATCAGGCGATGTTACAATTGCTTAATCCAACAACTAAATCTGCAGAAGTAATGGAAGATCTTGGCGTACAATTCTTTTCACTTGATGAGGCAGGTCAAGCGGCGAGTGCAACTATTAGAGCAACAAAAGACGAATTTAATTTACTAAGAGATCGAGTAAGAGAGAGTGATATTGAAGTTGCTAATTTGGGATCTCAACTTGCAGAAGCAAAAAGAGAATTAAGTGGTCTTGCTAAAGATGCAGGTGGATTTGAAGGATTATCATCAGGTCTTACTGCGTTACAAAATAGTTTCGATGATGCTAGACTGAAAAATAAAGAATTAAGAGATGCTCTTGATGCACAAGAATCAACTTTTGAAGGATTAAGAAAACAAGTCCAGGAAGGATCTCAAGAGTTTATAGGGTTAAGAGATACAGCTAAACAACTTAATGATGCTTTCAATGAAGTGGATGCATCAAGAATCCAAAGGGCAATGGCATTGGTTCAAATCTTCAAAGTTAGAGGTGCAAGATCATTTTTAACACTTACAAAAGAAATAGAAGAGTTTGACAGGTTATTCAATACAATAGCCGCAACTGAAATAAGAACAGAACTCCTCGATGAAGCAAGTTTAAGAAAAGCACTTGATGCACAAGATAGTTTTGCCTCTGCATTTGGGATTACATTTGAGAAACTTGTAGCAGATGCAACAAAAGTTCCAGAAGGATTAGACAAAGCATTAACTGATGCAAAACTAGACGAAAGAGCTAGAGATATATTTAGAAATCTTAGAGATGAAGTAACAAATCTTGGACTAGATAGTGAATCTGTTGAAGCAGTATTATCTGATTTTTTACCATTAGATGCTGTAAAAGATTTTAGAAAAATAATTCAACTTACTGATCAAGATTTTGAAAGTTTTTTAGCTAATATTAATGCAACAAATCAAGATGCTCAAACATTAAACAAGACACTCCTAAATAATTTAGGATCTGCTTTAGAAGAATTACAAGATACAGTAACAACTACTTTTATCAGAATTGGCGGGGCAATTGCAGAAAGATTAGATCTTACAAATGTAGTGAGAAATATTCAGCAAGCAATAGAAGATTTCTCTACAGGTGGAGGAGTTGAAGCATTAGCAGACAAACTTGTAAATGTGTTCAAAACTATTGGGAATTTCTTTAAAGGAATTAAAACAGGTTTTTCTCAAGTATTTACGCCTGAAATAATTGATAATCTAAAGAACGCATTTGTAAGAAACTTTGGAATAATTCAAAACGAAGCAGGTAATCTTGGAGTAGTCTTTGGAAGAATACTTGGGAGCATGGTTAAAGGGGGGGCTGAACTTATAACTAGAGTATTAAATTCAGACATTATAGAAAATGCTAGTAAGGCATTTAAGAGAATTGGAAGTGTCCTTGAAAAATTAGGTCCTACTATTGGTGCAGTTGCTACTGGCTTTGTTTTACTATCTCCCATTTTAGGTCCTTTATTCTACATTGGTGGAAAATTAGCGAGTATATTTGGATTCTTAATATCATCAGTTATTGGATCAGGAAAAGCAATCTCTGGACTGATTGGTGGAACAGGGAAACTTGGAGGATCTTTTGGAGGTATTATTGGAAAGATCACAGGGGTAGGTGCAACTGCAACAAAGACAACAGCTGGAACTGCAGGACTTCTTGGAAAACTTGGAGGTCTTGGATCTTCAATAAGTGGAGTATTCTCTGCTATAGGGTCTGCTTTAGGTGTAAGTGCAGGTGTAGCGGCTGGCATTGTAGTCGCTGTGATTGGAACAGTTATCGGATTTATTAATCAAGTGAGACAGAATTTCTTAGGACTAGGGGATGATTTTAAAACAATTTTCGGAGCTATATGGACAGTTCTCAAAGCTGTTGGGTCTGCATTAAAAGAAAACCTTATCGATATTGGTGGACTGCTTAAACCAATTTGGGAAGGTATCAAAGACACTTTCAATGGACTTGGCAAGATCTTAGGTGCATTGGTAGCCTCAGTTATTCATCCTTTTGCAGAAGGACTTAGAAGATCTGGAGATGAGGGGCTTAAAGCTGGAGAGATAATCAAAGGTGCAGTTACTCTTATGCTTGCTCCATTAAGAATTGCATTAACTATTCTTGGAAGTTTACTAAAAGCAGTTGGAGCAATAATTAATTTTGTAGCCACAATCATTGCAGGTATTGTTGAACTTGGCTTTGCTTTCCAAGACGCATTTAGGAGATTTAAAACAGAGGGATTTTCTGCATTTAAAGGAGTTGGAGAAGTAGCTAAAAAGATTGGAATATCTATTCTTAAATCATTCATAGGTGCAATTGATTCAATCATAAATATATTCATAGATCTAATTAATGAAGTCGTAAATATAGCGAAAAAGATTCCTTTACTTAACAAAGTAATTGATAAAAATTTCAAAATAGATAAAAATGTGCTTGGTAATCTTTTAGGATTCAGTAAAGAAGCTGAGAAGACAGTTGACAAAATTAAAGAAACACAAGATGTCTTAACGGAAGCACCAACAGCAATACCTGGCATTCAAGCAACTCAATCATTTTTACCAGGAATAAATGAAGGAAATACTGCTGGTTTAGGATTCTCAAGTTCAGCAATTGAAGCAATGTCTACAAACAGTGATGCTATTACAGCTTCGGCAGTAGATCCATTTAAAGAAGCAAGTATCCAAGCATCAGACTTTGGATTCACTTCTATGGAAAATTACTCTGCTCCGTTTAGAGATCCTGATGCAATATCTTCAATAAAATCAGATATTATGTCAGTATTTCCAAGTCCTGAACAAGCATCTCAACAAGGGAGAGAGTTTGGTAAATTCTTCTTTACAGGTTTGGCTAGTGGGATGCAGGAATTATCTGGAATCTTTCAACAAAATATTTTACCTATTTTTACAACTATGAATGAAGCATTGAAAACATTTATTTCAGCTTTCTTGAGAAACTTGTTTGTGCTAAAATCAGTTCCACCATTCTTCTTGAAATTAGCAACAAACATTTACAGAATATTTGTTGGTGGATGGCAATCTACATTCAACATGATTGCAGACATTACAGAAACTGTAGTCAATAGTATGCAGAATAATCTAGAAATATTTTATAATAATCTAGTATCAATAATTAACAGATTAATTTCTGAATATAATCGAGCTGCAGAGATATTAGCCAGAGACATTACTAGAACTCATAAAAGCACAAGATCATATACTGACAGTAAAGGAAGATCAAGAACTAAAACCACTTACAGAACTGAGACTCTCTACAAAGGAGTCAACATTCCAAAACTTGCCCAATTCTCTAATGTTAAACTGGATAAGCTTCAGCTAGAGAGAGCTATAATACCTCAGTCTCCTGTAACTGTAGATGCTGGCGGATTCAATGTCAATATAGAGAATCTTAACACTTCAAGTGAAACTGACAAACAGAGATTATTCTCAGAAATTGATGCGTTTATTGCTAATAAACTTGGAGGTTTAGTAAGATTATGAAAATAACAAGTCAAGATAAAAGTACAGATCTCTTTGTATTTGACAATGAAGAAAAAGCAGTTGTTACTTTAGAAACTACTGATAAAATCGTATGGGTTACTCATGAAATTCCAAATAGAGCAGGAAATATAAAACACTTTATGGGATCAGGAGATGGCGACGTTCTTCTTACTGGCAAATTATTAGGACTGCAACCAACGAAAGCAGATAACAAAACAATTCTTAGAAATCTTGCTCTAGCTGGAACTATTGTTTACTTTGATACTGAAGGATATGAACCTGCTCTTGATGGACATTATGTGATAACAGAAATCAGTATCCCTGAAACAGGAGGAGAACCTTGGGAGTTTACTATTACACTCAGTCAATTCAATAATTAAGATTCAAGATGATTCAAACGCACAAACCATTAAACAAGATCTATGTAGACATAGGCAATGGGTGGCAAGACATAAGTAGATTCATCACTAAATGGGATGCAGTAAAAAGTGTGACTTCACAAACAGATACTGCATCACTAAACTTTGATTACAACGCTTTACAATATATCCAATCTTTTGATTCTTCAGCTAAAATTAAAGTTCTTGCAGGTTATGATTCTGAAAACTTAAAACTTTACTTTGATGGTTTGATTAAGAACATTAAAAAAACAAATACGAATGAAGATTTCGACGTGGAAGCAGAAGATTATTCTGTTTTCATGCTTAATAGAGTTGCCACATTCGCATTTAGTAATACAAAAGCAATAGATATTATCAAGCATGTTCTTTCAATTAAAATTCCTGAATATTCATGGACTGATGATACTTTTGATGATCATGAGTTCATAGTTGATAGTATCGCATTTGAAGATAAACCCATTCATGAGATTATAGATTATTTTGCTAATCTTATCGGTGCTGATTTTTGGGTTACAAGTGACGGAGAAGGTAATATAATATTTCATTGTAAGCAAAGAAATAGTATTGAGTCTGACTTTGTTCTTGAAAGAGGAGTTAATCTTAAGGGATTAATTTTTATTGAAGATAAAAGCCAAATGGCTAATAGGGTTATTGTTCAAGGAGATCAAAAAGAGTTTTCAACACAACAAAATTTCTTAGGGACTGGAGAATTAGTGGATTTCTATTTGATTTTTAGACCACATAACGTGAGAGTGACTGTTGATGGTGTTCCTTTAAATGGTGGAGTCGAAGGTATTTCTCAAAATCCTGAGTTTTATGTTGATTACTATGAAAAGAAGATCACTCTAAAAGTAGCCCCTCCTGAAAATGCAGTAATTGAAATTGGATATGCTTATGATATTCCTATCAAAGTTGAATCTTCTGATTTCGCTTCGATTAATAAGTATGGAGAGAAAGTCAAGATCATTAAGAATAAGAATATCAGTGATAAGGCAGAAGCACAGAAGTATGCGAAAGAATATATTAAACAATTTGGCAAACCAGTTTTTATTGCAGAAGCGGATGCTCCAGCAAGTACTGAGTTTGATGTTGGAGATGTAATCACTCTAAAAGATTCTGAAAAGCAAATTAACAATGCAATGCAGGTTCTTGAATGTAGTTATAGTTTCTCAAAGACTGATGGATTTAATTCTTCACTTAAATTAGCACAAACTCAACAATCTGGAACTAACATGCTTAAAGATATTATTTTGAGATTGAAGCAATTAGAAGAAGTTCTCAAAGGAGACGTGGAGATAGTTACCAAATTAATGAAGTTTGAAGAAACTATTACAGTAAAGATCAAAAGAATTAGTGCAAGAAAAAGATTACTCCCACCAGGTTTCAGCTGGAGTAAAGAAGGAAGCTGGAATAATTTAGACTGGGGTATTTACGGAAACACTTCGTGGGAAACATTCTTTGAATCTGGAGACAAGGATATGTTTGCTAGTGAATTCCAAACAATCCATGATGAAGCATTAACTCTCGAAATATTTTTTAGTCCTGAATTAGATAAGATCATGATTTGGTCATTAGGACAATACACTAAAGATTCATGGAATAAACCAAGAGAGCTTATTGTACCAACTCCAACAATGCTTAAAGAAGTCATTGATGAATTAAGATATGAATATGATAAACTTTCTATGAATCTCTCAGTAGATCCAAATTATAGTGATGCAACTATCTGGAGTCTACAAGGTGGAAGCCCACCTTATTGGTCTAAGATGAGTTTCACTCGAAAGATTGCAGAAGCAGGACCTATTCAGCAAATCCATGATAAAGAATCATTTGATAATCTTGAATTTAGAGACAGAACAAGCTTTGGTCTTGACTTCTCCATAGAAAAGCCAATGTGGAGCATGAATTACACATGGAGTAGATCAGGTATAGAAATAAGTTCAAAAATATCTCAACATGATAAATATGCTGAAGATCTTATCAAAACAAAAGACAAGCTAAACATGGCTTATGACTTCTTAGAATTCTTAGACAAAGAACTTGTATTTAGTAGATCTAAGTGGAGCAGAAGTCCTGAAATTGAGTATGTAGAAACAGAAAAAGATATTATGAAAGAAATACATGATAATCTTGTAGCACAGGACAAACTATCAATGGAATTCAATCCATTAACAGATGGTTTCTTTTGGAGCATCAGAGGTTGGAATAAAGATGATTGGGGTAACATCCCATCAGATCTTGTTCAACAAGACCTAAAGCAGAGAACTGCTAAGGATGATTTGGTTTCTAAAGATAGAATGAACGTTGATCTAACTTGGTCAAACGAGTTCAAAGGTTGGAGTCTCAAAGTATGGGGCAAAGAAGGATGGATTAAGTTCGAACAACCAGCACCTCAAGAAAGTATTCAGGAGAAAACTGAGGAAGAATTGCTGACAATAAATGAAAGAATTGGTTTTGAGAGTACAAACAACTTGGACAATGGTCTTGCTCTCATAAACACAAAATCACAATGGAGCGTGGCAACATGGTAGGAAAAAAAGATACACTCAAAGCAAAAGGAACTGTAAATATTAGCGTCATCAATAAAGATGGCAAAGTCATCGAGAGCATGACACATAACAAAGTTGTAGATTTAGGGATTGAAGCACTCATAAAGCATGTCAATGGAGCATACACTAGTCTGATTGAATATTTTAGAATGGGGGTGGGACTAAATCCACCAACAGGATCAGACTCAGGTTTAGAGAGTCCTGTTGAGTTTACAACAGGTGTTACAACTAAGGTCTTTGATTCTGTAGGTTATCCAACTGTAAAAGAGATGAAATATCAATTAACAGTGGACTTTGCAGAAGGTAATGGGCAAACACTATCTGAGATAGGTTTATTCTTTGCAGATGGAACTATGTTCTCAAGATTCTTGCATCAAGGAGTAAACAAAACAAGCTACATCAAGATAGTGTACCAATACACAATTTCAATCGAATAGAGGTAAAAGATGGGAGTAACTAAGAAAGGAAAAAAGCAGATCTTGGAATTACTGCAAGGGCAAATCTCTCACTTCGGGTTAGGTACAGATTCATCAAGTGAATCTGAGTTTGCAGAGAATCTTGGAGATGAGAAGTTCAGGAAAGTAATTACCGATAATGCAATTGATGAAGAAACTCTAAGCATGGATGTAGAGTGCTTTCTTGGTTCAGGAGAAGCCAATGGACATGACTTCTCTGAGATAGGTATATTTGACTCAGCGAGTGGTGGAAATATGTTTGTGATATCAAACTTTCCTCCTGAAGAAAAAACCCCTCTACTTGAGTGGTTGATCGATGTTGTAATCGAGATAAAATAACATAAAGAAAGAAATATGAGGTGTTACTATGGCATATGAAATAAAAAACAATGAAATTGCATGGGCTCCAGCAGTTGAAAATATCAACAGAGGATTTAGAGTCTTTGGCGTGAGTTCTGATGATAGTATGAAAGTTCTAACATATCAAGACATGACTTTACATGTACCTAATGGAGGTAATATTTGGATCAACGACATTAGACGAACATGGTTGACCAGTCTCCAAGATAATTTCGAAAATGGCATAACTGAATGGGAATCAGGAGATGACACAACAACAAGTGAAGAAAACTCAATAGTTCAGAGTGGTACAAAATCATTGAAGTTAAGCTGGAATCATGATGGATCTACTCAATTTGCAAACAGAGTTCAAAAACTGTATAATGTTATTGATTTTAAGTACAGAAATAAATTAATTTTCCATTTCTACCCTGTCGCCAATCTCGAAGATAAATTATACATTAAGTACAAAAACAACGACAATGAATTCATTTTAGCAGAGGTTCTTCCACAAGACGTTACGGCAGGACAATGGAATAAAATAGAAATAGATTTACCTCCGACAGATGTTCAAAAGAATAAATTCCAAGCATTAATTTTTGAATTCGATGGTTTACAATGGAGTACTGGAACACATGAGTTCTATATTGATGAGGTTTCTTTTGATACGCTCATTGATATTGTAGAAGCAGATCCTAACGACGAAAGAAAAGACATTATTACTATGGGGGAAGATGGCAAAATAGAGTTAATTACAGGAACTCCTCAAAGTCAGAACCCTGTTGAACCACCTGATCTTCCAGCAGATAGATGTTGTCTTGCTATCATAACAGTTCCTGCTGGATCAACTCAAATAACTGCTGGACAAATTTTTGATACAAGAGTACCAAATACTTTTGCAGTTAATGCTGATAAAACTAAAAACGAATTAACGACAATAAAGAATGAAATAGTACAATTGGCATTAACAGATATTGAACAAAACGCACTTCTCAATCTTCCTAGTGAGATTCCATTTAGCAATATGGTTGTTGAAAAGTTCTGGGATAGAGATGGTCTCAACAATACTGTTGAAACAGTGAATGAAGGAGAAAACATGCATGGTTATTATGAAGCATTAGATGCACCTAGAGGGCAAATCAATGTAAGTGGTTTGCCTGACATTTCAGGAATGGGTGGTACTGGGTGGGCAGAAGCCACATGGAGAACACGAGCTTACTATTGGAGGGGGAAAGTGTGGACTTGGATGCATAGCACTTCTGTTTATAACGAGATTGGTTGGGGGATTGCATCAATTAATCCTGTAACTGGTGAAAAAATATTTGCAAATATTTGGACTGATGATTGGCAACTAGATCCTAATGATACCAATCCAAACGGCTCAAGAGAATTTAGTTACTACAAACAGAATAGTACTCAATGGTGTGCTCATCCTAAAGATTGGACTCATGACGAGGATTATTTGTATGTTCCTGTGTATGTCTCATCCATTCGTATTGGGTACTATTCAAGTCAAGTAATTATTTTGGCTATAGATGAAGATGGAAATGTTGTGAGAACTATTCAGGCAGAAGAAACAAACGGTCCTTATCATGATTGGTATGCTGTTCATCAGTTTCAGTATGATGTAAATCTAAAATCATTTCTGATTTATCATAGTGGGAGACGTTACACTGATTGGGGTCATCATAATGTGCCTGTTATGTATGATAAAAATTGGAATTCTGTTTTTGTAGGTAATATGCAAGACACAAATTATTATCCTTATTTGTGGGCATATATTCCAGATAATCAGTACTTGTATCAACTGTCATGGTATAATGTATCTGGCAACTACAGGATTTATGCATATAGGTGGAGAATTGTAAAAAAAACAAATGGTGATCTTGATATAACCTATCAAGGAGGATATACTCAAGGAAATCATACTAACACATTTGGGAGGCCTTTTTGGTATAATCAAACAGTGATATGTAATCAGAAAGATAGAATTTGGATGTGTTATAGGGATGCTGAATATCATTTGCGTTGTTTATATATTGAAGCAGGTACTAACGATGACTGGTGGGAGAATTATAACCTAGGAGATAATCCTCTTGATAGAGGACTAGTTATGGAGTCATCTGTAGAGTCAACTCAAACTAATGGACTTCCTTATGTCTCTTATGCGGTAGCGTATGGTAGTGACACTGCTTTTTATGGATACGGTGATAAAACGTACAAACTTGAAGGTGGAAAAGGTATTCCTGGAGAAGTAGTTGCAGCTGGATCTTTTGCAGGTAGAAGAGGAGTGAGTGCAGTGGGTAAAACATCATTAGCGTTTTGGGACACTACAAATGATGCTTTTTACATTGCAGACTATTCTAATGCATTAACTGGAAGGGAGCAGACAGGATTTGATATGACAACAAAAACTTTCAACTTTGAAAATGTTAAAGGGTTGTATATTACTGCAAAAGTTGCTGGGAGAGGGACTTCAGATCTATTGTCCATGATTAAGGTTGATGTGCTGGATAACTTAGGAACTCCTATAACAGGTCTAACTAATTTGAGTGTTGATACTTATCATGTGATTCCTGTTGAACTTCAACCAATAGATCAGTTTAAGTTAAGGTTTCATTTTACGCCTGATGGAACTAAAAATATTCTTGCACAATTCCACGAATATGGTGTATTCGTAGATAATGAGGTGGTCTAAAGATGAGGATTTATAGAAAAAGACAGTCAAAAGCACAAATGATTCAAGCAAAAGCTAGACTCATGGCTCAAAAATCAGAGTATGTTCTTGGGTCTCCTGAGGAAATCCAATGTCAATCTATGATTGATAGATATGATGAGTTGATCGGAGCATAGTGAGGGAAAAATGAATGAAGAAATTAAGTTTGATGAAGAAATGGTTATACAAGGTCAATGGACTCAAGATCAATTGGATCTTATGAAATCATTAATGGATCAGATTAACAAGGTAATGTCAGAAAGATTTCCGGGATTAGCAGATCATGTTTCAATAAAATATGATTTACCTGACGAAGGAATTGGAGCAAAGTTTACTGCTAACTTTAATGTTGACGAAATTATGTATTTGGGAGATATGAATCAAATACATAATTTAGAAGTATTCAAAGAACATCCTAAGGATTCTGAGAAATCTCTTAGAGCATTGTTTAATGATATGGCAGTATTGACATATTACCAATTGCTACAAAAAGCAATCACAAGTGCATTAGGTTATGTTACTAAACGAGCTGAAGAAGAAGGGATGCATGATCAAGGGAGATTCTTTGTGAAAAGAAAGAAAGTTATTCCTTTGCCATTTATTCCAGAGGATGTTGTGTTGATGCATCCTAACACAATTAAGAATCTAAAAAGAGATGGAAGGTGATCATATGAATTCAAAAGACCAAATAATCATATTGAATAAAGTACTTAAGGAAGTGCAGGAAGAGGATGACTCTTCGCTACCACTTTTATTTAATTTTAGCGTGAGAAATGAAGCAGGTAAGTTCACACATACAATTAATGCCAAAGTAGCATTAGAAGCGAGTTATGTGGGTGACAATACATTATCTAGTGCTATTCGAGAACAGAATCTTGAAGAAGTAAAGAGCATCTTGAGATCTGCGTATCAATATCTTTCAGATAACATCAACAAAAAACTTTCTTCCTTGGCAACCAAAAAAGTAAAGGAAAAGAAAAAAGAGATTGTAGAGGAGACTAAGGAAGAAGATGGCGTCTCCGAAGCTTAATGGCAAACATGGCGAGATGATCACCCAGATGTATGGAAAGATCGGGGTGCTGATCAACGATGTTGCTAATATAAAAGATAGTCAAAAAGAGATGAAGTTAGATATATCTAAGATCAATGATAATATTACCGATCTAAAAGTGAATACTAAAGGTTACTCTGAAAAAATCAAAGCTGTTTCTGATGATATTAATGAACACAAAAAAGAGCATGATAAAATGTTTGGAAAGGTGCTAGGGATCATTGGAGTGATCACAACAGTTATTTCTTTATTTGTCTCTATTATATTTAATTTCTTTAAGCGCTGAAACAGAATATTTATTAAATGTTTATTGTTCTGATGATTCAATATGGGAGACTTGATGGAAAGAAAAGAGCCAGATAAAAAGCATCTGAATTTATTTGATGAAATGGCTGTAAGGATGAAAGAAGTAATCAAAGATTCAGATATGCCTCAACCTGTAAGCAATGGAGAATCTAGCGCCTATCTTAATCTCTTCAAATACTGGAATGATTTCTTAATTAAGGGCAAACTTCCATCATATAGCTGGATAATTAGTAATATTTTCAGGGCAAGTGACCTAGGCGGAGCTTCCATTTTCATGGGTTGTAAAGAACTCGCTATTTTCCAGTTTTATTCTAAAGAATTTATGGACTTTTTAGCTAAATCGATTAAAGACATAGGTGCTAATAAGATCATCGAAATAGGGGCAGGAGATGGGCTTCTAAGCCACTTTCTACAGCAAAAGGGAATAGATATCATTCCAACAGATAATCACAGTAGAGAGGACATAAATCATCCTAAAAGTGTTGAGAAACTAAGCCATAAAGAAGCTCTAGAAAAGCATAATCCTGAAATAGTTTTAATCAGCTGGGAAGAGCTGGGATATGATTATGCAATTGACGTTCTAAAGTATCATTCAGTAAAATGTATTGTTTGGATAGGGGAGTATAAAGGTGGTTGTACAGGTAGTGAAAAGCTGTGGAATTATGAAAATAAAGATACTGACAATCCATTCTGCCTTGCTAGAACTGATAACTGTATGTTTGGAGAAAATGTTCACAAACACACAGGAGTTTGGATCTTTTATCCAAAAAAATCTACTTTAGAATAAACTTAAAATAAACATACATACCTAGAATTGGCAATGCAGGGATTAAATATTCCATTATATCAACCATGCAGTATGTATTCACAAAGTCTTCTTAATTGACCTGCTTTGATCTCTATCTTTTCAGTTGCATCAGAATAATCTAATTTTTCTTCCCATGTTCGAGCAACTCTTTTTACATAGTCTCTCTCATGTTTTTCTTTGCTTAGATGTTTTCGATCACTGAATCTTCCCTTTTTGTCTCGTCTTTTTGATTTCATATGTATAACCTTGATTACATTAATCCAAAGAATCTCTTTATCTTTTGCCACAGAGTAAATTTAACTTCTATCTTGTGGGGGCTTTTAATTCTTTGAAGTGTTCTCTTTTTGGTAGTTTTCTTTTTTGTTTTTGCCATGAGTTCTTCCTCCTATTCTTTGGTTGATTTCATGATTTAAGAAATTTCTAAATGCGATAATATCTTTAGTTCTATGATTGACTTTGTACTTCATGCCAATTCGTTTCATATCGATAAGTTCCTTTAGACTAACAACGAGTCCTCCCTTAGACGATACTTTCATTTGTTGATCCATTATGCAATAACCTCCACAACAGATTCATTTTTTGATTGATTAAGAGTATATTCTTTCTCAACAAGTATCCCTTTACCTTTAATATGAGGAAGAATCCAAATCTTTTTCCCAGCATTAACTCCATATCTTTCTGCTTTAAGAGTTCTAAAATGACCTCTAACCCAAAAACGATGAGAATAAGCTACATCATTCAATGTTGGATCAATAGAATTAATATATTTTTTCAACGTATCGCTTATCTTAATTACTGCTCTTATTGGTAATGGTGCTTTTCCTTTTTTAACTCGTTTAATATTTTGTTCTTCAGTAGGTTTTATTTCTGTGTATGAAACAGAGGGGTCATTAAGAAAATTAAGAAAATTCTTTAATAAAATCCTTAGTTGTTTTCTAATTTTTCTTTCAAGTAAAGGTTTTTTGTAATCTGATTTATTTGATTTTAATATAAACCAATCATTTATAATAAAATTTGATTCATAATTCCATCCAAAATAATGACATTCAATATCAAAATTATCGCCTATATGCCCTATTTCTCTAAAACAAATTCCTTGAATTTGAACATTATCTATTTTTATTGAAGTATCAAGAAAAACACTTAGAAAAGGAAGTCTAGGATTATTTACTGAAGATTTAGTTAGCATTAATAAATTCAAAATTTTACTGTCTATTTGAAATGATTTTGACATTAACATATAAGGTAAAAACTTGATTGATCTTTTGTGAATTCCAGCAAGTTCAGAAGGAAGCATATTCGCTGAATGAACCATTGTAGTCATAAACTCAACATTTTTTAAATAGCAATTCCCATCAGAAAACATTTCATTAAAATCTCTATTTTTCGGAACGAAATTTGTAATAAGAGAATGTGTTTTCTTTGAAGTTTCTATAAGTGAATTAAATTCTTCATCTTCAGGAAATCTATCATTTTTGTAAATAAAATAATGATAATAAAATGCATTCAAACTTTCACCGAGTTTTTTTAACATTATTTTTACCTCTTCTTTGTTTTCTTTTTGTAATGGATAAGAAAGACTTGTTTTAATCCTTCTTCCCACATTATGTAGAGTTGTCCAAGTATCTTAGACACTACATATAGTGTCCAAATTATTACTGCACTAAGACCCATTGTCTTAATGAGTAATGCAACAAGGAGAATCTCAAGCAGTAGGTTCATTTTCTTTTTCCTGATCCTCTTCAGATGTCTCTGTTGTTACCTTTACTTCAGAAGTTGTTTCAGGTTCTGCAGGTGTTGATTCTTCAGTACTTGGCTGTACTTCTTCATTTACTGCATCTTCTTCTGAGAAGTTCTTTTCTAAAACTTCAATCTTTCCCTGAAGAGTTTTGATTTCATGGTCTTTTGAAGCAATCAAGTCTTTCAATTCTGAAAGAGTTTTTGTAACATCAGACTTGAATTCCATGAATGATGTCTTTACTTCAACTATTGTTTTTTCTAATCCATTAATTTTTTCAATTTGTTCCATTTGTATTCCTCCTTTCTCTCTGCCATTTTGGCAGACATTGTTTATGAAAGCGTAATTGTTGATCACCATGACCAATTAATAGGCCTGGATTCTCAACTGTTTGATTCATTGGTTTCTTACAGTAATGACATGAGTTATTTGATTGCATAGGCTTTTATCGTCCCCACTTTTGTGGATTTTACATTGCTATATTCTTCTTCAATTTCTGTTAGAAGTTTGCTTGTTAGATTCCAGCTTCTATTGATGCTCATAGCTATCTCTCGAGCAGACTTAGGATTATACGTAATGCATTTTATGATCTGCTCTTTGATTCTATTCCTAGTTTCCTCATTTATTTTGCTCATAATGTTTCACCAAAGGAAAATATTTTCATAAATAGAAATGAGTATTTTTTTCTTTATATTATTTCAGCAGACACGATGTCTTATTATATAAGAAGAAGAAATAAAAGATTATTTTAAATCAATATTGACTTCGATTAACTTATTTATGTCATCAACAATGCTGTTTTTTATTTTACTAAGCTTAGAAATCTTATTAGCAATATCTTTTTGTTTTTTAAAATCCAAATGTTTATCTTTATCAACAGGAATCTTAATTTCTATGTCTTTGATTCTTCCCTTACCTGCTTTATGACCAAAACCAAATTTTTTCTTTGAAAATTCTTTTTCTATTTCATATTTTAGAAAATCAATTGATAATAGTTCTTTATATTTTTCATAAATTATTAAAGGTATTACTTTTTCAGATAACGAAAATCTTCCTTGTCTAAAATGAGGTTTCTCAACAGATCCATCAATATTCCAAGTTAAACAGTCTTCAAAATATTTAATATCTTTTAGATTATCTTTCACATACCCATAATCAACAGAGTCTTTATCTTTTGATGCACTATAAACAGGGATTGTTCCTTTATTTTTATTAATAAAATCTTTAGTAAAAAAACTTCTGTTTGTGGTGATGGATAAATCAAAGATATCACTAATTTTTAATATTTTATACTTATTATCTGTGATAAAATTTACTTTGAGACTTTGGATTTCTTCAATTTTTGAAACCAATTCTTTCTTAATTTCTTTGATTAAGTTGTATTTTTCAATTATTTCTTTTTGTTTAGAAACATCAATCTCGTTATTTTTTTTAAGAGGAATCTTAATTTTAAATTTAGACATGTTTTTCAAAGATGATCTTAAAGTTCTATCAAATCCATACTTTTTTTTGTTTTCCTCCAATTGATATAATATATATTCTGGTAAAATCTTATCTTCAATAATTTCTAAACAACCACAGTGATCGGTAGGCATGAATTTAATACCTTTTTTTATATGATTAAAATCAAAATTGCCATCTATCCCCCATATAATAAATTCTTTATCAAAATTCTTAATGATTGTTTTATCTGTAAAACCCATTGATTGAAAAACATTAGCACTGATTACAGGGATGTCTTTATTCGATTGAAATATATCTTTTCTAAGAACTCTCTTTCCAAGAAACATTTTAAAATAATTCTTATCATTTAAGGTAGTTTCTTTGTAAGATGCCATTTTATTTCAGTAGGGATATTTGTTGTTTATATTCATCCATTTTTTCAGAGATTGTATCAACTAATTCTAAAAACCCTTCAACATCAACTTCCTTTTCTTCTTCCTCAATTCCTAGTTTAACTTTCTCTTCGAATGACCACCATCGATCTACAGACCAAAATTTATCAACATCATCATAGAACTTCTTAATCGGGAATATTTTGCATCTTGGATCTTTTGTTTTGAAATCTGATTTGATATTCTTGAATTGATTAAATAGTTTAACTGCTTCCTCTAAATCATTCTCTACAATATCAAAACGATTTACATCTAATGTTTCCCCAATCTCACTTACAAGATATGAAAATACTGGATGATTTTGTTTATCAGAAGAATTTCTTTTTTTTGTGATTGCAAGAATATATGTTTTTTTAATTGTTGTAAAAAATGTTTTTTTAGGTAAAGAAATTATGGCATCAATAAAACATTCATTTAAAATAAATTGCCTCATCTTTTTATCATTTATTCTATTTAAGATACCATCAGGGATTACGATAAAAGCTTTCCCTCCTTTTTTCAATGATCTTACAACCCATTCCATGAATAAACCTTCAACACCAAGAGCATTAACACTATAATACTGTTTTAATTCATTATCTTTATTGATCTCATCTTTTAAATTTGAACTACCACTCGTGACATAAGGCGGATTAGTTAAAATTAGGTCAAATTCTTCTTTAACTGGATATCTTAATGTTCCAAGTATTGAATTTGTTTTAAGTTCAAAAGAATCATTAAATAACTTAGAAAATTGTGTTGTAATCTTTGGATTTCTTTTAATTAGATCAGAAAAATAAATTAGCATATTTGCTTTAGCAAGAATAATGGTTTTTTGTTCTTCTGTATCGAAACCTTTATCAAATCCCCTTATATTAATGTGTGATTCTAATTTATTGTTTTTTACTTTATAAAAATCATCTAAGTTCTTCAAAATTGGCTCAAGCAAGAATTTACCAACACCGCACGCAGGATCACAGATTGTTTTATCATAATAATTCTCTATGTCAAACATTTTAGAAACTGCTTTTACTACCTTTAATGGTGTAAAAAATTGACCCCAATTTTTCTTACTGATACTCTCTTTTAGAAAACTTTCAAATAATTTACTCTTAAAATCATAAGAAACATTTTCTAGTTTACCATATCCTTCAAATTTATAAAGTATTTTTTTAAAGACTGTCGCGTATCCCTCAACTGCCTTTTCATCTTTACTTACAAAGATTGTACCATTTATGATTGTAGTTCCATCTTTTTTATTCATAGGAAACAATTCATACTTTATTTTAGGACGAATATTATTTGCATAATATTCTAAAACATATGAATCATTTCTTTTACTATAAAGTTTAAGTAAAGACTTAAAATCTTCAGGATCTTCCAAAATATCTAAATCGCTTAAATACTTGAAAATAAATAACTCGACAAAAGTATAAAGACAATTCTCAGGCGTTGCACCACTAACAGACCAAATATCTTGCCATATAGATTTTGCCAAGTCAGTAGGATCTCTTTCCTTCTTAGGTTTAATTTGAGAAGTAGTTTCATCTATTGAATCATTAATCTTTATTATTAATTGTTCCAACTCATTAGAGTCCAAATCTTTAAAATTCTGATTTAATGCATTTCCTTTCTCGTCTTTTATTAATTCTCCTTTTCTTAATACATTGCACCATACTGTGTTTATAGTGTCTGTAGCAATTAATAATTTTGTTTTCAAAGATTTAGCAACTACTAATTCTTGATTGATTGCTTTTTGTCTTAACTTTTCTGTTCTAAATTCTTTAGGTGTCTTACCTTCAATTAGAGCTATAACTTTTTTATTTTCTAAAATCAAACAATCTGGTTTTTTATTTTCAACACCTTTATATGTTCTTTTTTCTATTAAATTATTTTCTTTCAGTTGTTTAATTGTAGTAGCCCCAAGAATTTTAAATTCCCAATTAGTAAAATTCTTTTTTAATGTTTTAAGATTTAGTTCCTCGCTCATTTTTGGACTTCTCCGTTAGAGTGTTTTTTTAGATAATCATCTATTATTGGTTCTAAAACTTCCCACACATTTCTATGTCCATTTTTCTTGATAGTATATTGGAGATCAATCCATTTACTTTTATCTCCCCTGAATGATATTGTTTTAAGCCCATTAGAATTTTGTGGAGATTTAGTTTTAGATACCATATTATTACTTGTAATAAAGATTACATATATAAATGTTGTCATCTTCAAAGTAATAATTATTACTTGTAATAAAGGTTACATAAATTTACAATGATAAGTACTCTACCTTAGAAGTGTTCCCTTTCTTGCCTCCAAAGACTTTGGTTACGGCAATGTATTTGTTTAATTCTAGAGCTTTTATACGCCTATAGAAGCTCCTGTAGCCTAGATCACCATTAACCTCTTGATATGCTTTAAAGAGTGCAGGGATGGTTTCTCCGTTCTTCTTTTTTACAAGATCTAGTATGTTTCTTGTAGGTTCATCTAGGTCAGAGCTTCCTTTAATCGCATACTTGTCAATCTTATCCAAGATCTTCTTTACATGATCAAGTTTAACATATTTAGATGAAAGATTGTCAGCATATTTTCCAGCTTTCAATAGAATCAACAAACCACTTCTTATATCTCCACGATCATAAGTTTGATCAACTGCAAATGCGAATGAATCATTTTCAAAACATCCTTTACAAAAAGCATGATCAACTCTTTCCTTAAGAATTCCTCTTGTTTCTTCTAAATTGTATTTTTTAAATTCTACACATTCAAGAAATAATCTTGATCTAATTCTGTTATCTATTGATGATAATAATTTCCCTTTGTGGTTAGTTATTAATATGATGCTGTATCTTAAAATGTGTTCAGTGATTGTGTAAAGAAAATCTAGATCTTCAGCTTTATCAATTTCATCGAAGACAAATACTGCACTTGATTTGTTAATCCTATCTGCTATCTCTTTGAATAGTTCAACTCCCTTCTTGTTGTTAGTAAATGGATAATTTAATTGCTCACAAATATATAAGGCAATTTTGTAAGTAGTATTGTGTTGCCAGCAATTAACATAAATTGGTGTGATAGAGTCTGTTTCTTCTTCAAGCTCTTTAATGATATTTTTACATGCAAGGGTTTTCCCAATACCTGAAGAACCGTAAACTAAAACATTCTCTCCTTTCTGATTTTTGAAGAGAGGTTTTATACAGTTAGCTATTGCGAACTGATGATTTTCTCTATATCTTATTAGCTTCGGCTGATAGTCGAAATCAAGAACATGAATGTTTTTGAAAACACATTCATCAGCAGTTAGCATATCCTTGAACAGTGTCATTTTTCTGTTTAACTTAATCCTGCTATTTTATAGCATTCCAACTACCTGAAGCTTTAGAGAAAGAAGAATGTATAAATTTGATTATCAAATTGGGATAACTTTTTTGGAAGTTTATCCCAAACATTCATCTTACCTGCTTTTTAAAGCCTCGGTGTAGATAAAAGAGCCTAAGAAATATATAAATTCTTTGATAACTTGTCAAGTCCAAGAGGATTAAACTAGAAGAAGTAAGATTTGACGAGGATAGAACGCCAAATCATTGATTCTGCACTTGACAAAATACATAGAGTTTATTCTGCAATATCTTCCATCTTAATATAATCTCATAGAGTCATTTAAATATTGTAGGTCTACTTGTCATGTCTGTCAAGTCTAACCTTATTCATTTGCCCAAGACCAAACATCTTCAGGTAAAGCATCTCTTGATGCAGTATCAAGATCATGAATTATTCTTTTTGCTTTCTCAAGTCTATCTTCTTTGATCAACTGTGCAACATATCTAAAATCGGTTGCATCTGACTTTAATTGACCACCTGCAGGATCAAATTGTTTTCCTTTCTCTAATTGATCTGCTCTAGAGTTTAATTCTTTAATAAATAATTCTTTGTTCATTATAATCACCAATCTAAAGTCCTACTATACTCGGTGGCTTCTTTTCTTTTTTCAGAATAAGATTTAAGATCCCATAACATATCGGCTAATTCATCTTTACTTAGATCATTCATCATAACAATAAAGTATTCTTTGTAAGATTCAATCTTTGCTTCTGGAGACAAAGTATCACTTTCACGTTCTAAGATTCCCACATATCTCGGATAATCATATCCTTGCGTATCAACTAAAATAAATTCATCTTCTGTTTTAAGTAATACTTTCCACAATCTATATTCTGAGAAGTTAAACTCTTGCATTTCATTCCAATCCTTAAATGATTGTTCTCCAATTTCTTTCTCTTGATTCATCATTTCAGATAATTCTGCAGGAGTAATCTTCCCTGTTGTTTTACCATAAACTTCTTTTAATGATTCAGGTTTTCTTGAAAGTAAAATCCTTTTGTTGTTCTGATTTTCTTGGTCGTTACTCCCATCTTGAAACCCATCAGTGTATATTTTATCAAAGATGACTTCTAAGTCCTCATCATGTTCTGTAGATTTTACTTTTAACAAGTCCTTTACTTGTTTGACAATAGATTTTATGTAATCTCCCATTTTAAACCTCTAACCAAGATCTTTCTCTTTGGATTGTTTCAGTAGGAATTATCTCCCCCTTTCGTTTTGATTCGGCTACGCTAAAATCAAAGATAGCTTCTTCAGTTCCACAACAACTACAAATCATAGTTTTATTATCTCGCCTACTTGTTGCCCCGTAACCTTGTGTGTGGTTATGACATCGAGGACATTTCCATATTTTTTTATCCATTTTTATCATCTCCAAATTTTTCTTTGAGTTTCTTGTCTATCATCTCAATATGATTCATTACATCATCAGCGTTTGTTTGACTTTTGTCATAGTACCTTTTGATTTTCCAAGTATAACTGCCTCTTGCAGTTCGACTAATTTCGATACTATCTTGTTTATCGTTTTGTAATTCTTCAGCTTCCAATTTCATTGTTTATCATCCCCATTATCGGTTCTTGTTTTTTTCTTCATAATATTTTAGTCAACCATTTTCTTTACATTGTGTTTCATAAAGATCTGATTTTGCATCATTGCTATGGCTTCTTCTTCTGCAATGTTTTCTTTTGGTTTAGTGCTTGCTTCTGATTGTGGTGTGATTACAATCTTCACTAGGTTTGTGAGTTCTGCAATTTGATCTTTAAGACTACTAATCTCTTTGTTGTGCTTTTCTTCTGTCGAATTAAATACGCTATTGACTATGTCTCGTTTTGCTTTCATGCTTGTTTTGATATATCGTTCAGTTGACCTAAGATTCTTATGCCTTCCACAGATTTGTGCGGCGAATACACCTCTTGAATCACAGATCTTCTGCAGATAATAATGTCTTAATGTATGATAACTTAGAACCGATAGTTTATGTCCTGTTGCAGATGTGCTATATTTGTGATCAAGCCCAGCTGCTTTTCTGAACCTTATAGTTCTTGATCTAATTGTTCCAGGACTAAGATGTTTTTCACCAGTGTATGAATACCTTCCAGAACTAGGTGGTCTTCCACACCTCGACATGCGACCGTATTTCATCCTCCAAAAGATGTAATTATCAGAAAGAAGTATTTGCTGTTTGTAAGTTAAGATATGATTCTTTAATCTCTCGATCATAAAGTCAGGAATGATTATCTTTTCTCCTTTCTCTTTGTTTTTTTGTTCAGGGAGGATTAAAGTTTTTTCAACAAAATCTATGTGATCAACTTTTATGCTACAAGTCTCAATGCTTCTTAATCCTAGTTCACTAGCACAGTAATATATGTTCTCCCAAAACATAACATAGTCTGAATCATACCTTGATTCCACATCTCTTACTGCTTGCATAAATATATTGAATTGTGCTTCAGTAATTGATTTTTGTTTTGCTTCTTGTGCCATAGTTTTATTCTCCAGCGCTCACGCTATCTTGTAAATAATAAATGAAAAAATTAAGCCCATAACTTAGTCATAAGCTCCTTTGCGTATGTCGCTATTTCTTGTGGTGTAGCTTTAGATCCAGCATGTATTGTGGCTGTTGCTTTTAGGCATACTTGTAAATGTATATCTTCTGTTAGAATATCATCTCTTTTAGGTTTAGGTGTTGGACTTGGTTTTGGTTTCTCTGCAGATTTAATCTTTTCAAAGGATTTTACGTTTCTAAATTTCCCATTGGGGTCATATTCTACTTTTACAGTGTCTCCTTTTTCAAGATCACATTTACCATATCCATTGTACCAGGTATCTTCAATTACAAAACCAAACTTAGGACCTTTTCTGCTTACAGCAGTTACTTCTCCAGTTTCAGATGGCATTTGGTTTCACCTCTTGAGTCTTTTTGTCCCACTCTGTTAAAGAAAACATTCCTTTACCCATAACTTTGAATCTATTCTTTTTGTCAGTTGACATTCTGGCAAAGATTGTGTTTTGTGGTGTGAGTCCTTTTGACTCTCCTATCTTTAGAACTTCTTCCATTACTTTTTTGTAATGCATTGGTTTGCCAAATTCTTTTAGAATATTGTAGCAGATTTCTCTATGAGATTCTGCAGTACTTTTTTGTTTCTTTGGCTCTGTTTTAATCTCTGCAGGTTCTTTTTTTGTATCTGCATCGATAACTTTATATGGTTGCTTTTGTTTTTTTCCTTTCATGGTAGTTTACCTCCGGGTACTCTATCTAGGGATTGAGACACTGCTTTGCGGTTGGGTCTCAGTCCCGCTCATAATTATATGAGTATTATTTTGTTTTGCAGTTTTCTTTTAAGATCACATAAACCTCCTTTCCAATGTGTTTCTTTAGATATGGTATTACTGCTCCATTTCCTGATTTATTTACAGGTCTTATTTCTATATCTTCAGGTTCTACTATGATCGTCCTTGTTTTAATTTGTGTTTTATTAGGCATTTGTATCGTCCTCGTAAATTATGGTTATGTCTATACATTAAGAGACTATCCTTCTATATAAATCTTGTCATGAAATGAGCTATTTTTAGCGGATATTTCGCTGTCATATCTGCGTGATAATAGCAGATACATACTAGACTTGACTAACATAATCCAGTTAATTTCTCCTCAACAAATAGCAGTTTTCAAAGCTAAATCGATTTGGACTTGACTTGACAAGTAGGGAGATTTCCCTTATAAGGGTGTACAATTTCTGTTACATCATATCAATACATTAATGGGGGTAATGTAATTTGGAATCGAAAAACTCAAGAGGTCCGTTCGGACATCGAAACGAAGCTAAAGAAAAAACAATAACAGATGAACAATTCGAGAGATTCATTAAAGCAGTTGCATTTGTAGAAGAACCTGAGTATATCGCTTTTTGGGAGAACATATACTATTGTGCATCATACTTGGGTCTTAGAAGTATTGAAACATGCAAAGTAAGAATAGAAGATATTGACTTTTTAGCCAAAACCCTCACATTACCCGAACAAAAGAATAAGGTTCGATTTGAAAAGATCATTATCCCTGATTTCATGCTTGAAAGACTAAAAGAACACATAATAAAATACAAAGCCCAAATTATCATAAATTCAGAATATGGTAGCTTAATTCACGATCCAAGAATCATATCCAAAGCAAAAAAGCAAGAACTCAAAGGAGAATATTATCTCTTCTGGAGAATGAAGCAAAAAATCAGAGGTTGTAAACGATACAATGAGAAACACATGGATACTTCTACTATCAGAACTCACTTAATCAAAACTAGAAAGACTGCAGGTCTTGACATGAAATACGGAATGACCAACACAGGTCATGCATTATCCATCCTAAGTTACCATACCCTTAGGCATTATTATCTGCAGAAGATTTGTGATCAAAGAGGAGTCTTTGCGGCTCAGATAAGTGGTCGACATAAGAATTTACGATCTACAGAAAGATATTTGACAACTTCATTAACAGCCAAACAATCTATTGTCAATGAAGTATTCAATGTTCAATCACAACATGAATCGGCAGAAATTGCATCTCTAAAACATGAGATCCAGGAGCTGAAAGAAATTATGAAGGCTTCTGTCTTGCTTAGCAATGGCAATCCCAGAAACATCAAAAATCAAAATAGGATAGCAGTAGAAGAATCAGAAAGTTATATGCAAAATCGAGCATTGTATCAGGCTCGTAAGATCAGACGAGTGACCGAAGAAACTGAAGTCAGAAAAGAAGTTGTTGTAGGTGAACAATTTTAATCTGATTCAAGATCATACAATTTTTTGCATATCTCTTTCTTGGACTTGTCCACTTGACAGGGCAACCGAAAACTATATATCTGTCCTATGTTTTAATGATTGTAAGTTTCCCTTAACCAAGATTCATTCCAGAAAAGGTCTGATTCGGGTTATAACGAATTTGGGGAAAGCGTTATATTCTTGTAACGGAAATATAAATGTTTCGATTATTTATCACTATAAAGTAACAAAATTATTGTTTGTGTTTTTTATAGTTATTTATGAATATAGCTTAAAATATAGTTAGCTTTTTATAAAGAGGATTTTTTTTTAAAATAATGAAATACGAATTAATAGGATTAGGAAACCCGATGATGGATATAATGTTAGAAGTCTCTGATGAAAAATTACAAGAATTAAATTTACAAAAAGGACAATGCAACTTAGTAGATGAAGAAACAATAAAAAAATTAGAATCGCAAATAGATGAATCAAATGGAAAATTGATTTTAGGCGGATCAGTATCAAATATGATTGCAATATTCTCGCAATTAGGCGGAAAATCAAAATTTATAGGAAAAATAGGTTCTGACAAAATAGGTCAAAAATATGAAGAAGGAATGAAAAAAATAGGAGTAGATCCAAATCTAATAATTTCTGAAAAAATGACAGGACGAAATTTAAATTTTGTGACTCCAGACTCAGAAAGAACAATGACAGTTCATCTAGGTTCTGCATTAACATTAAGATCAGAAGACATATCAGAAGAGATAATACAAGAAACAAAATATTTCCAAGTAGCAGGATACGTATTAGAAGACGAAAATCTAAGAACTGCAACAATAAAAGCATTCAAAATAGCAAAACAAAAAGGAGCAAAAATATCAATAGACTTAGCAGATCCATGGCTGGTAGAAAGATGTAAAAACTCTTTATTAGATATAGTTAAAGAACACGCAGACATATTATTTGCAAACGAAGAAGAAGCAAAAAAAATAACAGGAAAAGAAACAGCAAAAGAATCAATAGAAGAACTATCAAAATATGTAGATTTAGTAATTGTAAAAATAGGAAAAGAAGGAAGCATAATAAAAAAACAAAACGAAAAAATAATCACAATAAAAGGATTTAAAGTAGAAGCAAAAGACACAACAGGAGCAGGGGATAGCTACGCAGGAGCATTCTTATATGGATTAACACAAAATTGGCCACTAGAAAAAACAGGAAAACTAGCATCCTTTATAGCATCAGAAGTTGTAAAAATCATAGGTGCAAGATTAACAAAAATACCTGAATACGAACACATATTCAAAAATACATTTTCAACGGAGGAAACAAAAATGGATTATAAAGTAGCAGATATATCGCAAGCAAAATACGGAAGACAAGAAATAACAATAGCAGAAAAAGAAATGCCAGGACTAATAGCACTAAGAGAAAAATACGGCGAAGAAAAACCACTAAAAGGCGCAAAAATAATGGGCTCACTACACATGACAATACAAACCGCAGTACTCATAGAAACATTATCTGAATTAGGAGCAGACGTAAGATGGTGCTCATGCAATATTTATAGTACACAAGACCATGCAGCAGCAGCAATAGCACAAACAGGAATACCTGTATTTGCATGGAAAGGAGAAACACTAAAAGAATACTGGTGGTGCACAGAACAAGCACTAACTTGGCCAGATGGAACAGGACCAGACCTAATAGTTGATGATGGAAGCGACGCAACAATGCTCGTTCACAAAGGAGCTGCAGCTGAAAAAAATCCTGCTTTGCTAAACATTGATTACAGTAGTGAGGGTGAAGATTACCAAGAACTAATAAAATTAATAAAAGAATCATATCAAAAAGACAAAACTAAATGGACAAAAATCGCTGAATACATAAAAGGAGTAAGCGAAGAAACAACAACAGGCGTAAATAGACTATACCAAATGATGAAAAACAAAGAATTACTATTTCCTGCAATAAACGTGAATGACTCAGTAACAAAAAGCAAATTTGACAACCTATACGGCTGCAGAGAATCATTAGCAGACGGAATCAAAAGAGGAACAGACGTAATGATAGCAGGAAAAAAAGTTTTAGTATGCGGATATGGAGATGTAGGGAAAGGATGCGCACACAGCATGAAAAGCTATGGTGCTAGAGTTACAGTAACCGAAATAGATCCAATATGCGCATTACAAGCAGCAATGGAAGGATACGAAGTAAAAACCATTGAAGATGTCGTATCGGATGTAGATATATTTGTAACAACAACAGGAAATAAAGACATAATAACAATACAGCACATGGAAAAAATGAAAGACAACGCAATAGTTTGCAACATCGGACATTTTGACAACGAAATCCAAGTAGAAAAACTAGAAAAATATCCAGGAATAAAAGAAGAAAACATAAAACCACAAGTAGACAAATTCGAATTCCCAGACGGACATTCAATAGTTTTACTAAGTAGAGGAAGACTAGTAAATCTAGGAAATGCAACAGGACACCCAAGCTTTGTAATGAGTAACAGTTTTACAAACCAAGTACTAGCACAAATAGAACTATGGAAAAACAAACACGAAATAGGAGTAAGCGTACTTCCAAAAGAACTAGACGAAGAAGTAGCAAGACTGCACTTAGCAAAAATAGGAGTGAAACTAACTAAACTAAGCAAAGAACAAGCAGACTACATAAACGTTAAACAAGAAGGACCATATAAACCAAATCACTATAGGTATTAATTTTTTTTTTATTTTTTACTTTTTGGGCATGCATAAATTATGTATTTATATCCGCGGAAAAAATATGGATGCGACCGTAATCAGCTAATGCTGATTGAATATAGTTGTTTTATGTGTTTTTTCTGCAAGAAAAAAAGCCGAAGGCTCAGTTCAAAAAATATTTTTCGCACTTCTTCAAAAACGAGCTTTTTACTTTTCAAAATAAGTTTTATATGACCTTAAAGTTGCATTTCCTATGCTTCTTGAACCAAAATTCCTATATAGAAATCCTAAAAATCCTGGAAATTGTACATTACTTATAATTAGATGAAAATTGACAACCTTGCCTTTACTAGAAAACTCACAAAAATAATGTGACTTTCCATTCATCTTTTTTCCGGCTTGGTATTCTTCATCGAATTCAATTACAAATTTATCTGTTTGGACACTTTTAACAATATTTGTACGTTTCATAAGTCCTTCATTGTTTTTAATTATTACAAAATCCTTCCCTTCCTTATCCAAAACAACATTTGAAATTCCAGGCATTAGGCTAACTACACCAACAAAATGTTTCCCAATTTCTGCAAGTGATTTTTTAACTTTTTGTATATCGCAATCAATTTGATTAGAACCATCGAACCAAACAGATTTTTTTAATTTAGTCATATAAAACTTATTTCTTTATTATTATATAAATGTATTCGTCATCCAAGATAAATATTTTTTTAATTGAATGCGCTATGTGTTAAATGATTGTGTGGTAGAATGAAAGAAGCAATATTTTGTTTAAATGTTGATAAGTTGTGTGAGGCAAAGTCGAAACCCGTAGATTTTTATTATTGCGCGTTATTTGTAAATATTTTTTCTATGGCCTATTTCAATAACAATAATTAAAAGTTTGCCTGCTTTAATGTCAATAATTACTCTATAGTCTCCAACTCGTAATCTAAAATAAGGAGAAGCAACTAATTTTTTAACGTGAGAATGTGGTCTAATTCTACATCTTTCTAATGTAGAAATAATTCTTCTAGAATCTTGTTTATTTAGTTTATTTAGGAATTTTTTAGATTCGTTTGTAAAAAAAAGATCAAACACTAAAAAATCACCTCGTGATTTTGTGTGCACCAAAAATTTTTAATTTTTAAGTGCATTTTACATTCCTAATTCCTTTTTAACATCTTCAAGAGAATAAACTCTTCCTGCTTTAATATCTTCTTCAGCTAGTTTGATTCTTTTTTTAGTTTCTTCAGATAATTCCATGGAATCCTCTAAAGCATCCCAAATTACTTCTTCATAAGATTCTTTATCATACATCTTTCTCTCTTTTAGTTTTGAGAGCAATTCTTGACTTACTGATATTGTTGTTGCCATAACAACTATATAATTGACTATATATATAAATATTTTGTTTTTTTAAGGCTTAAAAGAAAATTAGAACCTAAATACAATTGCAACTAATCCTTGTAGGGCTGAAATTTAGTACCTCGTTCCGAAGGAAAATTTTTGAGTAAGCGGGCGGGCGACATTCTAAGCAAATTGGGATAGGATTACTAAAGAAATTATTGCAAGAACAGATTTAATACCTGTATCGGGACATGAATATACTCATAGAGTGCAACATAACAATGGAGTTGTGTCTAAAAAATATTCAATATTTATGGAAGGTCATGCAAGGGGAGTGCAAAGACAATTATCTGAAGATTATCAAGAGTGAGAAGACAACGAAGCATTTCTCTATAACATTTTGGACATCACAGTTGGAGAATTTAAAAGTACATATTTATGGATGTGTAAAAAGTTAGGCCAAGAACCAAGTAAAAGTTTGTTAAAAACAAAAAGCATACGAAGCAGGAAGAAAATAAATTTTACTTTTTTTTAGCTTTCCTTTATTCTTATTTTATCTTTCGGTTTAGTCAAAGCCCTATTCTATTTTTAGCCCAAATCTCAAATTGCAATTAATCCTTGTTATACGTTTTTTCTGCAAGAAAAAAAGCTGAAGGCTCAGTTAAATTTTCACGTTAATAAATATCGACCAAAGGGAGCCTATATGTCCGAAGGACGAGTTGGGGCGTTTTAAATAGTTAAATATATAATGAGTTAATGTTTGTTTGTTCTTATGGTTGCAAACGATGATGAAATTAGAACAATATTCAAATCATTAGATTTAAACATAAATAATATTTCTAAAGTCAAAACACTTGCTAATTTCTTGGTTAAAGTTGAAACTGATAAAGGGAATTATTTTCTAAAGATTTATGATAGTAAAATAGAAGCTAAGACAGGTTACAAATTAGCTCATTTGTATCCGCTTTTATTAGAAAATAATATTCCTGTTCCAAAAGTTGTCAAATATGATGACAGTTTAGAATTAGTTAAGCATCCTTACTTGATAATTACTGAAATTGAAGGTCAAATGCTTTGCGATGTAATTGAGACAATGAGCAGAAAAGAAAAAGTTTCTTTTTATTATGAATTTGGAAAAATAATTGCGAATTTCCATTCAATTACTTTTGATAAATTCGGAGAAACTTTTGATGGTAAAACTGTTCAGAATTTTACTGAAGCAAATAATAAAGGTCCGTTTGATAATTGGAAAGATATGCATAAAGAAATAATCGAATTTAGGTTAAATATTTTCAGAAACTCAAGTTTTGAAGATCTAATTGAACCTATTAGTTCTTGGTTTGAAAAAAATTCAGATCTTATTGATTATCATATTACTCCGAGACTACTTCATATTGATTTAAATCAAAAAAATGTATTCGTGAATAATAATAAAATTTCAGGAATAATTGATTTTGATGGAGCTTTTGTTGGACATAATGAAGAAGAATTAATGAGAACTGAAGGTGCAAATTTTTCAAATGATGAAGAATTAAAGCAATCATTTTTCGAATGATATACAGAAATTATTAAATTAGATTCTGATTATGAACTACGAAGAAAATACTATTATTTTGCAAGATTACTTGTTCATACTGATTGCATAATTCAATATGGTGAAAGTTATGTTGATGTTAAAAAAGAAGGAGATATTGTTAGAAAAGAAATTTTTAAATTATTAAATGATGAAGAAATTGATTTTAATAAGAATAAGCGAAATACTTAATCTAGCTCCAACTCTTTTTGTTTCTTTTTTCTAAAAAGAAAATAGTGAAAATTTAATTGCGTATAAGCCTTGTTATACGTTTTTTCTGCAAGAAAAAATCGCGAAGTGAAACGTAGCGACAGTATGACGCAAGGTGGTGGCGTTACAGAAGTGGCTTAATATTATTAAATAATTCTTCAAATTCAATATATCCTGCTTCCTCGTTAAAGTGTCCTGCATTTTTTATAATATTAGGTATTGCACCAAGTTTATCTGCTAACTCATTTGCACATTCTATTGGAACGTAAGGGTCATTATCTGAATGATAAATAAAGAATTGTTTACAATTTTGTTTTATCTTTGACCAATCAAAGGTTTTATCTACAAATGTTCTATTGATTGAATCAAAAGTTTCATTTCCTAATAATTTTAAGAAACCTGAAATGAAATATGAACCTTTGATTGTTACATTAATATGTTCCAATACACTTAGTAAAAATGCAGGTGCTAAACTATGACCTACAAAAATGGTATTCTCATCAATTTGGTTTTCATATTCTGCAAAAATAGTATTCCAGTTTTCCAATGATTGATTTTCAGGAGTTGGAAATTCAGGAACAATCACTTCGTGATTTAATTCTTCTAATTTTTGCTTTAACCAAGGAAACCAGTTTTCTTTTGGATTACCAAAAGCACCATGAATGAGGAAAATTTTTGTCATAATAATATAATAGAAAGCAGGATTTTATAAGATTTGTGATTAAGCCACCACCTGAGTAATATTGCGTATAATCCTTGTTAAACTCTCCGTTAGGATTGATTTTTAGTGCAACGATGCCGAAGGCAAAAAATCAAAGTCGAGAAAGAGGGCGTTCTATTTAATGAGCGAATGCAATACATCAAGAACAGGAATATAGGGGCACACTCACGTTTCTTTTAGTTCATATACATTATCCAATAAATCTGGCTTTGGAATTGAAGATAATTCTCCTTTACTTCCACTTTTAACCCATTTAATATGCCATAAATATAGAAGTCCGACAGACATTTGTTCTAAATATATTCCTAATGTCCAAATTATTCCTTCATAAATTATTACTACTGTCCAAAATAAAGATGAGAATGCAACACCAGATTTATCCAAATAAATAATTATTATCAATGGAATAGCCATAAATAATGATGCAATACCTGTTAAAGTATATGTTGTAATAAATTGTAATGGATGTTTTTTTATGACTTCAAGAGATCTTTTAAACGCTGAAAATGGTCCTTTATTTTCCCAAGCAATAGCTGGTAATGTTAAAAAGATGTACATTCTAACTAATTTTTCAAACATTCTTAATCCGAGTTTTAACCAACTAAAGGGTCCAGAGTTTGCTCCTCCTAATGTTAATGCAGCATCTCTAGGAGATGGTTCTGGTCTTGAACTTCTTCCTTTCTTTTTACTAGTTAAAACTCTAATAATTAGTAGAATAAACCAAACAATTGCCCAAATTAGCGCGACTGGAATTACTTTTATCAAATCTAAAAATACTGCTTCTTTTATTGCTTTTCCAAATGATATTTTTTCTCCGAATTCAATCTGTTGCATGAATTCAAGCATCATAATATTTGCAACACAAATAATTAATGTAATCAGGAAAATTACTCCAAATATAATTAATAGTAGTAATCCTAAATCATTTGGTGCTTCAAAATAATACCTTAGATATAATATAATTGATGCAACTAAAATCCATGAGAAAAATATTGGGATTAGAAAAATTGGTTTTCTAAAAAGAAATTTGAATGAATCAGTAAAAAGTTTCCATCCTTCGCCTAGTTTACCTAAAAATGCCATTTAAATATTAAATGTCAAGAGTAATATATAAATATTTCTAGAGTGAGTGTGCCCCTTTCAAATCTTTAGCCCTCTTTCTCGATTGAGTTTAAGTGCTGTTATCTTTCCTGACGACCAAAGGGAGGAAAGCGCAGCGGGGCTCGAAGGTGTAGCGAAGCGGAACCATCGAGAGTTGAGAATAAGTCCGTCCATCAGATGAACGAAGTGGTACATCTAGACAAATCATCGAGGGGTTTGGTTGTTAGAAAACTTGTTGCCACTAAATAGAGACTATAAAGCGAAAGGTTTTTAAATACATAATCATTTTCCTTTTTAAAATGACAATAATAATTCCAAAATATTCAGAATCAAAAATTGTTGAACCAACAAAACAAGATTATCAACAACTAAGTATTGATATGCCTGATAAGAAAAATATAAGATTAGCATCATTAGATGAAATAAAAACTTTTTCTGGAGTTGATTTATCATATGGAGTTCCAATTATTAAAAAAGGATTTTTTGGAAATAAAAATTCAGATTTATATGCACCAACTGATGAAGATTGTTCTAGATTAGGAATAGAAAATAATTATGCCGTATCTCAAGAAGGTGATGTAATGCTAAAAAGTTATTCTTTAGAAGATGGTGTTGCATATGTTTCTGATCCACATGGAAGTTTAGTTGAAACTTTTGCAAAAAGTTCAGCAATAGCATCGGATGTAATCAAAAATGGAATTGTAAATATGAAAGTATTTATCAAAGATGCAGGTATTGGAAATTTAGTATTAACCCATCCTGATGTGGGTACTTCTTTAAAAAATCATGGATCAAAATTTGTTGATACCTTATTTCCAAATTATAGAAAAATAATGGCAACAATACCAGATTCAAGTTCGCAAGGTATAACATCTAACGGACTAGAATATGCATTATATTAAACCAAACCCCCTTCTTTTTTTTAGGACTTATTCTCAATTGAAGATAATTCCTGTTATGTCTCCCGACGACTAAAAGGAGGAGAGCGCAGCGGGGCAAAATCCAAAGGATTTTGAGTTCAGAATTCGGGCGTTATTAATATTAACTTTAAAGTGGTAACAGTACCGAAAGATTTATAAATATAAAGTCAATTCATTTTATTATGAGATTATATCAAAAAATTATCGCTGGAGGAATAGTAATTGCTGGTTTGGCTGGACTTACTGGATGTAAAGATAATTCTAATCAAGAATCTCAAAGAAATGAACCTGCTCCATCACATTTTGCGACAGTTCCAATGGTTTATGAAACTGGAATGTCAATGACGAGTGGAGATTTTGATGGAGATGGAGATTTAGATTTGATTGTTGGAGCAAAATATCCTGGAAAAAGCGAAGGACGAGTTTATAGATTCAACAATGATGGAGAAGGTAATCTTTCTCAGTAAATCTTTCGGTTTCTATAATTATACTTTTAGCCCGAATTCTGAATTAGACATAATCCTTGTTATACGTTTTTTCTGCAAGAAAAAATTGCGAAATGAAATGGAGCAACAGTATGACGCAGAGAGCTTTTCCGTTACTTGTTGAAAAAATTAATACATTCTGGAATTACTTTTAGAAAATTCTCTGGAGAATTATTTAAACTTTGAAGTAATTCCTCTTTTGAAAACCATTTGATTTTTTCAACTTCATCTTCTTGAATTGTAAATTGTTTTATATCTTTATCGACTAAAGCAAAAAACCATTGAGTAAAATGTTTGTGTTCTCCATCGTGAAAATGATGAAATGACTTTTGAAATTTTTGATTCTTTAAACCAATCTCTTCTTCAGCTTCTTTAACAATATTGGATTCATATGATTCTCCTTCATCAATAGTTCCAGCAACTGCTGGACCCCATTTCCCAGGATTATTTTTTTTGTTAAATGATCTTTGTGCAAGGAGAATCTCGCCATTAGAATTTTGAATCCATAAAGCTGAAACTCTATAAATATCAGATTGGTTTAAAGTTCCTCTTTCTTTAGAACCTATGATTTCATCATTTTCATTTACAATAACTATTTTTGCTTTAGACATATCTTTTTACAATTCAAGAAGTAATATAAATTTATCGAAAGGAAAAGCTCTCGAGTAATATTGCGTATAACCCTTGTTATATTCCCCGTAGGGCAGAAATTTAGTGCAACGTCCCGAAGGGAAATTTCAGAGTTTTGGAAATGGGCCGTCATTAAAAATTTGATATTAAAAAATCTGTAACAACTTTTGCTAATTCTTCTTCCTTATCTTCAAAATCGTGATTAGTTTTTGGAATAATTACTGCTTTGGTTCTGCTGTTACTTTTCTTCAATAATTCAACTGATTCGTTGACTGACATCATCATATGTTCAGAACCTTCTTTAACAACATCTGCATTTGTGAATTTGTCATTATTTGAAATTACTGCCAAAATAGGAACTTTAATTTTAGAATAAAAATCCAATTTCTTTAGACGAAATGGAAATGCTTTAGATAATTCTGAATTGTCTGAAAACTGATTTATGAACGATTCGGCACTTTTTGGCAGTATCCCTGCGTGACTATACCATTGTGTTGTTAAAAATTGTTCTCTTTTATCTTTTTCAATTAGGTTTTTTGCTTCAGTAAATAAGTCATCTTTACAGTTAGTTTTATCCATGAATTTATGGGCACAACCAAAAGAATCAGAAAAACCTAAAAGTACAATTCCAGTAATTTTATCTTTATACTTTCCTTTATTCATGTAATAAACAATTTTTTCAGTTCCTAAACTATGGCCTTGTAGGATTATGTTTGAATATCCCTTATTTATGACAAATTCAATCCATGCATCAATATCCAAAAGACAATCCTCAAAATTCTCGACCGCTGAGCCTGTTTTTTGCCAAGTGTGTGTCAAAACAGAATTTCCTCTGTTGTTAATTGATAACCACGAGAATCCATTTTTGGGAAAAGCAACAGCCATATTCTCAAAGAATGGCTCTTCATAAAAATTGCTTGCAGAACCATGAATATTAATCACGATTTTGTCTGAATTTTTATTTTCCAAAAATAATCCGTGAAGAATTAACTTGTCTTTTGTTGTTACAGATACTATTGGGTATTTCATATCTATATAGATTTGAAGAAGAATTAAAAAGATTTCGTTTTAGGCCCCTTTCCAAAATTGAATATAAGCTCTGTTATACGTTTTTTCTGCAAGAAAAAAAGCCGAAGGCTCAATTAAATTTTCACGTCAATCAATAACGACCAAAGGGAGCCAATATGTCCGAAGGACGAGGGGGGTCCAGATTTTTTGTTTCTTTTTTTTTAAAAAAGAATATTGAATCTTTTAGTTTCTCATAATTTTTTCAAAAATTAATCCTACAAATATTCCAACTATTCCTGCTAACAAATTCATTATTGCCGGTTCAAATCCAAATAAAGGAATCTTAAGAAATAAGTTTAATATTACTGATATTAATCCGAAAGATAGGGCAAACCAACCAACAGTTTTTGATTTAATTCCATGTAATGGGGCTAATAAGCAAGGAAGCAAACCCATTAAACCCGCAATTTGAATAGTTGCTAAACTTACGATGAATTTAGGAGGTGAAATAGAAAGTATTACACTTATCACTAGAACAGATATCATCAATATTCTGCTTAGAGATACTTTAATTTTTTCTCTTTTCAAAACATTTTCTTCAAATATTGCTGTTACTGAAAGTAGAACTGAATCTATTGTTGATATGGATGCTGCAACAACTCCGACAATCACAAGTATGGATGCAATGATTATCAATCCTAGTAAAAATCCTGTTGAGTTTGACAAAACACTTTGAATAACATCTCCGACTACAAAATCAGGGGTTGAAACAGCAACATTTGCTGCAGCGTATAAACCAATTAATCCCGCAAACAAAATTGTAAAAACTCCTGCAATTGGATACCACAAGCTAATCATCTTTAGCGTCTTTTTATTTGCTGCCATTATTCTTACACTAACTTGAGGTGTTGCTAGAACAATGAATGCAAAAAGTATTGCATAGGAGATTAAAAGAGGTACTGTGAAATAGCCATTCGGACCTGGAATTGAAGTTAGTCCTGCTTCACTAATCTTTGCTAAAAAATTAGTGCCTTTCATAAAAAATAACAATACTGCTCCAAAAACACCTACTCCAACTAAAGTGAATATTCCTTGAATTTGATCAGTCTTTGCGTCAACAATAGAACCGCCCTTCCATAAATAAAATCCAACTAAAGCCGCAAGAATTATTAAACCAGTGATATAGCTAATTGCTCCATCTGTATATGAAACAAATAATTTGCCTATTCCAGCTAGTTGCAATATTAAATACGGAAACAAAAATAATATTGTTGTCAAAGATAATATTTTTGAAAGACTTTTTGAATTATATCCATCTAATAACAATCCAATAGGAGAAAGAAAAGTTTTATTGTTTTTTTCTTGGTCCTGTCTTAGTTTTGATATTTTAACACCATAAGTCATTAAAATAATAGGAGTTAACATCACACCTAAACCGAGAAAGAAAAATGCACCGACTCCATGTGCATAATATAATGCGGGTAAACCAACAACAGTGAATGCACTAAATGTTGTAGCAAAAAGAGAAAAGAAAATAAGGTTCGGACTAAGTCTTCCAATAGCAGTAAAAAATTCATAATTAGTGATTTTTTTAGGGAGTTTAATTTTAACCCATAAAGAAATTCCAATAACCAAGAGAATGGATATAATTGCAATTGTTAGTTCAATCATAATTTAGATTTATTAATTAAAGTTTATAATGTTTTCTAAAATCAACGTGGACTTGGAATGTTTTTCTCAGTAAATCAATTTCGAACAACAAAGTTGTGAGCCAATATGTGCGTAGCACCTGGACTCCCCCTCTTTTGCTTCTTTTTCTAAAAGAAGAATGAGATTTAGACTAGTGAAAATTTAATTGCGTATAACATCGCGATTAAGAGAAGTTGTTTGCAGTGACTTTAATCTATAAATAAGCAAACAATTTGGGCTAATTTCTGGTCGGGCACGAAGCCGATTTGCGAAGCAAAAAGAAATTACCTCTTAATCTGCTGTTGGGAGATTTTTTCTGAAAGAAAAAACACGAGCTGACGCACAAAGCGTCCTCGTGAGTAAAAAATTATCTTTGGGTGGGGGGCGGAGGTGGAAACTCCGCAATTAAATAGGAAAAATTATCGTGTTATTTTGAGAAATTAGGGTTGGGCGAAAGACTTATAAACTATAGGGTGATAACAAGAATATGATAAAAGAAATTTGGAAAGAATGTGTAGCACTTGGCTTAGCAGGAGCAATTTATTTTTCTCCAGCTGCGGTTGAAATTTACATGAACAGCAAATTTAAGGACATTGGAGAAGAATTTTCTGTAAGAGAAATTGGTAATCAAAGACAATTTTATATTGGTGCCGAGATGGGATTGGCTCGTCTTGCAATAGATGAAAACAAAGACGGCACCCTTGACAAAGTATATAGAAATATGCCAATTTCTCCAATGATGGGTGGTCCAGGATACAGATTGATGGAAACAGAAACAACCGCAACCGACAGAGAAAAATTTGCAAGGGCAGAACGACTTCTAAGCCAAGCAAAATAAATTCTTTCTTTCAAAAATAAAGCCCTACCCTAAGAAAAATTTGGGAGAGCAAAGCGAACCCTTTACCCTTTGTTATATGAGGTGCGAAGCATTTCATTTCTGTTTTTGTTTGGTCGGGTAAAAGAAGTTTTTCATAGTATTTTCACGATGATTTTTCAGTATCTCGGGTGGGAAGAAAGATAATTTTTTATTTCCCCGAGCCGAAGAATGAGGCGAGTGGTGTAAATCCCAACGTCAGGGATATACGAAGTTTTTCTGGAACGAAGCGGAAGAAAAATTTGGGTGAAGCCCGAGCCGAGGGCTGAACCGTATATCCCTTGTTATACGCCCCGACGACTGAAAGGAGGAGAGCGCAGCGTGGTGCGAACGAAGTGAGCAAGTCAGTGGAGTGGCGTTAATCTAATAAGAAGTCGTTCTCGTTAAATGATATGGTTTATCATTTTTTAATTTTTCTTGTCCAAGAATCCAAATATGATCGTTAACATGAATAGAATCTGCGTGTGCAATCTTCTTTTTTATCTTTTGTTTGATTAGTTCTACAACCCAAACAGTATTTGCTCTTAATTCTATTTCTTCCTCGCTGTCTTTATCAATTTGAATTTGATTATCAATTTTATCAGCGAGGTAATCTGAATAAGAGAAAATACCTAATCTTCTTAAAACAAAAGGTAATTTATAATCGGCACACGCAGTTAGTTTATCAATATTTTTTAACTTGCCAAATTCGTGTCCGTTGAAAGCTTGCACAATATCAGCAACTAAAAGTTGTGCACGCTTGTAAAAATAAACTCTCTTTCCGTTGTAAGTTGATGAGTCCTCAAAAGAAGGAAAATTCTCAACTATCAAACTCAATAATTTTTGTGAATCGCCATTTGCTTTTTCTAGGAGATTAGTAAAATCGCCGTCAAATTTCTTGAGTAATGTTGTTCCAATTTCTCTTAAAATATTCAACCTTTCTTCAAAAAGAGGAATTTGAACATTTCCCTCCAAGATTTTACTAAGCTCTTCTTCTTTAATCTCAGAAAGAAATTTTGCGTCCAAAATGGGAATTTTATTTTCTATTGCTCTGGCAACAGCACTTATCATTCCATACGCACCATCAACTTCTTCGGAATGATAAATTATTTTCCATTTTGGGTCGCCCCAATATGAAAAACTGATTGAGTTAAACACGAGTAAAAAATGCAGTCTATCTTTCGGGCTTAACTTTTTGAGATTAAATGGCGATTCATCAATCCAATGTTTGATATGAGAATGACTAAAATAATCAACAAACTCATCAACTTTTTCAGAGTTTATTTTTACGTGTTGAGAATTATCAACAACGAATTTGCAAGTTTCAATTATTCTATTCATGTTATCCATTATAAATTAAAAAATGATACTAATTAAAAAATGTTTCTATAACGACTTCCACTTTGTAGCCACTCCACTGATTGCGTATAATCGCTGTTCATTTTCCCGAGCGTAATGAAATGAAGCGAGAGCCTGCAAGGCGTGGCACGAGCGGAACGACTGAAAGGAGTGACCTCGTGAGTTTCCAATCTCCGAAAATTCTTTGATATCATAGTTGCTGAAATGTATATTGACTATGTAGTAGTAAATAAATAGAAAGATTTAAAAGTAAACAGATTCTTCTTTTTCTATGACAATGGAAAGTTCCCAAACATACGCGAAGCCATTTGATTTAGAAGAAAGGCTGGAAACTCAAGATAGCAGAAGCGCCTTTCAAAAAATCAAAGATGTATATTTCAAACCTAAATCTTTTGAAAAATGGAAGAACGGGAGAGTTTACGAATGGATTGGTGCAAAATATATTCAAAAAGCAGTGATGGGAACAGTAGGTAAACTCGGGCGTTCAATAGGAAGGGATGAAGAAAGTGGAACAAATTATTTTATTGGAAAACAATTAAATCTTGATGCCTTAGAAACTTATGAAAGAAAAACAAGATTTAATGAAATGTTACATGCCCCCCAAATAATTTGGAACGCGTCTGTATTGGTAAAATATTTAGGTGATGGTAATTATGGCGGAGAGGTTTTCTGGGGAAGTTTTTTTCTTGCATTAAATAGTTCTTGCACAATTATTCAAAGATACAATCGTGCAAGAGTAGATAATGTCATAGAAAAAAGATACAAGAAAAAATAATCTTTCTATTTTACAAAATACTTTTCAGCAATTTCGTTTAATCAGCGATGTTATGCGACAATTTTAATTTCGCATTGGAGCGTTAAGCGAAGATATCAAAATCAGAATTTTTGGTTTACCGACGCTAGGAGGAGATTGGAAATTGAAATGAACAATATATATACGAAAAAAGGCAAATTTTGCTTTTTTAGGACTTCAGAGTCTTAAATTTATGATTTCGATTCAGAAAAAGTGTTTTGATTTATTAGTGTCAAATCCGAAAATTTTCCAAAATTTTGATGGTAGCACATATAAATTTCATAATATTCACGTTCATTAATGACTTTTGATGTTCTTTACAATATGAAAAGAGAAATGCTCCGTCGCAAACTTTCTCCAAGAACAGTAAAAACCTATTTGAATTATGTTAAAATGTTTTTGCTTGCTAATAAAGAAAAAGATGTTAGAAAATTTTCTAAAAAAGACGTAAGAGAATTTCTTTATAAACTTGAAGAAAAAAAAGTTTCAGGAAGTACACTAAATGTAGCTCATAACGCTTTGCGTTTCATGATGATTGATGTTTTACACAAAGCTTGTTATTTAAAAATAAAATATGCAAAAACTCCTGTTAGACAAATAGAATATCTAACTAAAGAAGAGGTTATTAAAATTTTAAATGTTATTGAAAATGCAAAACATAAATTATTAATTTCTTTGATGTATGGAGCAGGTCTTAGAGTGCGAGAAGTGACTCGTTTAAAGATTACAGATTTTAGTTTTGAAGAAAATATTGGATTTGTTAGAGGAGGAAAAGGAAACAAGGATAGATTATTTATTATTCCTCAAAAAATAAAGAAAGAACTACAAAAAGTTTGTTCTCAAGAAACACACTGGATTTTTCCAGGAAGAAACGGTTCGTTAACTGTCAAATCTGTACAATTAATTGTTAAACAGGCAGGAAAGAAAGCAAAAATAAAAAAACATGTTCATCCACACATATTTAGACATTCATTCACAACGCATTTATTAGAATCAGGAATTGATGTAAATTCAGTTCAAGGACTTCTTGGACATGTAAGACCAGAAACAACTCTAGGATATTCGCATACATTAAGACCGAAAAAGATTACAATAAAAAGTCCGCTAGATTACTAAAGTATGTTATTGTATAATTATGAATCTTTTATGATTTTTATTTCATATTTTTACACATTTAATATTTTTTTCGTGTTATTTTTTTTGAGTCAAAAAGATACTTTTTTAAATAATCTATTTATTTTTAATTAAATGCTTAATGAATACACAGTTCTTGACATTGAAACAACAGGACTTTCTAGATATAGACATAAAATAACAGAAATAGCAGCAGTAAATATAGTTGATGGAATTGTAAAAAAAGAATTTCAAACACTAATAAATCCAGAAACAAAAATACCAAGATTCATAACGCGCTTAACAGGAATAAATGACGAAATGGTAAAAGATGCACCTACAATAAACGAAGCAATGCCTAAATTCTTAAATTTTTTAGATGAATCAGTAATGATTGCACATAATGCTTCATTTGACTACGGATTTTTGAAATATAATACAGAAGAATTAATAGGAAAAAAATTTGAAAATCAAAAACTATGCACAAGAAAACTCGCATCAAGACTTATTCCTGAATTGCCAAGTAAAAAATTATCTTGTGTTTGCGAACATTATAATATAATTAATGAAGATGCACACAGAGCAATGACTGATGTAAAAGCAACATTTGAAGTATTTAAAAAATTTCACGAAACATTACTTGAAGCTGGAATAAAAGAAAGAGAAGAAATATTAAAATTTGAATCATTGCCAGGGCATAAATGCAGACAAATTCTATATGAAAAATTAAATTGATACTAATATGAAAAACTAATTTTTTTGTATTGCGAAACACTATTTTTGATTCCATCAAAAACAAATAATAAATATTTATACCTATTTTGATTTACAAAATGCAAATATTTCAAAATTATTTCAAGGCAATACTGATGTTTTTATATTATCCTAAAAATTGTATAATATTTAAAAAATAAAAAATTAAAAATAATTATTTAGTTTTATACTGATTGAATAATTCAGCAAATACTTTAGGAACAAGAGCCATTTTTTCTGGAGTTTCAACATAAGCAATTCTCATCTGAGTATTCCCAGGATTAACTTCTCCTTCTTTTGCATTATAAAAACCTGCCATTGGAGAAACTAAAAGAGTATACTTTTCCCCATTTATTTCTACTTTTCCTTCACTAGCACAATAATTAACAAAATCCATTGCGTCAAATTGATCATTCACTAAATTTCTAACATCAACAACACTATAAATAGACGCATCAGGACTAGAAACAATAATTCCAGGAAGTTCTTCTTTAATCTTTGTTGTTAATTGAGTAAGCATAGGTTTGTAGTAATTTCTTTGAGTTTCAAACCAAGACTTTAAATTTTCAACAGATTCATGAGCTAATGCTCCAAATAAATACTGATCAATAACAGGACTACAAAGTTCCTTAGTATTTTCTGCAACGCATTTTTCATTAAACGCCTTATTATCAGTAACCATTGCACCTATTCTAAGTCCGCAAGCATTCCAAACCTTTGAAGCAGTTTCAATAACAATTCTTCTACCTTCAATTCCAGGAACTAAATTATTAGTTAAACCATATAAACTCGTAGTTTCAGAACTATTATAATGTAATTCTCTATAAGCTTCATCACTAATCATCCACATATTGTTTTCAACACATAACTTTCCAAGTTCCTTCATATCATCCATAGAATAAAAATGACCAGTAGGATTATCATAAGGAATAACAACCATCGCCCCAGGATTTTCATTTTTAATAATATTTTCAATTTCACTAATATCAGGAATAGCAAATTTACCATTCTCATTAAGATGTCTACTTACAGAAACAGTTCTAATGCCAAGAGGTTTAGCCATCGCATTATAATTTGTGTACGCAGCATCAATTAATAATAAAGGCCTATCGCCATTAAGAACACTCTCACAAGTACCATAAATTATAAGTCCCATAGCTTGAGAACCGCCATTTGTAATTTGAGCATATAATTTACTTGTATCAAAACCTGATGCACTAATAATATTCAAAAAAGCATCATTAGTTTCTTTAAATCCTATAGTGGAAGAATACTGAATAACTCCATCTTTAAACGGACTACTTTCTTTTTTTAAATCAAACATTCTTTTTTGAATAGATGGATGCGCAGGTAAACTAACATTTCCAATGTGCGTGTTTAATGCAATCACACCATCATTTCTCTTTTCAAACTCAATACCAGCAGCTCTAATCGCTGAAGGTTGCCTATTTTTAAACGCTTTACTCATAATTGGTTCTTTAATTTCACTCATAGAATTCACCCTCTATATTTTTTAAATTTCTATAAAAATAAGTAAAAAATAACTCGTTATAAATATATCGATTATCAAAAATACATTTTAAAAAATTAATAAATCTGATCAAGCAATTCTTCTCCAAATTTTGACAATTTATTAGCAGCTAAACCTTTAATTTGTCTTAATTCCTCTAAAGATAAAGGTTTTTTATCAGCAATTTCTAAAAGAGTAGAATCGTGCATAATAAGAAATGCTTTAGTGCCAAGTTCCTCAGCTTTATTTTTACGCCATTCTTTTAACCTATCAACAATATTAGATTGAGTTTTAAAATGAATATTAGCATCTGATTTTTTATTAGGTTTAGAATAATTTAATTCATCTTTCATCTCTTTAGTAATAAAATAAGTAGGATATTTTCCAGTATAACTTAAAATAAGATTCTTCTTCGCACGACTAATAGCCACATAAAACAATCTTCTTTCCTCTTCCTCTTTATCATATTCATCAACTTTAATCATCTCTAAAAATGGGTGTTCTGATCCTTTACAAGGAAAATACAAAGAAGTACAACCAGTAACATAAACAGTTTCAGCTTCTAATCCTTTAATACTGTGAACTGTTGCCAAAACAACTTTACCTTTATGTTCCTGTATATCTGAAACTGCATCATCGTTTTTTAATATATGAGGAATTTCTTTTAATTTAAAAAAATCAGATAATTCATTAAGTTGTTTATTCATTCTAGATAAAACAAAAATTTCATCTCTTTTAGATTCAGAAGAAAGAATACTTTGAGCAATAAATTCAAATTCAGTAATCTCATTTTCAAAACCAATTAAAGCAACTTTATTTTCACCACTAATTTCAGATTTTAAATCAGGCAAATTCATCTTTTTAATTTCTTTATTCATAATTTTAACAATCTTTTCATCAGACCTATAATTAGTAGTAAGCATAATAGTTTCAGATTCATCATATTTTTCCTCAAACTCATTGATAAATTTAATATCTGATCCACGCCATCCAAATATGCTTTGCCTTGGATCTCCAACACAAAATAAATTATTCTTTTTTAATAAATCTAAAAACTCTACTTGTAAAGAATTAACATCTTGAAACTCATCAACTAATATATGTTCAAATTTAGGAATTAATTTAGGATTACTCTTATATAATTCTAAAGTATCTAAAAGTTGATCCATAAAATCTCTTAAACCATTTTTTTTCATGTACGCATCAATGAATTTTGTAACCCCGTAAATAAGTTCAAAAGAATCTTTAGAAACTAAATATTTATCGTGCTTAATATCCTGAATATTTTCATTTTTACTCTTTAAATAATCTCTAACAAAAAAACAATCATTCATAAAAGTTCTTGCAAGTTGTTCTTTTGATTTATTTTTAATTTGACCATCAGAAAAATAAACATCAATAGCTTTTGACATATCTGTTTCAAGAACTACTAAAGCTTTATTTATTGCAACAATCTTATCTTTATAAGTAGTAACTCTAGTAGGTTTATCATAAATCTTAGATTCATATTTATTAAGAACTTTTTCACAATAACTATTAAAAGTCTCAACTTTACAATTATGAATGCCTAATTTAGCAAGTTTTTGCAACATTTGAGTTCTAGCTTTTCTAGTGAAAGTGATCGCCAAAATATTCTCAGGATTAACAGAATTATACTTAACTAAAAATTCAATTCTTTTAGTTAAAACAGTAGTTTTACCTGAACCTGCTCCAGCAACACATAAAATATTTTTAATTCTAGAAATAATAGCTTTTTTTTGAGCATCATTAAATTCACTAAGAAAATCTCCGAAACTTAATATTAACGCTTTTTCTTTATCAGAAAAAATAACTTCTTTTAATTTAGTTTTATTCTTAAACAAACTAGGATTTATTAATTCTTCTTTGCCTTTTTTTGTAATCTCTATAATTTTCCAAAACTTTTTACCTTGAACAAAATCATAACCTAAAAAACCTTGACCTAATAAATCTTCAATTAATGCATCAAGTTCTTCTTTTTCATAAGCTAACGCACCAAAATTCTCAAGTTCAAACAAAGAATTATTCATAACAGAATTATTAGATTCATCACCTCTAAGAAAGTCAATTAATAGCTTTTTACCAACATTAAAAGGTAATTCTTTCACTGCTGCCAAAACAAATAAATAATCAGAATCTGCCATATGTTCACCAATAAATTTTCTCCCTTTAAGAACCTTTTGTTAAAATGTCCTGTGAACTTCTTTATTCTAAATTTTTTTATATATAATTAAAAGAATAAAATATTTATAAAAAATAAAAGAAAAAATAAAATACTTAGACTATTAATTTTATGAACATCCAGTTGTATTTCCACAATCCTCGCAAACCATACAACTACCATTTCTTCTAAGTTTCATGCTACCGCAACTAGTGCATTGCTCTCCTGTATAACCTTTAGATTTAGCTTCAAAAACTTTAGCATCCTTATCTGTAATTGTTAATTGCTTTTCTTTATCATCTTTCTTAGGATTATTTAAAACACCATTTCCATTTTTGCCTTTAGCATCAAAAGATTCCATGCTTTTAACATGCACAAAATCCTTTCTACCTAAATATTCATAACCTAACACCCTAAACACATAATCAATTATGCTAGTAGCATTCTTTATTGCAGGATGACCTCCCACAATTCCAGATGGTTCAAATCTAGTAAACGTAAATGATTCAACATAATCACTTAAAGGAACGCCGTATTGCAATCCTTTAGAAATTGCAATTGCAAAACAATTAAGTAATGCGCCGTAACTAGCACCTTCTTTGTATGTGTCAATAAATATTTCGCCTAAATCTCCATCTTCATATTCTCCGGTTCTAAGAAAAACTTTTTGTCCACCAACACTAGCTTCTTGAACAAAACCACCTCTTTTTGAAGGCATTTTTTTCTGTTCAATATTTCGAATAGTTACTTCGTGAATCTCTTTAGGACCTACAGATTCATCAATCATATCTTCTTCTTTTAACATTAAAAGTTCAGTTTCATCAGGATTACTAGCAGATAAAGGCTGGCTTAACTTACTACCATCACGATATAATGCTACGGCTTTAATCATGTATTTCCAACCATCCATATAAACATCGCCAACTTCATCAATACTCGCAGATTTATCCATGTTTATGGTTTTACTAATTGCGCCAGAAATAAAAGGTTGTACAGAAGCCATCATTAAAAGATGACCATCAGATTCAATATATCTTTGACCTTTTTTACCACATTTATTAGCACAATCAAATACTTTTATGTGTTCGTCTTTTAATTCAGGAGCACCTTCTAAAGTCATACGTCCACAAATGTGTTCTTCAGCTTCTAATATGTCATTTTTAGAAAAACCAAGCGCTTCTAAAACATTCAGATTTGGATCTTTAATCTGATCATTACTAAAACCCATTTCTTTTAATAAATCTTCACCTATAGACCATTTATTAAAAACAAATTTAAGTTCAAAAGCAGTATTTAATTGAGCTTCAATTTCTTTGATTTTAATTTCAGGGAAACCTTTTTCTTTTAAAGATTCATAATTAATTTTAGGGCTGCTTTTTAATGAACCTGTTCCGACAGCATAATCAATAATTTTTTTAATTTGATCAACATCGTATTTTAAATTTTTCAAAGCTTTAGGAACTGATTGATTAACTATTTTAAAATAACCCCCACCAGCTAATTTTTTAAATTTAACAAGAGCAAAATCTGGTTCAATTCCAGTAGTATCACAATCCATAACAAGACCAATAGTTCCCGTAGGCGCAATAACTGTTACTTGAGCATTTCTAAATCCATTTTTTTCTCCTAAAGTTAACGCATCATCCCAAGCTTCTCTTGCAGCATCAAGTAAATATCTTGGACATTCTTTTTCATCTAAACCCATAGGTTTAATAGTTAACTCCTCATAAGTTTCAGAACTTGAATTATAAGCAGCTCTTCTATGATTTCTAATAACTTTTAACATACTTTTTTTATTAACATCATATCTTTCAAATGGTCCTTGACATGCAGCAATTTCTGCTGATGTTCTATACGCTTCACCACCCATTATTGAACTTATTCCTCCAGCAATAGCTCTACCTTGTGAACTATTATATGGATGACCAGACATCATTAACATTGCACCAATATTTGCAAATCCAAGTCCTAAAGTTCTATATTTGTAACTTTTTATTGCAATTTGTTTAGATGGGAATTGAGCCATTAAAACACTAATTTCTAAAATAATAGTCCAAATCCTCACACCATGTTTAAATTTTTCAACTTCAAAAGTATTAGTAGTTGAATCATAAAATTTTATAAGATTAAGACTTGCAAGATTACAAGCAGTATCGTCTAAAAACATATATTCAGAACAAGGATTACTACCATTTATTCTTCCATCCGTTGGACATGTATGCCATTCATTAATTGTTGTATCGTACTGAACACCAGGATCTGCACACATCCAAGCACTATAATTAATTTTATCCCATAAATCAGTTGCAGGAATTGTTTTTGAAACTTTTCCATCAGTTCTATTAATTAATTTCCAAGTATCATTTTTTGTTAAAGCATCAAAAAATTTATTAGGGATTCTAATAGAATTATTACTATTTTGTCCAGAAACTGTTTGGTACGCCTCAGATTCATAATTTGTATCAAGTTCAACAAAATCAATTTCTTTAACACCTTGTCTTACAAGTTGTAATGTTCTTTGAATATAATTGATTGGAACATCATTAATTAATGCTTTTTTAATTTCTTTTCTTAATTCAACATTTTCTTTTATACTAACACTCTTTTTTTCTGTAGCAATTTTAAAAATTTTATTAAGATGTTTTTTTGTAATTTTACTACCAGCAACCAGAGCAGCTACTTTTTGTTCTTCTTTAACTTTCCAATCAATAAATTTTATGATATCTGGATGATCTAAATCTAATGAAATCATTTTTGCAGCTCTTCTAGTTGTGCCACCAGATTTAATAGCGCCAGCAGCTTTATCAAAAATATCTAAAAAAGACATTAAACCAGAAGATTTTCCGCCTCCTGATAATCTTTCACCACTACCTCTTAAACTAGAAAAATTAGTTCCAGTTCCAGAACCATACTTGAAAAGCCTAGCTTCTCTAGCCAAAAGATCAAAAATACCACCTTCATTAACTAAATCATCTTTAAGTTCTTGAATAAAACAAGCATGAGGTTGTGGCCTTGTATAAGCATCTTCAGATTTTTTTAATTCACCTGATTCGTGATCACAATAATAATGTCCTTGTGCTTCGCCTCTAATATTATATGCTTCAGCAAGACCAGTATTAAACCATTGAGGGCTATTAGGAGCGCACATTTGATTAATTATCATATATATTGTTTCGTCATAAAATATTTGAGCATCATTTTTGGATTTAAAATATCCATATCTTAAACCCCAATTTTTCCAAGTTAAAGCCATTCTATGAGCTACTTGTTTAATACTATGCTCAGAACCAATTTTTTGTTTTTTAGTTTCAGAATCAATTACAGGATTCCCAGTACTATCAAATAATGGAACTCCTCTTTTTCTAAAATATTTTTGAGCTAAAATATCAGTTGCGACTTGAGACCAAAATTTAGGAACTTCAACATTATTAATTTCAAAAACAACAGAACCATCAGGATTTTTAATTACAGATTTTCTTGTATCATATTCAAACATATTTTCAGGAGCTTTATCTTCTTTTGTAAAAATTCGTTTAAATTCTAATCCCTTTTCTGAATATTTACCATCATTCAAAATATTTATTGTTTTTTCTATTCTTTCTTTTTCCGCTTGTTGATTTTCTATGTTCATTTTTTTCCTCCATTAAAATAAAAAACTTATTTATTAAATTTAAATTAAGATTCTAGCGTATCAAGTTCTAATTTAAACCCCTCTAAATCTTGAAAATCTCTATATACAGATGCAAATCTAATATATGCAACTTGATCAAGTTTTTTTAAATATTTTAATACTAATTCTCCTATTTTTTTACTAGTGATCTCTTTTTTCATCGAACTTCTTAATTTACCTTCAATCTTCGAAGCTATTTCTTCAATTTTTTCAGGTTCTATTGGTCTTTTTTGACAAGCAATTTGCATAGATTTAGTTATCTTATTTCTATCAAAAAGAACTCTACTTCCATCTTTTTTAACAACAGAAATATTTGACATTTCAACATGTTCGTAAGTTGTAAATCTTTTTTCACATTTTAAACATTCTCTACGTCTTCTAGTTATTTCTTCATCAGATTCTCTTGTTTCAAGAACTTTTGTTTCTTCGTTATTACAATACGGACATTTCATTTAGCATACCTTCATTTATTAAGTGTTTTTATTTTACTATATGTAGTAGTGTTAGATTGTTTGTAACACTACCAATAGTGTTTACTAAAATTTGTGTTCTTTATAAATATTCTGGTAAAATATAATATATTTTATAAAACAATGTTTAATGAAATATAGAAAATTATTAAACCTAATTAAAAATACAGGTTGTATGAATTACATAATTTCAGAAATAAAAAAATTAACAGGAAAAAATGAAGTTATTTTAACAAAAAGATGTAATGAATCGATTAAAATAGCAATTAAAACATGTATATCTATATTAAAAAACAAAAACAAAGATAAAAATATAGTTTTTTTAATGCAAGAAGAAGGCGGATGGATAACTTATGAGCAATTTGCAAAAAAATCAGGCATTTTAAAAGAAAATATAATAAGACTAAAAATGCACAAAGGAAAAATTGATTTAAATAATTTAAAAAAATATTCATTTTGCATTTTAATAATGCACTCTATGCCAGGATATTCATATGAAGAAAATATGAAAGACATAATGGATATTTGCACAAATAACAAAATATTGCTAATAAATGATTGCTCTGGCTCTATAAATACAGAAAAAGCAAAATACGGAAACATCACAGTTTGTAGTTTTGGAAAAGATAAACCAATAAATTGCGGAACAGGAGGGTTTATAGCAACAAATTCTGAAGTAAAAGAAGAAATAAAGATACAAACAAATATTATTGAAAAAGAAAACATATTATATACGAAAGAAGCAGTAGACCTTATAGATTTAGATAAACTAAAAGAACAATTAAAAAATCTAAAAAATAAACTTATAAATTGGGAAGCAATTTCACAAAAAATAAAAAAAGAACTAAAACAAAAATATACTATATTAAATGAAGGAAAACAAGGAATAAATGTATTAATTGAATTCAAAAATTTAAATGAAAGGGAAACATTAATAAAATATTGCGAAGATAACAAATTACAATATACAATATGTCCAAGATATATTAGGACAAATAAAAATGCAATAAGTATTGAAATAAAAAGAATGCAAGCATTCTAAAATTTCAAAAAAAGCTTTGAAATTAAAAAATACAAAATAACGAGGGTGAATAATTATGAGTTTAAAACAACCAGAATCAATGGAAGAAGTAATATATTTTACAAGAAGAACACTAGAACCAAAAGGAAGAGTAGTTGCATGGACATTTAAACAAGAATGCTCAAAATGTAAAAAAGCACTAATGGGAAAACCTGTAGATAAAGGAAAAGTAAAAATAAGAGCAACAGAATATGTATGTCCAGAATGTGGATATAGTGAAGACAAAAAAGAACATGAAGATAAAGCAGAAGTTTTTGTAGAATACACTTGTCCATTTTGTGAACATTCAGGCGAAACAACAACACCATTCAAAAGAAAAACATGGCAAGGAAGACCAGCATACGTATTTATTTGCGATAGCTGCAAAGAAAAAATAGGAATCACAAAAAGAATGGCAGCTCCAAAAAAGAAAAAAGAAAAAAAAATACCAGGCCTTGATGATGATTAAACCATTAAACATAGGTGTTTGGTCTACAGCGTTAACTTTGCCAATAGCACTTTTTTTAAATATATTTTTAGGATTATTAATTTGTATAACAGGAACCACATTTTTAATAATATCTATATTTAAAAATTTTAAAGAAAATAAATGGTTAATAATTTCAACATTGGTATTGAACTTATTATCTCTAATAATACTAGGTCTACTTTCTTGGTTTTTAATAATGATGATAATTTATGATATTAACTAATATAAAAATATGAAATCAAAGATAGTTGGTTTTATATTAGCAACATTTACCAATACTTTTAAATAATAAAATCTTATCTCTAAATTAATGAAGAAAAAAATCCTAGTAACAAGCGCTCTACCATATGTAAATAATGTTCCTCATTTAGGAACAATGGTTTGCATACTTTCCGCGGATGTATATACAAGATTCTTAAGATTAAACCCTGAAATAGAAAGCTGCTCAGTACTGGGAACCGACGAACATGGAACAACAACAGAAACAATAGCAAAAGAACTAGGAATGACGCCACAAGAAGCAGTAGATCATTTCTTTAAAATACATAAAGAAGTATATGAATGGTTCAACTGTGACTTTGATTGTTTTGGAAGAACAACAAGTCCTGAAAACATAGAAATAACACAAAATATATTTACGAGATTAAAAGAAAATGGATTCATAAAAGAAAATGAAATAGAACAATTCTATGATCAAGAAGCAAAAAAATTCTTATCAGACAGATTCATAGAAGGCACCTGTCCGCACTGCAAATATGAAGAAGCAAGAGGAGATCAATGCGAATCATGCGGAAAACTACTAAATCCAACAGAATTAACAAATCCAAAATCAAAATTATCAGGAAGTAAACCAATAATAAAAAAAACTAAACACCTATTCATACAATTAGACAAATTACAACCAAAACTAGAACAATTTGTAGAAAAACGAGCAAATTACTGGTCAGATAATGCACTAACAACAACAAATGCATGGCTAAAAGAAGGACTAAGAGAACGAGCAATAACAAGAGACCTAAAATGGGGAATACCCGTACCAGAAAAAGGATATGAAGACAAAGTATTTTATGTATGGTTTGACGCTCCAATAGGCTACATCGCAATAACAAAAGCAAATAGAAAAGATTGGAAAGAATGGTGGCATAACCCAGAAAACGTAAAACTAGTACAATTCATGGGAAAAGACAACACACCATTTCACACAATACTATTTCCCGCATCACTAATAGGCTCAAAAGATAACTACACATTACTAGATACGATATCAGTAAATGAATATATGAACTATGAAAACCTAAAATTCTCAAAAAGTAGAGGCATAGGAGTATTTGGAGATAATGCAAAAGAAACAGGAATACCAGCAGACGCATGGAGATACTACATAATAATGAATAGACCAGAAACAGCAGATACAAGATTCATGTGGAAAGACTTTCAAGAAAAAATAAATCATGAACTCGTAGGCAACATAGGAAACTTAGTTAATAGAACTTTAACATTCATAAAAAAATTTTGTGACGGAAAAATAAAAGAAATAAAAAAACCATTAATTTATGAAGAAGAAATAAAAGAAATAATAAATTCATACGAACAAATTGAACTAAAAAAAGCAATAAAAACAATAATGAACCTTTCAAAAAAAGGAAATCAATATTTTCAAGAAAACGAACCATGGAAACTAATAAAAGAAAATCCACAAAGAGCACATAATACCCTAGCAGTATTAATTAATCTAATAAAAGACTTAAGCATATTACTTCAACCAATAATGCCGCTAACATCAGAAGCAATAAAAAAACAACTAAACGCAACTTACGAATTTAATTTAGAATCATTAAATACAAAAATAGAAAATCACAAAATAGGAGAACCAGACGTACTATTTAAAAAACTAGAAGAAAAACAAGTCACAGAATTTCAAGAAAAATACTCAGGAAAACAACAAAAAACAGAAGAAAAAAACAAAATATCAGAAAAAACATTATCTTCAATAGATTTAAGACTAGCAAAAATAATAGCTGTAGAAAAACATCCAGAAGCAGACAAATTATACATAGAAAAACTAGACTGCGGAAATGGAGAAGAAAGAACAATAGTATCTGGATTAGTAGGACACTACACAGAAGAAGAATTAATAGGAAAAAACATAATTTTAGTATATAACTTAAAACCAGCAAAATTAAGAGGAATATTAAGCCAAGGAATGTTATTAGCTTCAAGCCAAGGAAAAAAAGTAGGATTACTAGAAATTCCAGACGGAAAACCAGGAGATAAAATAACATTTAATGGCATAGAAATGAAAACAGCAAAAGAAATATCGATAGAAGAATTCTTCTCAATAACAATACAATCAAAAGAAAATGGAATATTTGCAGAAGATAAAGAACTACAAACAAACAAAAAAATAAAAGTAGACAAAAACCTAATCGGAAAAATAAAATAAAAACTAAAAATTAATATTTTTATTAATCTTATAATTAATAAATAAATCTATAATTTCATCTGTATCAACAAGATTATCAACAAAATCATTAGAAACAATTTGATCATTAACATATTTTGATAAATAATTAGCACCCCTACCAAAAAAATTAACAACAAAATAAGGAATATCAGAAAACAAAGAACTAACAAAAGATTTATCCCAACCATTCTCAGCCAAAATATCTTCAATAACAACATCAGAATCCAAACCATTAATATGACCTCTTAAATCATCAGCCAAATTCATCTTAAAATAAATAGCATCATTAGGAAATTTAGGAAAAAAATTTATTTTTTCATTACTAAAATAATGTTTTTCACTAACATTAACATCATCAACAATCCAAGGAGATTTAATAGAATCCAAATAACCATAATTTAAATAAATACTATTGCCTTTATCTTTATTAACAACATTTTCTAAACCCATAGAAACAATAGGTAAAAAAATTTTATCATGAAAAGAAAAAGCAAGATCAAACCACTTAGCACCAATAATATTAATCTCTTTTTTCCTAGCATAATAAGCATCAGATAAACCCTCTTTTTTTAGATAATTTTTAACTCTAACATTAAATGCATTTATATCAATAATAAAATCTTCATCAAAAAAACCAATATAATTACTCACACAAGGTTTTTCCCCCAAATTATTCAAAATATCCATATTAGTATTATAAACAAATAAATATGTTGGAATAATAGAATAAATGATATTCAAATATTCATTTTTATTTATAGGTGCAATCTTAATAGTAGACTCAGGTTCAAAATCATCCATTCACTATTGCAGAACAGCAACAATATAAATTTTTCTACAATTAATTAAAGGAAACATTTAAAAATAAAAACATCAGTTTTAAGTCAGTAGAGGCTAGGGAATTGAAAAAGAATAAAATACTGATTGCTATGTTAATAATTTTGTTATTGATATTAACAGTTTCCATGGTATCTGCAGCCCAAATAAAAAATTTTAAATTAACATGGGCTGGAGAACAAATAGAATATCTATCTCCTGATACTAGATTACCAGTAAATATAGAATTTGATTACGAACTTGAACAAAATGATTCAGAAATAAATCAAATAATAGTAGATGCATCAGATTTAACTACAGATATAAGAATAAAAAATAATTATGATAATATAAGTATAACAACATGTAAAAAAATAAATGAAACACAACAAAATAGTGATATGCACTGTGAAATTTTAAATAAAGTCTTGCAAACAAAAGATACAGAAATAAAAACAGGAATTTTTATAGAATATGCTGATGGAAAAACAGAAACATCAGAACAAACAATTGCACTAAAATTAGATAATACAAAACCAGAAGTAACATATTTCGGACCAACAACATGTGACACGCAAGGAACATGCTACGTAATACCAAAACAATCAAACAAAATAAACATACAAATGCAAGACACAACAGCAAGCTTTAACAGAAAAAGAATATCCTACAAACTAGGACAAAACACAGGATTAGTATATGATTGTGACGGACTAAATTGCTACGGATTCGCATCACCAATATGTTCAGACGGACAAATATTACAATTAATAATAACAACATATAATGGACAACCAAGCCAAGACGACGCAGGAAATTCACTAACAGGAAAAACAAATACACAAGTAAAATGCGACGGAACAATTCCAGAAATAAAATCAACAACAATATCAAGCAGTTCAGGTCTTGATGCAATCACAATAAACGACAACGTAATTTTAACATTAAACGTTACAGAATTAATAAGTCCACAACTAAACATAACAATAAATGCAAGCTCAATAAACGCAGGAGAAATAAAAGGAACCTGCACATTACAAAATAAACAATTTGTATGCACAGCATCAATAACGCCGCAAACAGATCAACCAGGAACATACCCCTTACAAATAAAAGTAAAAGATGTAGCAGGAAATGAAAAAGAAATAACAAAAACATTCAAACTATTAGGAATAAACGAACAACAAAAAATCGATTTATGGAAAGTTTCAAAAGTTGAATTATCAAATAATAAAATAAGCATACAAAATCTTGATTATCCAAGGACAGTATATGCATTTGTAAAACTTAACAATAAACAAAAAGCAACAGAAATAGTTACTTTAAAAGAAGGTTCAAGTTCTTGCATACCAGAAAAAATAAACTCAACAGGTAATATAGGAGACATAAGAGATTTTAAAATAGTGCAATATGATGCAAAAAATAAAAATTTAATAGCAAGTTTTAACTTAAGAGAAAAAGGATCAATAGAAAAAAATAGATATAATAAATTTAACAAAATAAAATACACATGTAATATTTCTATAAATTCAAAACAAGGAGAAACATTTTTTTCATCACCAGAAAAAGAAACATTTGAAATAGAAATGCAAATTACAAATATGGATTCTTTAGATAGATTTGTACTCAAAGATATAGATAAAACACAAAATGAAATAGAATCATTACAATCAGAAATAAAAGATTGGAATACATTTTATTTAACATCCCAAGCATTGTGTTTAGGAAAAGCAACTTTAGGAACCTCATTATCATATCTTGGAGCAACTGAACAAGGAGCATCAACAACACCTTTTACTAAAGGTGTAGCTGTAGGTTCAGGAGTATCAGGAGATTTAATAAACACGCCATTGGCATTAGATCCAACTTCAAAATACGTAAAATTCTTTTGTGATGCAGCATCATGTAACGCATCATA
>JAIPET010000026.1 GCA_021736975.1 Candidatus Woesearchaeota archaeon
AGTAGAATCAAAGCACTACAAATACGAAAAAGAAATTTGGAAAAAATTCCTAGAAGGATATAACCCAAAAAACAAAAAAGAAATTCTAAAAAAACTAGAAAAAGTAGAAATAAGAGGACGAAACAAAAATAAATAATATTCTGATAAACCTCAAAAAAACAATATAAACATCAAAACGCTTATAATTGAAATATTATTTCTAAAATAAAATGAAAATAACAAATAACAAAACCATCTCAATAATCACAACAATAACAATAATCGCAATAACACTAATAATCAACACAACAATAATTGCAGCACAACAAGGACACATGACACTTCTTACTGTTGCAGAATCAGGAAATAAAACATACGGCGGAACAGCCGACCTATACCTTGAAATAAGACAAGGAAATGGAAGAATATTCATAGACTCATTCCCTTTAACAAAAGCAGACACACAAATAAGTACAAGATATGCACAACAAATAGCATGCGACTTCTTAGAAATGGATTGTTCAGATAAAGATTTCTTTTACACAATAAGAGCAAAAAGCAACATAGTAGGAGGGCCAAGCGCATCAGGACCAATGAGCGTGCTAACAGTGGCGCTTTTAGCAAATCTAAACATGAACGAAGATATTGTTATGACAGGAACCATAAATTCAGGAGGAATAATAGGACCTGTAGCTGGAATTGAAAAAAAAACAGAAGCAGCACAAAAAAAAGGTTTCAAAAAAATACTAATACCAAAATGGAGCATAATAAATTCAGAAAAAAATAGTTCATTAAATCTAACAAATAATTCAACAAATATAACGACAAAACCAAACATAACATATGCAGAAAATTTTACAAAAGAAGGAATACAAGTAACCCCAATAACAACACTAGAAGAAGCAATATATGAATTCACAGGAAAACAATACAACAATTATGGAGAAGAACTAGTAATTCCAGAACAATATCAAAAAATAATGAAAGAAGTAGCAATAAAATTATGCGACAGAACAGAAAAAATAGAAACTGCACTAACAAACGAAGTAAATAAAACCATTTTAAATGAAACAAAAGAACAAATAAACAACAGTAAAACCGCATTAGAAAATCAAGACTTCTATAGCGCAGCAAGTTACTGTTTCTCAGCAAACACCAAATTAAGAACTATGCAATATGAAAACTACACAAATGAAAGTAAAGACCTAATAATATTAGATATAAAAGAAAAAACACAAGAACTATTAGAAAAACTCGAAACAAAACAACTAAGAACAATATCAGATCTAGAAACATACATCATCGTAAAAGAAAGATTAACAGAAACACAAGAACTATTAAACGAAAATAAAACAAACACCCATACAAACATAGGATACACAACAGAAAGATTCTACAGCGCAATAGCATGGTCCTCTTTTTTCGAATACCAAGGAAAAGAAGTGAATTTAGAAGAAAAATATCTTGAAACTGCATGCATAAATAAAATAGCAGAAGCAGAAGAAAGACAAGAATATTTAGAAATATTATTTGGAAAAATATTTACAGACGAAAAAGAACTAACACAAATAAAAGAAATACATGAAAAAAAAGAATATGAATTTTGTTTATTTAGAGCCTCAAAATATAAAGCCGACCTAAATGCAATTCTATCAACAATAGCATTAACAGAAGAAAAAATGCCCGAATTGATAAAAGACAAATTAAAAATAGCAAAACAACAAATAATAAAACAAAAAAATAAATTCCCGATACTAGGATATAGCTACTACAACTACGCAAATAGTTTAGAAGAAACAGAACCTAATTTGGCACTATTATTCGCAGAATACTCAGTTGAATTAAGTAATCTAGATATGTATTTTCCGAAAAAAAAACAAATAAACATAAGAATAGACGAAGATAGACTTCAAACATTCAGCATAGGAGTCATAATTGGAATAATAATAACATTACTAATAAATTCTGGATTAAAAAAAATTAAAACCAAGAAAAAATGAATATAAACCCAGGAAGATATCAAGAATATCGACATCTTCCCAGGAAAAAGAGGTGAGACTTATTGTCTCCACTTAAGAATAACTACTAAATATATAAAGTTTTCTAAATTGTAACTATCAATGAATGGTTAAACTATATGTTAAATAATATAAATGAATCAAACTTACAAATAAAATGAAATGTGCAAAATGCAATAAAAATGGAAAACGAAGCCACAAGCAAGCAGGAAAAATATACTGCGACAAACACTATACAGAAATAATAGAAAAAAGAATAAGAAAATATTTGAGAATAAACAAAAAAATAGATACAAAACAAGAATATAACCTAAAAGGACCAAAAGAAGAAAAAGAAATACTAAAAAAAATACTAGAAAACATATTCAATAAAAGATTAAAAATAACAAACAAACAAACAAACAACACAATAAGTGCACAAACAGCGGATCAAGAAGCAGAAGAACTCATAAATGAATTTCTACAAAACACAACTCAAAAAGAAACTAAAGACATAAAACCCTTTGGACACATAACTGAAAAAGAACTACAAATATTAAAAAAAATATACAAAATAACAATAAAACAAAGACAAACAAAAAAATTAGACGAAATAGAAGAAAAATACCCTGGAACAAAATTCTCAATCATAAAAACAAAAGAATTCTTAAAAAATAAAAAATAAAAAAAATAAATTAGAATCAAAAAGATATAATCAGAAAAAATTTACTTTTTCTTTTTAACAACTTTTTTCTTCACTGCTGGTTTTTTAGCCGCTACTTTTTTAACCGCTTTCTTAGCAGGTTTTTTAGCCGCTACTTTTTTAGCCGCTACTTTTTTAACCGCTTTCTTAGCAGGTTTTTTAGCCGCTACTTTTTTAACCGCTTTCTTTTTTACAGCTTTTTTCTTAACTGCTTTTTTCTTAACCGTTTTCTTTGCTTTTTTTGCTGGCATTATGAAACACCTCAATCATTATTTTTTACTTTATTATTTAAATACTTTTTGATTTTCCGGAAAAAAATAAGAAAATAAAATAAATAAAATAAAAAATTGAAAAAAACAAATGAAAAAAATATTAATAACAACAATAATAATTTTAATCGCAATAATAATTCATACAGAAAATACAAAAATACAAAAAAATAATTTTCTCGTCGAGGAAACTGGAAAAATAAACATATATTTTTGTCCAGAAAACAAATGTGATGAACAAATCATAACAAAAATAAACGAATCAAAAAAAATAAAATGTGCATTTTATGATCTGACAGAAAAAAAAATAATCGAAATACTAAAACAAAAAAAAGCAGAAATACTAATTGATGAAAACAACTACGAAAATTACGGAAAAGCAATAAAAGGAACTGGATTAATGCACAATAAATTCTGTATTCTCGACGACAAAACAATAATAACTGGAAGTTACAACCCAACAAAAAATAATACAAACAACAACAATATAATATTTATAGAATCAAAGACACTCGCAAAAAATTACGAAGAAGAATTCGAAGAAATAAAAAATAACAGAAAACAAAACACAAAAACAAAAACAACAAAAATAAAATACAACAACCAAACACTACAACAATATTTCTGTCCAGAAGATAATTGCCAAGACAAAATAATAAAAGAATTAGAAAATGCAAACAAATCAATATATTTCTTAACATTCACATTCACAGATAAAGAAATAGCGCAAATAATCATAAACAAATATGAACAAGGACTAGAAATAAAAGGAATTATAGAAAAATTTCAAAATCATAAAATATCCACATACAACATAATAAATAAATCAGGTATTGACATCAACTTTGATACAAATCCAAAATTTCAACACAACAAAATATTCATCATAGACAACACAACAATCATAACAGGCTCATATAACCCCACCAACGCAGCAAATACGATCAACGATGAAAACATCCTCATACTAAAACAAAAAGACATAGCAGAAAAATATGTCGCTTATTTTTCAAATATGTATTCAGAAAAATAAAAAAATTAATTAGAACCATACATTCTACGAACAAAAGGCTTCTCGACAACATAATTAAAAACAAAAATACTAATATGACAAAAACCCATAAAAATCAAACCTTCCAAAGATTGCAAAGACAAAGCACCCAAATAACCATAAACATTACCAATACCATACATAGGATTCTTAAAAATCTTATAAGGACCAGAATTAATAAACACACCAACTTTTTTGTTCAAAAATAAATCTTTATAATAATAAATATCTAAACCAACAAGCCACGTAGCCCAAAATTTACTACCAAAGCTAACAATAAAAACAACTACACTAACAATTAAAACTAAAAGCTCATTTATTTGCATAGAATTCTGATGAGCAGCAATAAATTGAACCACACCAAAACCAATATTAACAAACATCAAACCCAAAATAACCTCATAAATAGAATATGCTTTTTTCTCACCAAAGCGCTTAATCATTTTCAAATGAATAGACGTGCCAAGAATAAGCGAATTACCAACATAATAAAAAAACCAAGAAAAAACAGCATAAGGCAACCACCAACCATTAATAAAAACAAGATGATTTAACCAATAAGACAAACCCACAAGAGGAATCCAAACAAATAAAACCCTACCTCTATCAAGACGAATACCCATCATACCAACCAAAATCAAAATAAATTTCCAAACAAAATTGAAAAAACCAAAATTATCATCTTTAACTGAACCATTAACCATAAAAAATCCCCCTTATAAGAAAAGAAAAGAAAAGCATCATTTATAAAATTTTTTAAAAAAAAACAAAAAAAACTAAATATTATTTATCAAAAAGAAGTTTTAAAAACCCATTCTAAAAAAAAACAACAATACAAAACAAACAACCTTAACAACCAACAAGTTACGTTTTTTTGACGCAAACACAAGTACGATCCAAAATCGTACGAAGAAAAAAACAACAACTCACTTAAAAGATTTACTAACCTTCTTAGACCAAAAACTAGGAAGATCATTCTCAATAAAACCAAGAAAATCATCACTATAAACTAAAGCAAGACCCTTCTTATCCTTAAATTTTTCAAACCCCGCTTGATGCTCATTATAAATATCAGAAATAATTTTACGCTCAAAATTCTTTTGCAATAAAGAACTTTTCTTTAAAATAAGAAAATCAGCTTGTCTTAACGTATTAATTTCTAAATTACTAGAATTTTGACTAATAAAAAAAATAGTAAGATTCTTATGACGAGCAACAAACAACAAATCACTAAGTAACTTATTAGCATCACTCATACTATTCCTACTACTAAACAAAACACCACCTTCATCAATTAAAACAAAACTATCATTCTCAAGCTTATCAACAGAATCAACAACACTAATCCAATTAGGAAGTTCCTTACTAGGAAAACCCATAGCAAAATAATTTCTATCCCTATTATCTAAATTCTCCAAAATACTCATAGCAACAGCAGTCTTACCACTACCACGCGCACCAATAATAATACCAATCAAAGAATCAGATTTATTAAGTTTTTTCCAAAAAGAACCATAACTACCCTTCAAAGATTCAACAACCTTAATAGGTTCAACCTCATTAACTTCAGATTTAGATTTTTTCCTAAATAACCTTTTCTTAATTTCTGACTTAGAAGGCTTCTTAAAAAACCACTTTTTAAAATATCTACCAATACCTTTAAACGTATAAAACAAAAACAACCAAATAGATTTCAAAACATAATAAATACCTACACTAACATAATTAAGAAACATCCTTAAAAAATACCACAAATTCTTAGATTTAACTTTATTAGACTTTTTAGAATGTTTAGATTTCCCCTTTTTTACCATAAAACACAATAAATAATAACAAATATATAAATATTGATAAAAAATACAAGAATAAATGAAACTCATAAAAAAAATAAAAGAATTTTTCACACTAAAAAAAACAATACAAGAAATAACAATATCAGAAGAAACCATACAAAAAATATGCGGCATAGCAAAAGACACACACCCAAAAGAATTTTTAGCATTTTTAGAAGGCAGAATAATAGGAAATAAAATAATCATAACAGACATACTATTCCAACCATACATAGCAAATAAACACAGCACATGGGGACACATAGACTTGCCACTAACAAGCAATGTTCTGGGATCAATTCATAGCCATCCAAGTTACAGTAACACTCCAAGCAGAGCAGACCTACACCTTTTTGGAAAAACAGGAATAGTCCACGGCATAATAAAAAAGCCATATAGCGAAGAAGACATACAAATATATGATAATTACGGCAATAAAATAAATCATAAAAAAAAATAAAAAAATTAACAAGGACCAGAAATATCCCAATAACCATCCCGTCTACAAACCTCCCAAATCTTTGTACCTAATTTAGAAGCTTTGCTAGTATCCCACTCAATCTTATAAGTTCCCTCATCACACACATGATCAATAGAACTATAACCACGACCATCACACCTAAGAACAAAACTAAAATCACCTTCAACAACAGAACCATCAGGCTTAATAATCTTAGAATGATAAAGATCATAGGCATACCAATCAGGATCTATATCATAAACACCATAAATAGAATTCTTCACAGAATCATCAAAATTACTCGGAACAAATTTAGGTATAACTGCGTCAACCCAATAAGAATCTTGAAGTGCAAAATAAGGATCCTTATAAAATTCAACAGAATCTCCTAAAACGCCAAATTCTTTTGAACCAGCAAAACCAAACCAAGAGTCTTGAAATACAATATCAGTAAAAAAATACCAATAGCTTAAATCACTTTCGAAGTTAGGAAATACTCTTGAAAGAAACCAAAAATTGAGATGATCATCTATATTAGTATAAAATTTTTTTGTAACAGGTAATTCATCATACTCAATCATGTTAGAAGTAGAGACTCCAGCAGTAATAAAACCTGAATAATGTTCATAAAAATTAACCACAGCCAATACTAAACCATGAGGCTCAATAGCAAAAGAATCATCAAAAACCAAATCTTTCTCAGCAATAGAATCAGCATCTAAAAATAACTTGTAATCATCATCTACCAAACCATGTAAATTAATAAAACCAGACTCAGAATCTAAAAAATAAGTTTCATGTTCCGAATATAATCTAGAATAATAAACATCCTTGATAAAAGAATCTTTCAAATAAAGCGCAGAATCTTTAAAGAGATAACTGCATTTACCACCACTCTTACCACTACCAAAACTCCTATAATATTTTTTACCATTATACTCCTTATAAATATCAAAAACAAAATAAATACCCTCTTCAAATAAAGTCTTAAAACCTCTTTCAAAAGCAAGTTCATCAAGATTAGAATCGACTTTAACCATATCATTCTCATCAATAATAATTTCATCAGAATCTTTAGAAACAAAATCAGTATAAATAAAATCAGTTAAAGACGCCCATCTATCAGGTAAAAAATTCCCGTCACTTCCAAAATATAAAATTTTCAAATCTGAATCACTCAAAAGTTCAATTTCAAAAGAAGAAATATTATAATCCAAATAAAAACTATCAGAATATAACCACTTATTACCTGAAGAATAAATTTCTAAATAACCATCTTTAAAACTATTATCAAATCCGAGATTCTTAGGAATTATAGTAACATTCAATTTTTTAACTTTTTTAAATTCATAAGGAACAGAAAATGAATTTACAACAAAACCATTAGAACTACAACTAGAAACCTCATTAAAAACAATATTTCCAAAATAAAAACCATAATTCAAAGAACTACTATCTAAACTAATAATTAATTCATCTAAATCTGAAACTTCAAAACAATTCTTTGAAAAACTAAATTTTTGATCGAATTCATCAACAAATCCATCAAAAAAATAATCTTCAGAATGAGAAACAGAAAAAAAAGCTGAATCTCCTTCATAATTATGGAAAAAACCTGATAGTCCACTAGAATCAGCATTATTAAAATCCAATAAAGAAGGAGTAAAAAAATAATCAAAATTAACAGAATTTATCGCATCAACTCTTCCACTCCCAACTTCTAATAAATTGCCTTTGATTTTTTCAGAATTTTGCATCAAAATAGCTTTAACTTCATCAGGTTTCAAATCAGGATACTTTTGAAGAAGCAAAGCAACAACACCAGAAACATGAGGCGTTGCCATACTAGTTCCACTAATACTAACATGATCCTCATCAATACAAAGCCTGTCATTCCAAGGCTCATTAGAAGACTGGGCAGCACAAATATTAACACCAGGAGCGCTAATGTCTGGCTTTAAAGTAAATCCTTGAGTCGGTCCCCTACTACTAAAATAAGCAAGAGCGTCATTATCATCACTTGCCGCGACAGTAAGTGCATTATCAGCACAACCAGGACACCCAACAGTACTATAACTAGGTCCGCTGTTACCTGCAGCAATAACTGCTACAACGCCTGCACTAACCACATTATCTATGGCGATAGCGCTAGCATCAGTGCTTGGATCGCCTCCGTCATGACCTAAACTTAAACTAATAACATTCATATGATCAGACAAATCACCATCTTGATTAGGATCCATACTACGCTCAATAGCATCAATAACTCCACTTGTAGAACCACTACCTTCGCTACTTAAAACTTTATACGCATAAATATTCGCATCAGGAGCAACACCTTTTAAAACGCCATCTCCAGCAACTGTAGCAGCAACATGAGTTCCATGACCATTATCATCAATAGGATCATAATCATAATTAATAAAATCATAACCTCCTTTAACCTTGCAAGTAGCACCAATACATCCACCTAAATCACTATGAGTATAATCAACACCTGTATCAATAATGGCCACATTAACACCTTTACCAGTTAATTTATTACCCTGCATATCAACATAATTATTCCAAACATTATTTGCTCCAATTAAAGGAACACTAACATCTAAAATAGCATGAACTTCCGAATCAGGATAAACAGATTTAACACCAGATAAACTCTTAACATCATTCATTTCATCCTCACTCAAATCAACACTAATACCACTAAAAACAACAGAATAAGAATTTTTAATATCATTAGAATTTTTAATAACTCCATTATCAACCATCATACTTACAACAGAATCCTTATTTTTATTAATTAACTTTTTAGCAGAACTAATCTCGGATACATATGCTGCTTTAACACCATCAGAACTAGCTGCGTTACCTGTTAATAAATTATTCAACTCATCATTCCCAAATCTATCAACATATCTAGCATAAACACTAACTAAAGGTTCCTGATCAAACTCAACAATATAAGAATTTTTATTTTCATTAGCCATACTTAATAAACCACCACTAATTTTTTCAGATTTAGCAAGAACTTTATTATCTATACCATCAATAGCAATAAATTGAGATTCTCCAGCAATAGATAAAGAATGTATTTTGACATAACCAGAATAAGGGATTGGTTCAATAAATTCTTCTTCAACAGACAAATCATCAACATTTTTAATAAATAAATTTTTATCACCATCTTCAACACAAACATCATGTGAATTCACGCAAGCACCTTCATGACATATATTATAAAAATCACCACAATCAACAGTAGTATTGTAAACAACACCTTCTTCACACAAATATTCAACTAAATTATACTCATCGATACAAGAATCAAAATACTCTTTCCCATTAAAAATAACTTTTGAAGCATTATAAATATCATCACCATCATAATCAGTACAATCCATAACAGGAACATACTCGCAAACATGTTCAACACAAGAATTAGAAGTTAAAGAATCACCATCATCACAATCATCATCAACTAAACAATCATAAGAATCATGAAAACACCTATCATCAGAACAATAATCAAAAGTATAATCCTCACCATCATCACAATCACTATTCAAAACACACTCAACAGGCTCATCACAATCCTGAGGACAAGAATTAAAAGACTCTGAACCTTCGCAAAAACCATTGCCACAATCAGCAACAAAATTGCAACCTGACACTAAAACCAAAACAACAAGTACCCAAAACAACCAATAATTTTTCATTTTAATAAACATCCTCCAAAACAAGATATATAAATCTTTTCCTAGGAGATATTCATAATAAAAATAAAAACACAACATAACCAATAATATGAGCATATTATTAAAATTAGTAAATTCTAAAAAAAAATAAGAAAATAAGAATAAAACAAAGCATAATGTTTTTCACAACACCACATAATTAAATAAAAATATGTTCTTATTTATTCATTCAACAAAAAAGAAGTAAAGTTTATAAACAAATAACCATTCTAAAGTTATAATAAATCAAAGGTGATAAAATGAATATATTGAACATAACATTCAACTCAATAAAAGCAACAAAAAGCTCAATGCCAAAAGGAAAAATAGGCGTAAAAAGCAACACCAAATTAGATTCATTAACAGAAGCGAAAATGGGCCTTGATAAAACAAAAACAGCACTAAAATTTGGATTCATATACACAACAGAATATACACCAAACTTTGCAGAAATAGAACTAAAAGGAGAAGCAACCACATTAATGGAAAAAAAAGAAGCTGATAAAATCCAAGAACAATGGGCAAAAAATAAAACAAAAAGTTTAGATCAAAAATTTGCAGCAACACTAATAAATTCAATGATGGCAAAATGCGCGATACAAGCAATGATAATGGCAAAAGAACTATCATTACCAAGCCCAATACCATTACCGAGAATAAACTTAGAACAAACAAAATTTGAAAAAAAATAAAATATTTTTTCAAATTTTAAATCAAATTAAAAAACTAAGTAAAAAAACATTTTTTTCTATTATTTAAGTTCTTTCCAAAAGATATATAAAAATATACTCTTTTGTAAACATAAAACCTTATATATTAAAGAATAAGGACAAAGTAATAAAAAAATAATAATCTTTTAAATAAATAAACAGGTGAATAAATGGCTACAAAAAAAGGAATACAACTAAAAGTTTCTGAAGCAATACAAGACGATGTAAACAAAGGAATAGTAAGAATAGACTCAACATACATGAAAGAACTAGGTGTGAGAGAAGGACACTTTGTAGCAATAAACGGCCAAAGAACAACAATAGCAATAGTCGATAGAGCCCTACCAGGAGACATAGGATTGCCAATAATAAGAATGGATGGATTAGTAAGAAGAAACTCAAGATCAGGAATAGGCGAATACATAACCGTAGAAAAAATAGAAGTAGAAGAAGCTAAAAAAGTAACAATAGCATTAGCAAGAGAAGGAATGATCCTAAACACAAATGATCCAAACATATTCAAAAGAGGACTACAAGGAAGACCAGTAATAAAAGGAGACTTAGTAGCAATAGGAAATCAAAGAAGATCAAAACCAATGATAGATGATATGGACGATGTTTTAGCAAACTTCAAAAGAGGAATGCCAATAGGAGGACTCTTTGGCCTAGGAGACCTAAAATTCATAGTTCTTGATACAAATCCAAAAAAAGTACCAGTAGTCATAACAAAAGACACACACCTAGAATACAAACCCGAAGGAATAAGCGAAGAACAAGCAGAAGAAACACCAGCATTTGAAGTAAGCTATGAAGACGTAGGCGGCCTTGATGAAGAACTAAAAAAAATAAGAGAAATGGTAGAACTACCATTAAAACATCCAGAAGTATTCCAAAGACTAGGAATAGAACCTCCAAAAGGAGTCTTACTACACGGACCACCAGGAACAGGAAAAACACTACTAGCAAAAGCAGTAGCAAACGAAACAAACTCAAACTTTCACGTAATAAACGGACCAGAAATAATGAGCAAATTCTATGGAGAAAGTGAAGCAAATCTAAGAAAAATATTCGAAGAAGCAGAAAAAAATAGTCCTGCAATAATATTCATAGACGAAATAGACTCAATTGCAACAAAAAGAGAAGAAAGCAAAGGCGAAGTAGAAAGAAGAGTAGTAGCACAAATGCTAGCACTAATGGACGGACTAAAATCCAGAGGAAAAGTAGTAGTAATTGCTGCAACAAACATACCAAACTCACTAGACCCAGCGCTAAGAAGACCTGGAAGATTCGATAGAGAACTAATAATAGGTGTGCCACAAGCAAAAGGAAGACATAACGTACTAAAAATCCACACTAGAAACATGCCACTATCAAAAGACGTAGACCTAAAAAAACTAGCAGACATAACACACGGATTTGTAGGTGCAGACTTAGCAAGCCTTGCAAGAGAAGCAGCAATGGTAGTACTAAGAAGATTACTACCAGAACTAAAACTTGATAATGAAGAAGAATTAACAGAAGAATTTCTAAAAAAATTAGAAATAAAAATGGAAGACTTCCAAGAAGCACTAAAAACCGTAAGACCATCAGCCCTAAGAGAAGTATTAATAGAAGCACCAAAAGTAAACTGGGAAGATGTAGGCGGACACGAAGACATCAAACAAGAAATAAAAGAAGCAGTGGAATGGCCCTTAAAACATAAAGATGCATTCAAAAGATTAGGTGTAAAACCACCAAAAGGAATACTACTATATGGTCCACCAGGAACAGGAAAAACACTAATCGCAAAAGCAGTAGCAAAAGAAAGCGAAGCAAACTTCATAGCAGTAAAAGGACCTGAACTACTAAGCAAATGGGTAGGCGAATCAGAAAAAGCTGTAAGAGAAGTATTCAAAAAAGCAAGAATATCAGCGCCAAGCATAATATTCTTTGATGAAATAGATTCAATGGCACCAAGAAGAGGAGGATCTCAAAGCGCAGATTCGAATGTAACAGAAAGAATAGTAAACCAACTATTAACAGAAATAGATGGTATGGAAGAAATGACCGACATAGTAATAATCGCAGCAACAAATAGACCAGACATACTAGATACCGCATTGTTAAGACCGGGACGATTTGATAGAATTTTATTAGTTGGTGCACCTGATAAAAAAGCAAGAGAAATGATATTTAACGTACACACAAAAGGAATGCCACTATCCAAAGACGTAGATCTAAAAAAACTAGTAGACAAAACAGACGGATATGTCGGTGCAGACATAGAAGCAATTGTAAGAGAAGCAGCAATGCTTGCACTTAGAAAAGACATGAAATCAGTAGAAATAAAAATGGACTTCTTTGAAGAAGCACTAAAAAAAGTAAGACCATCAGTAACAAAAGATATAGAAAAAGCATATCAAGAACTAGACAGCAAATTCAGAAGTGCTGCAGGCGAAAGATTCCGAGATGAAAAGCCAAGCTACTACGGATAAATTCTTTAAGCAAAGCAAAATATTTCAACGTAAACGAATACAAAAATTAGTTTATATACTAATATTTAATAATTAAAATAGTATAAAAAAAATAAAAAAATTAATTTTTACTCCAAGCAGCAATACCTATAACAATTAGAAACCATATCCCGAAAATGAATTGTATGAAGCCTAAAAAATAAAGACCTGGAACATAAGATAAAAAATTAAAAGGTAAAGCAAACAAAGGAATTAAAGACCACCAACCAGGCTTATTAACTCTTTTAAACATTTTCCATAGCCAAATAAATCCCATCACGGAAAAATATAACATCCCAATATAAGATAAAACAACCAATACTATTGCAAGGAAAATAAACGCAGAAATACCTGTGTTCAATAATAACAATAAGCCTCCCAAAGCCATAATTAATATTGAAAAGCCAAATATATACCACGGCAATCTATTCATCTTGCTAGCCCTGTAAGAAACAATTGAAGGTCCAAAAATAGGAACCCATGCAATTGCAGGATTTTTTATTTTAGCTTTTTTTCCAATATACATAAATGCAAATGAATAATAAATGTATTGAAATAAAGCTAATACTGCTAAACCTATTAATAGAAAAAATAAAATTTCAAAATTTTGATACGAAAAAATATCTAACATATTATCACCACCTTTAAGTAGTTAATTCTTATTTATAAAGTTTTCTGAAAATAAATCGAAAAACATCCGAATAAACAATCAAAACATTTTTATTTATTTAATTAAATATTAATTCTGTGAATTTCAAACTAAGAAAAATAAAATTAAGTGATGTGAAAACACACACAAAATACCTAAACAACATAAAAATTCTAAAAAATATTACTTTGCCAGAAAAACCATATAAAGAAAAAGACTCAAAAGACTTCATAAAAAATGTATGTATTTCAGGATACAAAAAGAAAAAACCAAAAGACTACGTTTTAGGAATAGAAATAAATAAAGAACTTGCATGAGCAATAGGCTTTCACAAAATAGAACACAGACACAAAGCAAACTTCGGATACTGGCTAGCAGAACCATACTGGGGAAAAGGAATAATGAGTGAAGCAGTAAAACAAGCATTAACAGAATTTAATAAAAAATTTGACATTAAAAGAATAGAAGCAGGCGTATTCTCCTGGAACAAAGCATCAATGAAAGTTCTAGAAAAAAACGGATTTAAACTTGAAGGAATACTTAAAAAAGCAATAAAAAAAGAAAACAAATACATCGACGAACATATGTATGCAAAAATAAAATAACAAACTTCTTAAATTTTAAAATATAATAACTAGAAAAAGAGGTAAATAAATGTATAGACTAGGCTCTAGTATTCCAAAAGAAAGATGGTTTAATTGCGTTGATGGCACAATCATAACAAGCATAGAAAACCTACTAGAAAACCTACAAAAACTACCCTCTGAACAAAATAAAAAAATCTACGAATACCACACAAAAGACCACGGAAACGACTTCGCCAAATGGATAAAATTTGTATACTCAGAAGAACAACTAAGCCAAGCAATAGAACAAACAAACACCGTAGAAGAACTAAAAAAAACACTAGAAAAATTCCTACAAACATGCAAAGAAGAAGGACGCATAAGAAACGATGAAAACAGCTTTTGGCTATACTACGGAGTAGAACTAAACACATTAGAAGACTTCATAAAAGAACTAAAAAAATTCGGGCCACAATACCACATAAACACATTCAACTTCCACATAAAAAACAACAACAACGACTTCTCAAACTGGCTAAGCGAATGCCTAAACCAAAAAGAACTAGCAGAAAAAATAAGATACTGCAAAACACCACAAGAAACACTAAACGCCATAGAACAAATAATAGCTGAAGAAAACAAATCCCTTAAAGCTGAACAGCCATCTGAAATAAAATTAGATAAAAAAGAAGCAGAGCCTACAAAAGAAGAAATAATAGATGAATTCACAAAGCCACCAAAAGAAGAAATTGAAATAAAAAAACCAGAACAAGAAATAATAAAAGAAAAACCAGAAGAAAAAAATGAAGAAATAGAATATAAAGAAAAAATACTAAAAAAATGGAAACCATTCCTTCACATAAAACAATATGGATTCAAACAAAGATTTAAAGAACTTACAACCAAATATAAACCAACAAATAAACAAGAACTGCAAGAAGCAATACAAAAAGAAATAGAAAACGCAATAAAACAAAAAACATATTACAAAACAAAACCATATGGACATACAACCGTAAAAATATGGGAAAAAAAAGAAAAAAAAGAAAAAGAACTTCTAAAATTCATACAAGAAGATGAAAAAATATTCTAAAAAAAATACAAGTTAATCTTTGAAAATATCAAAAAATATTGTAAACTCATCTTTTTTATCGGTGACAACAAAATCAGAACTTTTAGAATCATACTTTTCAACATCCACAACATATAAAATACACGAAGTGAAAGCAAATTGAGTCCTACCCGGATTTTTTCCTTGATCAGGATAAAAAATAGCAGTAAATGTATGATGTTCATTTAAACCTACTTCATCAGTACTAGATCCAAAAAAACCAGGTTCATAATGCGCAGTATCTTGTTTGCAATCAATAAGAGGTGCAAAAGTACCTGTATAAAAATAATTATAAAAATTAATTTCAAATCTTGAATATTTATCCATAGGAACATGTATTTTTTCAACATAACCTAAAACATTATCTTCTGAAGCAAGAGGAACATCTAAATTTAAATCAACAGTTTCAATCTTACCACAAGCAGACAAAAATAACAAACAAATAAATACGAAACAAAGAACAAATTTTAACTTCACAACACACCTATAAATTTAACATATATAAATATTATTAAAAAAAAGGCTAATATTAAACCCTTTGTATTGCCTTGAAGTTAATTTGAAATATTTGTATTTTGTATAACAAAATAAGTGCAAATATTAGTTTTTTGTTTTTGACGGAGACAATAATAGAGCTTCGCGATACAAAAAAAGAAGGATTTCATATTAGCTTAAAAAAAAAAAAAAAAAATTAATTTTTAGACCAAGCGGCAATGCCAATAACTACTAAATACCAAACATTAAAAATCCAAGCAATTAAAGACACAAATTCCAAACCAGGCACATAACCCATTAAAACAAAAGGTAAAGCAAACAAAGAAATAAGCGCCCACCAACCAGGTTTCTTAATTTTTTCAAATAATTTCCAAGTCCAAATATACGAATAAACATAAAAATAAATAAACCCAACTATGCTTAAAACCAATAATATAATTCCTAAAATCAGAAAAACTTCATTCAGCATACCTATAGCTAAAAAAATAATACCCAAAATATAAATTACAAAAGAACCTAAACCAATCCACCAAGGTAAAGAATTTCTTTTTTTCAAAGCAAAATATGCGACTAACAAAGGCCCTACCGCTGGAATCCAAGCAAGAGCTGGAACCTCATTTTTAGCTTTTTTTCCAATTGCCATAAAAGCTAATGAAGAATAAACATACGCACCAATAACCACTAAAATAAAAAAGAAACCAACTAAAAATAATATACCTGGACCCATTCCTGATCCTAATAATTCTTCTAACATATTATCACCCAATATTTATTAAATATAAATTATAAAATATACAGCTCTATTAAAAAAGCTTTCTATAAATCATTAACAAATAAATTTAAAAGATTCTTTTTTTTGATATAATAAGGCTCGACTAAAGATTTAAAATAATCATCTGAAGAATTTAAAAAATTATTAATCCCATAAACACATCTACAAGAAATATCAACAAAAGAATCAAAATAAGTTTTTATAAATTTTAAATTATCCACAAACCCTTCTTCTAAAATGATGTTGTTTTTTGACAAATAATCAATGTCTGAAGACAACCTATTAGACATAGCCCCTGAATAAGAATTAACAAGATTCCAACAAATATCATTTTTTAAACCGATTTCAAATTCTTTTAAAAACATCGAGTCATGAACTTTAGGAGATATAAATTTAATAGAATCCAATAATAAACTTCTTGATTTATATGCAACAGAATCACAATCAACATCAAGCTCTTTTTTTATCTCATTAGCAGATTTCAATATATTATTTTTTAAAAAATCATAAACCTCTGAGTTAGAAAACATCAACTTATTAATCTCAAACCAAGAAACCATCAAATCATCAATCGAAATAGCATTAAAAGAAACCTTATTATTTTCAGAATAATCTCCTTTAAACAAATTCATTTCTTCACCATATGCAACTAAAGTCAAAAAAGAATTTGAAACATTAACATCTCCAGAATTTTTATAACCCTGAGCAAACTCATTAATTTCAGAAATAGACGGAATATTAAAAAGACTCAAATAATAAGCATTTTTATTATCAAAATTAGAAAATAAATTAATTATAGACATATTATAATGGTGCAATACAACATCAATACCAAAATTAGACCCGCCCCAAAATATAGTGTTCCCTTTAACAAAATATTCATTTAACGAATCATCTAATAAAGACATAATACAAAAAACAACAAACAAAATATAAATATTTCTTTTTGAAACCACTAAATAATAAGAAAAAAAATACTGAAATCAAAATATTTATATATGAAAATCCCCAGAACCGATTAAGAGGATAAAAAACGATAAGCAACAATGCAAGTAGTAACGTTGGGGGACGACTACATACAGATGATTCTATAGAACAAATATTAAAAAAACAAGAAAAAAAACAAGCAACAATATTAATACACCCAGAACTAGAAAAACTTAGAAAAAAACAAATACAAGAAGAACTAATAAAAAACGCGTATCACTGGATAACATATAATGACTATACAATAAAAAAAACAGATAATAAAGGAAATTATTATATGATAAATACAAAAGACAAACTATTAATAATCAACAATTACGAACAAAACGAAGCAGCAATAAATTTATTCTTAAAACACAGACATTAATAACACTAAAAGCAAAAATCTTTAAATATAAAGCCATATTTTCAAGACTATGATGAAACTTGAACAAGGAAACACATACAAATTCTCAATGGAAAAAGAAGAACAAATAGGAAAATACATTTCTGAAGACAAAGAACACATATTCATAAAATTAGACTCAGGATACAACATAGGCATAAAAAAAAATAGAATACAAAAAACAGATCTTCAAGAAAAGAAAAAAGAAACAAAAATCAAAAAAACAAAATACAAAACAAATTCTAAACTACAAAAAATAACAATACTACAC
>JAIPET010000002.1 GCA_021736975.1 Candidatus Woesearchaeota archaeon
GCTGCTCCGAGTCTGTCAAGAAAATCTACGCGTATCTGACACACAGAAAGCAAAGCTTTCTTAGTGTATCTCCACACTAAATGCTAAAAAATCAAAGATTTTTGCATGTTATAAATCTTCAATTTGAAACAGGACGGAGTATTACGACTTAGTCGCTTAACGCGATTCAACAAGAAATATTAAAAATATTTCTGTGCGCTAAAAACCAAAGGTTTTTACGCGTTTAAATTGTGCCTAGCGACCTAAAGGCGGGTTATTAACTCCTTCCGCTGAGCACAATAAAAAAAAATTATTCGTATATTTCAAAGCTTATTCTTACGTCTTTGTTTACTCCTACGTATTTCATTTCGTATGGCATGGTATCTAGTAAAAAGTCTGCTTTGATGCTATTTTGTGTTATTTCTGCAGGGAAGATTATTTCGTTTGTTATCCCTCTAAATGTTAGATCTGCTATTATTTCTCCTTTTTCTTTATCTATTTTTTTAGATATTATTGTTATTTGTTCATATACTTCTACTTCGAAAAAATCTTCATTTTTTAGATGATTGTCTAATCCATTTATTCCTGTGTTTACTGTTTTAGGGTTTATTGTTGCTTCTGCTTTTATTATTTCATCGTTTTCTTTGTATATTTTTGCGTCCCATTCGTCAAATGTTCCTATGTGTGATTTACCTACTGCGTAGCCTTCAAATTCAAATTTGCTAGTTTCTTTATTTATATTTATTATATCTACATTATTTTGATCTTGTGTTTCCTGTGTTTTTTGTTCCTGATTATTTTGAGGTTGATCAATGTTTTGCTGGTTTATTTTTGCTTGTGGAACATCTTTTGGAGGTTCCTTTACACAGGCACTTATTAGTATCATTAGTCCGATCAACATTATTATTAGTATATTTATTTTCTTCATATAACAAAATTTTTTTAGTTCTTTTTTTAATTTTATGAATTTAAAATATTTTTTTCTTATTTTTTTGTATTAGAAAACTTTTTATACTAATTTTTTATTTTTTAAATTCATGAGGGTTTTTAAGTCAGATTTAGCTGAACAATTTACTGTTATGTTTAATAAATTAAAAAGTGATTAGCTGAATATTAAAGGAATTAATTGACATTCATCTAATATTAAAAAGTTAATTAAAGATAATCGTTATTCTGAGCTTATTAAACAGATTTCCGATGATGATATGGTTTAGTAAATTTATTCCTGTGAATAACTATGATTCAAAGCCTGATAATTTTTATTTGTTTATTCAATATAAAAATATTTTAAAGGATCTTGGTAAAGCTTTTGTTTGTTGTATAATAATAATTATTATCCTGATAAAACTGATTTTTTTGGATTAATGAATAGTTCTTCAGGTCCTAAACTTGTTTTTTTTGATTTTGAATATCTAAATAAATCAAAGTTTTTAGATAAAGTTACCAAGTGGGAAACTTTATTATATTCTTTGCTTATTAATTGTAGTAATAAAAAAAGTGTTTTGAATATAGTTGTTGATTCTATGGTTGGTGATTTGGAAGAAAGTAAAGGAAAAAAATAAAGAAATGGTTTTATGAATATCTTGAAGTTCTTTAATCAAACCAACTAGCTACTTTTATTGCTATTTTTGTAAAGAAACTTGATACACTAGATCCGAAGTTTGTTCCTTCTATTGCTATGTTTCCTTGACTTATTTCTTCATTTAGAGTACTTGCTGGTTTTTTTGATCCTACTATGTTTTTTATTGTTTGGTCGTCTTTTATTTTTATTATGAATGTTGGGTTTTCTTTTGTTTCTCCGCATTCCATTGCTTCTAATATGTTGTTTTTTGTTTCTAAATAACCTATGTTTTCTCCTTCTAGAGTTTGTATGTTAAGTACGTCATTTCCGTATGGTATGAAACTTGGTATTTGTAATCCCACTACGAATTGTGATTCTGCGTATTCACATATTTTTTGTGCTTCTGTCTTTGTTTCTTCTTGTGCATTTGCCGATATTGTAAATATTGCTATTAATAATATCATTATTAGTATTGTTTTTTTCATTTCTTTTTCCACCTCGCGCTTTGCGTGTATGTAATATTTGTTATTGTTGGAATTCCTATTATCCACATCATCATATATATTATTGTGATGATGTTTCCGTATTTTATTATTCCTAGTCCTAAGAATAATATTACTGATAATATTATTCCTGATGCTATTCCTATTAAGTTTATTCCTTTTTCTTTAAATAGTTTTAGGGAGATTATTGTTGCTGTTATTGATCCTATTATGTATCCTCCGAATAATCCTATTATCACTATGCCTATTCCTGCTAATCCTAGTCCTTGTGTTTTTGCTATGTTTCCTGTTATTATTCCTCCTATTAACGCTAGTATTAGTCCTGATAATAATCCTACTAAAACTGATAATATTTGGTTTCTTTGTGTTTTTTTCATTTTAATTCTATCCCGACAGGACAGTGATCTGATCCAAGTATTTCAGGTAATATGAATGCATTTTTTAATCTTGATTTTAATTTTTTTGATATTAAAAAATAATCTATTCTCCAGCCAATATTTTTAGCACGAGCATTAAACATGTATGACCACCAAGTGTATTGTTCTGGTTCTTTATTAAATTCTCTAAAAGTATCTATAAAATTTTCTTGTAAATTATTCATACCATCGATTTCTTTTTGTGTGTATCCTGCTGTTTTATTATAGTTCGATTTTGGATTTGCTAAATCTATTTCTTTATGTGCTACGTTCAAATCTCCACAAAGTATTACTGGTTTTTTCTTTTCTAAGTTTTTTAAATATGTTAAAAAATCTTTATCCCATTGTGCTCTATATTCTAATCTCACTAAACCTCTTCCGCTATTGGGAATATATACATTTACTAAGTAAAATTCTTTAAATTCAAGAGAAATCATTCGTCCTTCGTTGCTTGCAGGTCCGTTATGTAAAAAATCTTTTTCTATATTTAGAGGTTTTTCTTTTGTAAATATCGCTGTTCCTGAGTATCCTTTTTTTTCTGCAAAAGACCATATTTGTTCATAATCTAATAAAACAGGATGTTTTTCATTTATTTTTGTTTCTTGTAAGCATATTATATCTGCATTTTGTTTTTTCATTGATTCTTCAAATCCTTTTTTTGATGCTGCTCTTATTCCATTCACATTCCAAGATATTATTTTCATTTTAATAGTATATTTCAGGTGTGTTTTTTAATTTTGTGGAATAAAAATTATTCTTAACTCAATACCAATCTACTAAAATAATATAAATAAAGTCAACATTCAATAAAATATGACTAACATATTCCTTGAAAAGTTTATGAATAGAAACATAATTTTATTATACATATATTCTGGTTTAATGTGGGCTAGATTTTACATCCCTATCATTGCTTTATTTTATATTGCTTCTCAAGTCTCAATAGAACAATTTTCAATAATTATGGCTGTATTTGCTTTAGTTACGTTGCTTCTTGAAATTCCTTCGGGAGTTATTGCAGATTTGTTAGGTAAGAAAAACACACTCATAATTGCTACTATTTTATATTTAATTGAACTTGTTATTGTGAGTTTTGCAAATGGATTTTGGCCATTTCTTATTGCAAAAATTATAAGCGGCATAGGTGTAAGTTTAGCTTCGGGAACTGGTGCTGCTCTTTTATATGATTCCTTAAAAAAAGTTGGAAGAACTAATGAACATAAGAAGATTTCTGGAACTCAGTTTATGATTAGATATATTTCTATGGGTATAGTTTTTATTATAGGTGCTTATTTATTCACAATCAGTACTAAATTACCTGCTTTAATATCAATTCCTTTTGTTTCTATAGGTTTAATTTTATTATTTTTCATTAAAGAACCTTTCAAACCATTAAATAATTTTAATTTTAAAAATTCTATCAGTCATTTTAAAGAAGGATTTTATTTTTTTAAATGCAATAATAGTTTGAAAACTTTTGCTTTTCTTTCTTTAATTGTTGGTGCAAGTATTACAATCACTCAAGCTTCTTCTTCTATTTATTTTGAAAAAATCCTAATCCCTGTTTATGCAATAGGAATAATTGCTTTTATTGCATCGGCTATTACTGCGTTTGTTTCCAAAAAAAGTTATTCAATTGAAAAAGCATTTGGAGAGAAATATTCTATTTATTTTATTCAAGGAAGTAGTTTTTTAACTTTAATATTATTTTCTTTTATGAGTCCTTATATAGGAGTAATATTTTATTTTTTTATTTCTGCAATTCAAGGTTTTTATGAAGTTACTATTAATCATTATGTTAATGAAAAAATCAATTCAGAACATAGAGCTACTATGCTTTCCATTAATAACTTCTTTGTTCATGCAGGCATATTTGTTCTTTTCCCTTTATTTGGTTTTATTACTCAAAGATCTGAAATGAATTATGCTTTTTTAAGTCTTGCAGCCATTTTCTTGATATATAATGTGATACTTTATTTATTTTCAAATATTCTTAAATTTAAACATAAACGTTAATAATATTACAACTAATATGAAACCTTTTGTATTACCTCAAAGTTAATTTGAAATATTTACATTTTGCATGGCAAATTTGGCGCAAATATTGGTTTTTTGTTTTTAACAGAGTCAATAATATTGATTTTCGATACAAAAAAAAGGGTTTCATATTAACATCATATTACACAAATTATAAATACTAAAATACACACCACTTATTTTATGGTAAAGTATTTTAGAGATCAAACAATTTATCCTTCTAAGTTTGAAGAATCTTATGAAAATGAAGAAGAAGAATAAAATAAATATAAAATCTTCAAAAATAATATAAACAACATTTTTAAATAAAGAAATTATAAAATATTTATGGAACCAATTATTGCTCTAATATTGCTAATAATTATGATTATTTTGTTAAGATATATTTCATATAAATTAAAAATCCAACCTATGATTCTTTTCATTTTATTCGGCATATTTTTACATACATCATTTACGTACCAATTTTTATCTTTAAATAAAATAAACCTATCTTCTCTTGGCGAATTAGGTTTAATAATTTTAATGTTTTTAGCTGGGCTTGAAAGTTCGTGGAGCAACATTATGAAGGAAGAAAAAGATGCGATGTATATAGCTACTTTTTCTGCTGGAACTTCTTTTATTGCAGGAACTGTTTTGTTTTTGCTTTTAGGTCAAACTATTTTGGTTTCTTTAATTGTCGGTACTTGTATGAGTATTACTGCTGAAGCTGCAAAAGCGAGAGTTCTAATAACTTTGAAAAAGATTAAAACTAAAGTTGGTTCTGCTATGATGGGTGCGGGACTTATTGATGATGTATTAGGAATAAGCATATTTTTAGTAATAACATATTTGTTTGGAACTACAGATATTAAAAATTTAATACTTTTAAGTTCGGCTTTATTAGCATATGTTATCGGAATAGTTTCTCAAACATATTTTGGAAGAAATCATAATGCAATTGAAAAAATTGAAAATACTGCTCTTTGGTTTATTGTTCCTTTTTTCTTTGTTAATGTTGGATTTATGTTAAATCCTGAAATGTTACAAATTAATTATCTTATAATTCTTGCAGTTTTAATAGCTGGAATAGGTGGGAAATTCATCGGTGTTTTTATGACTAAAAAATTCACTAAATTTTCTTTTAAACAATTATATTTAATTGGCTGGTCTATGAATAGTAGAGGTGGCATTGGTTTAGCATTAGCACTTCTTGCTTTTAATATGAAATTAATAAATCTTGAAATTTATTCTAGTCTTATAATTTTAGCAATAGTCACAACGTTAATATTTCCTATAGTGGTTACCAGAATTGTTAAAAAGAATCCTAAAATCATGAATTAAAATGAATATTGGTGAAGAAGCATATAAAGAATTATTTCCAAATTATCCTGAAATAAGAAATATAGAAATTAATTATTCTGGTAAATTTAAAAGTCTTAATGCTAATGTAAAATATGATATTAATCGAATCATATTTTCTTTAAGTAAAGATTGGATGGAATATTCTGATGATTTAAGAAAAGGATTAATTCAACATTTATTTTTAAAAGTTTATCCTAGGCGACGATATAATAAACCTCTTGCTCTTGATTTGTATGAGAAGTTCACAGAAAATTTAGGTAAATACACAAAGGTTGAAGAAAGTGATTCTGAACTTGTAGAAAGTTTTGACCGTATGAATTATGAATATTTTGATGGAGAAATGGAAATCCCTAATTTACGTTGGGGTGGAAAAGCTTTTACAAAGCTTGGACATTATGAGTATGCAAGTAATTTAGTTGTTATTTCTGATATTTTTAGAAATGAAAAAGAATTATTAGATTATATTATGTATCATGAACTTTTACATAAGAAACATGGATATAGAAAATCAAAAACAGGAAGAATTATGCACCATACTAAAGAATTTTTAGCTGAGGAAAAGCTTTACAAAGTTAAAGATATTGAGCAAAAGTTAAAATGGTTCATTCGTAAAAAAAGATTAAAAAAAGCATTTTTAGGGTTTTAGATAAAAAATGAGAATTTTAAAATTCATATTAGAAATGTTGTTCGTTTTATTTTTATATAACATTTTTAGAATTAATCAGATGAGTTTTTGGAGTAGTTTTTTTGTTAGCATAATACTTTTAATTGCGATTCATATTATTTTAGAAAAAATTTTGTTTTCAAAATCCTAATGCTGCTCTTACATCCGGATCTATTTTATCAGGAGTCCAAGCTGGTTCAAATGTTATTTCTACTTTTGTATTTCTAACATTTTTTAATTCTTTAATAGCATCTTTAACTTCTTCTTCTAGTTGTGGACCATAAGGACAACCTGGAAATGTGAATGTCATTAAGACGTGAACATCGCCCTCAGAATTTATTGAAACATCATAAATTAAGCCAAGTGTAACGATATCTACACCTATTTCTGGATCATATACATCTTCAAGTGCTTTCATGACTTCTTTTTTATTTGACATAAATATAATTAATCAAGAGTTATTTTAAATGTTATGAAACATAAAAATAAAATAATAAATAAAGCTAAACAGAATTTCAACCACAAACCTATTAAATAGGACTTCATTTATATATTTATGATTAAAGATTCAGGGATTGATGGTTTCATAATATATCCTACTTATAGAGTAGAAGATAATAAGAGTTATGTTTATTTATTTGGCAGACTTTCTGACGGTCGTAGTTTTTGTACTAAAAATTACTTTGAATATTATTTTTTTATTAAAGGCATAGACTTAAGTAAAGCAAATAAACTTGGAAAATTCAAGTCAAATCCTACTAATCTTAAAAGTTTTAAAGAAGATCAACTCATTAAAATAATTCTTAATTCTCCTAAAGAAATTTCTGATGTTAGAAAAGTTTTTGAAGAAAATTTAATTGATTGTTTTGAAGCTGATGTTCGTTTTGCTTATAAATTTTTAATGGATATGAATTTGAAAGGAACTTTAAAAATTGAAGGAAAAGAGAGTAAAAATGATGATTTAAGAGTTGATGTTTTTTTTGATGAACCTTTTCTTTCAAATAGTGATTGGAAGCCTAAACAAGATAATCTGAAGATTTTATCAGCTGATATTGAATGTAGTATGGATTTAAAGAATTTATATTGTATTTCTATGGTTTCTAATGATAATAAGTTAAATGAAGTTTTAATAATTTCAAAAGACAGTAAATTAAAGAATGCTGTTTTATTTGATGATGAAAAGTCTTTACTTGAAGCTTTTAAAGAAAAACTTATTAAATTTGATCCTGATATTATTACTGGTTGGAATCTTATTGATTTTGATTTTAAATTTATTAAAAGTAAATTTGATAAGTATAAAATTAAATTTGATCTTGGTCGAACAACTGAAAATTCTTCTCTTAAAATATATGATTCTTTTTTAACTGATAGTAAAGCTGATTTTGCTGGCAGAATTGTTCTTGATGGAATTCATATGCTTAAAAGTAGTTTTATTAAGCTTGATGATTATAAGCTTGGTACTGCTGCTAAGAAGTTTACTGATGAAAAAAAACTTATTGAAGATGATAATAAAGGAGAAGATATTGAAAGTGCATTTAAAGATAATCAGCAAAAGCTTATTGATTATAATTTACTTGATTCAAAACTTGTTCTTGATATTATTGATAAAAGCGGAGTTATGAATCTTACAATTTTACGTTCTTTACTTACTGGTATGCCTCTTGATAGGGTTCGTGCTAGTATTGCTAGTTTAGATTCTTTGTATTTGAGAAAATTAAGGAAAAGAGGTTATGCTGCTTTATCAACTGCATTTAATAGACGAGATCAAAGAAGTGTTGGCGGTTATGTTATGAAGAGTAAGCCTGGAATTTATAATTATGTTATTGTTCTTGATTTTAAATCTCTTTATCCTAGTTTAATGATTACTTTTAATATTGATCCTTTGATGCATAGGCCTAATTGCCAAGTTATTATTGAAGATGAAGAATTAATCAAAAGTCCAAGCGGCACTTGTTTTAGTAAACATTTAGGTATTTTGCCTGAGATTCTTAAAGAATTATGGGAAATAAGAACTAAAGCTCAAAAAAATAAAGATGAATTAACTAGATATGCTGTTAAAATTCTTATGAATAGTTTTTATGGCGTATTAGCTAGTCCTAATTGTAGGTTTTTTAGTTTAGAAATTGCTAATGCTATTACTGATGGTTTTGCTCACACTACTATTAAAAGAACTAAGGATGAAATTGAAAAGAAAGGTTTTGAGGTTATATATGGAGACAGCATAACAAAGAACAGGTTTGTAACTATAAAAGATTCAAAAGGCATTATTAGAATTGTGAATATAAAAAATTTATTTAACAAAAATATTGATTCAATTAATAAATCCAGGGGTAAAGAGTTTGTTTTTCCTAAAAATATTAAAGCTTTATGTTTTGATAAAAATACTTTAAAACCTAAATTTTCTAATTTAAAAACTATTATTAGACATAAAACTAATAAAAAAGTATTTAGAATTAATCAAAAATTTGGTGAAACTATTTGTAGCGAAGATCATTCTTTGATATCGTTAAGTAATAATAAATTAGAAAAAATTAAGCCTTTAGATCTTTTTAAAACTAATAAGCCTATGGAAATTATTAAAGAAATTCCAAGCGTTAAAGAATTAAAAATCATAGATTTGTATGATCTATTAAAAGAGTACTCCTTTACTAGTCAGTATAAGGGACGTTTTAAAAAATCAGAATGTAAATTATATTCAAATGAATATATTCAGTTTAATTGGACTAATAGAAATAAACCGGTGCTTCTTAAGAGATTTATTAAAGTTAATTCTAAAGATATGGAGTCTTTATGCAGATTAATTGGTTTGTATATTGCAGAAGGTTCTTCTTCCACTCCTGAAACAACAAAATCAAGAATCGGAGCAAGTATTTCTATTAGTGATAAAAATCTTTTAGTTCAAATCCAAAAAGATTATTATAAATTTTTTAAAAATGTTAAAGCTTCAATTATTGAGTCAGATAGTAAAAAAAACAGGGTTATAAAGAAAGGTAAAAAAACTTATTCTTATAATGATAAAACTCTTAAGCTTCAGATGATGAATAATATTAGCGCTGTATTTTTTAAAGTTTTAGCAGGACAAAAAAGCAACGGAAAAAAAATTCCTGATTTTATGTATAACTTACCTAATAAATATAAAAAAATTCTTTTAAAGTATATGATTCTTGGCGATGGTTCTTTATATGATTCTAGATATTCTAAAGAATTTATAAAAAAACATTTTCGGTATGAGACTAATTCACTTCAACTAATATCAGGTCTGTCTTTATTGTTAAAACAATTAGGATTTAATTTTAGCATTAATTATAGGCCTAGCAAGAAAAGTTATAGAATTAGCACTGCAAATAAAAACAATGTTCGACTCAATACAAAAATAGAACAAATCAATTATGATGATTATCTTTATGATTTAAGTGTGGACGATGATAATTTCGTTGATAGTTGCGGTCAAGTAGCGCTTCACAATACTGACAGCGTTTTTGTTAATTTAAAATGTGATTCTGATGAAGAAGCTGAAAAATTGGGTAAATCTCTTGAAAATGAACTTAATACTTTTTTTAAGAAACATGTTAAAGATGAATATGGTGTTGAGTCTTTTTTAGAACTTGAATTTGAAAAAACTTTTAGAAAGTTTTTGATGCCTACTGTTCGTGGAAGCGAGGAAGGTGCTAAGAAAAGATATGCCGGGTTGCTAGTTGATACTTCTTCTGATGCGAAAAATGGTGAACGTATGGATTTTACAGGTTTAGAATTTGTTCGTCGTGATTGGACTCCTGTTAGTAAAAAATTTCAACTAGAATTACTTGATCTTATTTTTCATGATAAAAAAATTGATGATTATATTAGGGATTTTGTGAATAATTTAAAATCGGGTAAATATGATGATCTTTTAATATATAGAAAAGCGTTAAGAAAAGATGCAGATGAATATACAAAAACTACTCCGCCTCATGTTAAAGCTGCTAGAAAACTTGATAAAATTACTAGCAATATTATTGATTATGTTTTAACTGTTGATGGTCCTGAGCCTATTCAAAAAATAGAACATAGTATTGATTATGATCATTATATTGATAAACAAATCAAACCTATTGCGGAATCTGTTCTTGGCTTTTTTGATCAAGACTTTGATAATGTTTTAAAAAACAGTGAACAAAAGAATTTATTTGATTATTAATAAAATACAAAATAATACTTATAAAAAAAAAATTAAGCCCATAGCCTAAACAAAGTACAATTAAATTAAAAATTTAGTATGTGATAAATACAACGCAATTATTTTTATTTATAATTTACTTTTGTTTTTGACTAAAAAATAACAATATTTAAAAAATATTAAAATAAAACACAAATATAAGAGGTAAATTAATGGTAGAAAAAGAAAAAAATATGGGTTTATACATCGTGGCGATAGTTGCAATAGTTGCAATAGTTGCAATTATTACAATAATCATACAAAATAACAATGCAGGATTTGAATTTAAACAAGGAACAAATTTAGAACCCTCTGAAAATTTAGCAGGAGATGCAAAATTTGGCAAACAAAGAAATGGAATTAGCTGTCTTTCAAATTCAGAATGTGCTAGTGATATTTGTACTAATGGCGTATGTGCAGATAAAACAAATAAATACTAAATAATGAAATTCCTGCTCTGAGTCTACTCAAAAACAAAGTTTCTAAGACATAGAAAAGGAAAAGTTTTTTTCATGTATCTCTCCCCTAAAGTGTTAATACTACCACTCAGTCGCCTAAACGAGATTTTTAGATCGCACACTATCTACCTAAATGCACAGAAACAATATTTTATTTTTTTAGAATAGTAAAATATAGAAAATTTATTAAACAAACATATTAATTCATAATATAATGATTGAAAAACTTGTTATGTCTTCGGATGGTTCTCATAGTTATTGGAAGATATTTTTTGCAACAATTATTTTTACTGTTGTTTCTGTTGCTATTGCCAGATTCGTATTTGGTGCAAATCCTGGTATTGCAAGTATTATGTTTTTGACGATTATTATTTTACCTATTCTTAAAGCAGATTTTTTTAAGCAATCTGTTATGGATGAAAAAAATAAGAAGTTTAATTTATGGAAGCTTCTCAAGATGAATAAGAATTTGATTTTTGTTTATAGTATAATTTTTGTCGGTGTTTTTGTTGCTTATTATCTTATGACTTATTTAGGTATTTTATTTGGATGGAATTTGATCGGTATGGTTAAAGAGCAATTGCTTTTAGAAACTAATTTAGCAGGCAATGCAACAAGAGAAATCGGTATTTTTATGCAAATAATTGAAAATAATTGGTGGGTTTTAGTTGTTAGTTTTTTTCTCGCTTTATTTGTAGAAGGAGGTGGTATTTTATTTATTATTTGGAATAGTAGTGCATGGGGCACTATTTTTGGTTATAGAGCTGCTGCTTCTGCTATCGTTATGAAAATTAATCCTTTAATTTCTGCATTTACTATTCAATTATACACTACCCCGCATACTTTTATCGAAGCTTTAGCTTATGTCCTAGCAGGAATTTCTGGTGCAGTTATAAGTGCCAATATTTTTTCAAATACTAAAGATAGGAAGAAATTCGTTTATGTACTTTTAGGTTCTTTTTTTGCTTTTTGGTTGGGTTCTTTTCTTTTAAAAGTTTTATTTAAAGGATGGGTGTATCCTATTGGCTTAATATTGATGTTTTTAGGAATCTTGTTTATTACGAAAAAATTTATTAATGAAGATAAATTAAACACAGTATATACACATAATTTTTATATTATGTTAATAGCAATTGGTATTTTTATCCTAGGAGCGATCATTGAAACTTTAGTATTAGTTAATTCAAGCACATTAGATAAATATTATTCAGCCGCATATATATATGCATCATTAAAATAGCGAGGTTATAGAAAAAATGAAAAAAACAATGCAATTATTAAGTTTATTTATTCTCATATTATTAATTTCTGGGTGTGCTAATAATTTGTCAATGTATGATGAGGATGGATTAGAAGGTTTAGGTTCAAATGACGAAGAACCGGTAGAAATAAGTGTTAATTATCTTAGTGATGGCGCAGAAATTACTGTTAAATTAAATTATGAGTTAGCGAGCAGCGTTATTGGTTTACTTAATTACGATAAAAATGCGTTTAATATTAAGTTTTCTACTGAAACTGAAAATTTATGTAAATTTAATACCGATAATTTAAAAGTCGCGTGTGCTTCATCAACTTTTTTAGATACTGGAAATTTATATACGTTTAAATTATCTAAAAAATCAGATAGCATAATAGGTCAATATCCTTTAGGTTTTGAAATTTTAGAAATTGATGGAAATTCTCAAAATACGGAAATAGATACCTTCATCAATATTAAAAATTAAAATAATTTTTTTTATTTCTAATATTTTTTCTAAATCAACTCAAATCATTTAATAATATATACAGCAAAAGATCATTTTTTTACTAAATAAAGAAAACGTGAATTAATCCCCGACCTGAAGGACGGGGTATTTAACATTCACGTTTTCAAATTGCGAGCTATCGACCTAAATGCACAAAAACAAAATTTTTTTAGCACACAGAAATTCAAAGAATTAATTTTGTGCCAGAATCCACAGTTTCTGTGCAGGTAGGAGTACGACAAAATCAAATATTTTGTGTACAATAAATGCAAAGCATTTAATCGTATTAAACCCCTTCCGCTAGCGCGCAATAAAAATATTTTCTCAAACAAACTCATAGAATAATACATCTACAGACCTTTTAAACTGTTAATTTGAACACTATTTAAATAAAAATCCGAAAAATAAGAATATTTATATATTATTACTACTATTAAGTAATAAAAGTATAAAAAGAGGTATACAATGAAACTAAAAAATTCAATAAAATTAATATTGGGATTAATGATTTTACTATTAATAGTTGGAACTACTTCAGCTTTAAAATTATCAAATTACGCATATGAATTGCCAGATACAATTCTTACAACACCACATAATTTAGATATTACAAGTACAATAACAATAACGGAAATAGAAAAAGACAATAAACTACAATCAACAACAAATATTAACGATATATTTATTGAAATCGAACAACCAATAAACCCGCAGAATGAAATAATTAAAACAACAATTATCAAAGACACATCTGAAGAAGAAGCATTAACAAAATCAGAAAAAAACACAAAAGATATCACAATTCAAGCGAGTTTAACAACATTAACAAGACCTGAAACATATATAGGAACAATAAAAATATACAATAAAGAAAAAACAGAAATGTTAGGAAAAGGATACTTAATAATTAATGCGACAAATACTGCGCCTTTAATTACAAGTTCAAAAAATTTCATAGTAAATAAAAATCAAGAAACATCAATTCAAATTACTGCAACAGATGATGAAGAAGACAACATAATATTTTCATTAAATCCTGATTTTGATAAAGGATCAATAACATCAGCAGGATTATTAACTGTGAATTTAAGCGAAACAACTAATTTAGAAATAAAAGTTACAGATAACCACGGAGAAGAAAGTAAAAAAACAATAAATTTTGAAATAGCTAATTCATTAAATAATCAACTTTCAGTTGATAAAACATCTATTGATTTAGGCGGAAATAATTTAAATAGAGAACTTAATACAACAAAAGAAATAAATATAACCAATAAAGGAACAAAAGTTTTAAAAAATATTCAAATAGAAGCTTTAAAAATAAATGGTGTTGCTTTAGATGAAAAATATAAAGTTCAAACTACAATTGCAAAATCAACTTTAGATGTAGGAGAATCAACAACTGCCCAAATAACATTAACAGTTCCTAAGGATAAAAATTCAAAAAAATAAACAATAGGAAAAATTAAAATAACAGCAAATCAGGATTTAACAGAAGAAGAACTATCAAATAACCCAACAACAACAAACATAGTTACTAATGAAATTCCTTTAACTTTAGAAGCTAAAAGCTACTTAAGCATAGATAAAGTAGAAATCGAATTTTTAGAAAGTGATAAAAGATTAGAAAAAATTAGTGATAGAGAAAATTTTGACGAAATAAATAATGGAGATCAAATAAAAGTAATTGTTACTTTAGAAAATAAATATTCAAACAAAGATTTAGATGATGCTTATTATGAAATAAAAGCTGATGAAAAAGATTGGGATATTGATGATAAATCAGATAAAGACAATATTAGAGATGACGACAAAGAAACTTTTGAACTTGAATTTACTTTAGACAGTATTGATGAACTTAAAACAAATGTTTTAATTGAAGCATTTGCTATAGATGAAAAAGATAATTTCGAACATTATGCAGTTTTAGAATTCAGTTTAGAAATTCAAGAAGAAAGAGATGAAATATCAATTTATAGTGTTGATTTATCAGATAACACAGTATCTTGTACTGAAAAATACATAAATGTAGATGTTGAAATTAAGAATACTGGTTCAGATAATCAAAGAAGAGCAGCGATAAAAGTATTTAGTGATGATAATGAATTAGATTATGATAAAACAATTAAAGATATTGATCTTGATTCAGGAGATAAAACTACTGAAACGTTTAAAATAATATTGCCTTCAAATTTAAAGACTGATTCATACCCTATAAAAATCACAACTTATTATGATGATAATAAAAGAAGTGATTCAAAAACAGAGTATTTAGATGTAAAATGCAAAGCTAGTTCAGAAACTGAAGATGATTTTTATTATACTTCAAATTACCAAACAAATACAAACACTAATCAAAAAGATGATTCAAATATAAAAATTGAGCAACTTGCTACTCAAGAAAATTATTATGTTGAAGAAAGTTCTTCAGAAGAAACTATTTACATAATAGTTCTTGCAATTATTGGTTTGTTATTATTCTTTGGAATTATTGGAATCACTATTTATTTAGTTACAAAAAACTAATTTTTTATTTTTTAATTTTATTTTAAGTAAGAATTATGTCGCCTTCAGGGGTTTCTTGTACCATATCATCATTTTTTAATTCTTCAAGAAGCCTCATAACTTCGGATTCCATTATGCCTTCCATCTGTGATTCATATATAATATGTTCTCTCATTATTTTTGCATTTGGTCCTGTGGATAAATCTCTTAATACTCCTAAAAGTTTAATTTTTGAATCCATACTGCTTTCATTCATTACACGAGAAGCCATCATTCTTTGTACTCTCATTATTTCATCAAAACTAGTTGGATCCATTTACCTATATTCCCCCGAATAGTATATAAAAGAACTACTTAAATATAAATATTTTGCTATTAATATACATATTTGCGCACTAACTAATATTTTTATAATATTGTTATTTATATATATCAGAACCATATTTTTCTGCTAAATAGAATTTTAAATCATTAATTTCTAAGTTTGTTTCCGGCATTTTCCCATATTTGCCATCACTTACAATCCCAACTATTTTTTCTAAATCCTCGTCATTTATTTTTCTAAACTTTGTATTCTTTACAAAGTCAACTGGTTTTTCCGTGACTCGTCTATATCCATTTTGAGCTGTAAATCCTTCACTTTTTCTACTTTGTTGCATCCATTCGCTTGAAACTCCATCAATCATCATCATTTTACTATTGGAAACCATATAATAATATATTAATATTTCTAAAAAATTAGCTAATATGAAACCCTCTGTATCGTCTTGAAGTAAATTTGAAATATTTACATTTTACGTTAGCAAAATAGATGTAAATATTGGTTATTTCTTTTTGACAGAGTCAAAAATATATCTTCACAATACAAAAAATTAAAGGGTTCCATATTAGCCTAAAAAATTAGTTAATTTGTTATTTTTATTCATTTAGAAATTTAACAACTACATAAGTTTAACATTTATTAAGAATTAATCAATATCCAATATCAATATGTTGTTTTTTTATCTTTGTTTCTATAAAATATTGCATACAATCCACTGCATCAAAGTATGCTTTTCTTCTTAAATATAATTTGCCAAATTCTATTTTAAATGACTCTTCATTTACGTTTCCACCACATACTGGACATTGTTTTTCATCAAAATTTTCATTATTTAGTTCATTTAGTCTTTTTCTTAATATTTTATCAATATTTCCTGCTATAAGATCTCTGTTTAAAAGTTGCAGTTCATCTTTGTTCATTTGTTTTATTAATCCGGCAAGTTTGTTCATTTAGTTCCCTCCAAGGCATCTTTTAATGGTTTTCCAAGCACTAAAAGTGCTTTTTTCTCTTTGTCTAAGAAATACTCTTCTTTTTTTTCTAGGCCTTCCCTGAATTCTACTGGGGAATGACTCCAGAAACTCACCATCTTTTTTTTGTTTTGAACATCAACTATTAATTTGCTATTATCCCTATATTTTTGAACATTATTCGTTATAACTAAAATGTGTAGATCTTTTTCTGTTCCTTCAATAAAATATGCTCCTATTAAATCAGATACATCTGTTGCGCAATATAATTTTATAAAATTCTCAATATGTTCTTGTAAGTCATTTTGTATGCAATTTAGAAATATTTGGGTGACAGGGGCGTCCTTGATTTGTTTTATACATGTATTTGATGCATTCAAGGACACCAACATATTTTGCTCTTTGTTTATATTATAAGCAATTCTTCTGTCCTGCTTTTTCCTTCCCCCAGGACCCTTGTCAACCCGATTTTTTTTTAGGTACCCATATGCTTCTAGTAATTTTAATTGTTGACTTACATTTGCTAATGTAAAATTTAATTTTTCAGCTATCTCTTTTGGAGTTTTAAAACCTTTACTTATTTGCTTTAATATTTCCCATTTTGTTCCTGTGAAATCAGATAAGTCCTGAACCATACATTCTTTCAGAACAACTAGTTTAAATATTTATCCATAATTTAATACATAGTTTACAATAATACCATCATAACATTATAATTAACAAATCATTTAATTAAAAAATCTCGTCGATAAATACAAATATTTATATACTAACCCATTAACAATTGTAAGTATTAAGGGACAAAAAAAGGGTGTAGAGTGAAAGTACTTATGTTAGGATGGGAGTTTCCTCCTTTCTTCGCAGGCGGTTTAGGAATAGTTTGTTATGAAATGACAAAAATATTCGCAAAAAGATCTGATATAGATGAATTAATATACTTAATGCCTTATGGTCCAAAAGATCACGAATCCCACATTAATTTAAAAGGTGCAAATCAACTTCTAGATGAATATAAGAAAAAATTAACTAAAGAGCAACAAAAAGTTCTTGAGAAAGTAAATATTAAATTTATTCCAACATTAATTAGTTCTCCGTATATGAGTCCTTCTGAATATCAAGAAAGTTATAAAGAAACAAAAAAGAACATAAATTTCAATAAATTACATTGGCAAGATATTGATCTTTTAAATGATGTTGATGATAAAAAAAATACTAATTTTCACGATCAAAAAACTGCAAGAAATATTCTTTATGGAGGTAATATTTTTGAAGAAGTTTTTAGATTTGCAAAAAGAGTAGCTTATGTAACAAGAAACATGAATTTTGATATAATTCATGCTCATGATTGGATGACTATGCCTGCTGCAATTGCAGCTAAAAAAATGTCTAAAAAACCCTTAGTTGTACATATCCATAACACAATTTATGATAGATATTTAGGAACTGGAGGTTTTGACGAAAAAGAATTAGAAATTCAAGGAATGAATGAAGCAGATACTGTAATTGCAATATCTAACATGGTCAAAAATACGCTTGTTGAAAAATATCAAATTCCTGAACAAAAAATAGAAGTTATTCATAACGCAGCTACTCAACTTGATGAAAAAAGATATGATCACATGAATACTTTTGAAGGTAAAAAAATCATTTTATTTGCAGGTAGATTAACTATGCAAAAAGGCGGAGATTATTTTGTTAGAGCTGCTGAAAGGGTCGTTAAATATTGTCCTGATACTGTGTTTGTAGTTGCAGGAACAGGAGATCAATTAGGAAGAATGATGGATTTAGCATCAGAACTTAATATTTTGAAATATTTCTATTTTCATGGTTTTTATACTCTTCAGGAAAGAGATGTGTTTTTTGGTATGGCGGATCTTTTTGTTATGCCCAGTATTTCCGAACCCTTCGGAATTGTCCCATTAGAGGCAATGGCTAAAAGAACCCCAACCATTATTTCTTTCCAATCAGGAATAAGTGAAATCCTTCAAAATACATTCAAAGTAAATTTTTGGGATGTTGATATGTTAGCAGAAAAAATGGTTTGTTTATTAAAATATAAAGAAATGCATTCTCAAATAAGCGATAGTGGGTATCATGAATGTAAATCAAAAACTTGGGATGAACCAGTTGATAAAATGATAAATGTTTATAAAAAATTAACGGGTGATAATAATGGTTAGTATTTGTTTTTATTTCCATGTTCATCAACCTCATAGAATTGGTCATTATAGAATTTTTGATGTTGGAGAAAATAAAGAATATTTTGATGATAAAAAGAATAAAGAAATTATTGAAAAAATTACTGGAAAATGCTATCTGCCTATGAATAATTTATTGTTAAAATTAATTAATAAACATAAAGGCAAATTTAAAGTTTCATTTTCTATTACAGGAACATTTATTGAGCAACTTGAAGAATTTGCTCCTGAAGTTTTAGATTCATTTAAAAAACTTGCAAAAACTGGTTGTGTTGAATTTGTTTCTGAAACTTATTATCATAGTTTGTCATTTCTTTATTCTAAAAAAGAATTTGTTAAACAAGTTAAAATGCAAGAGAAATTACTTAATAAGCATTTTAAAGTTAAACCTAAAGTTTTTAGAAATACTGAATTAATATTTAATAATGAATTAGCAAAATTCATTGAAGAAATGGGTTATGAAGGAATACTTTGCGAAGGCGCAGATAGGATTATGAAGTGGAAAAGTCCTGATTTTGTTTATGGTAATGTTTATGCTAAAAAAATTAAACTTCTAACAAAAAATTATAAATTATCTGATGATATTGCGTTTAGATTTTCAAATAAAGGATGGGAACATCATCCTTTAAGTGTTGAAAAATATGTTAAATGGCTTAACAAAGTTAATGGAAATGGAAATGTAATAAATTTATTTATGGATTATGAAACTTTTGGAGAACATCAATGGGAAGATACTGGAATTTTCAAATTTATGGAAAAATTACCTGAAGAGTTATTGAAAAATAAAGATAATAATTTTGTAACTGTTAGTGAAGCATTAAAATATCCAAAAATGGGTGATTTAGATATGCACGATTACGTTTCTTGGGCTGATACTGAAAGAGATTTAACTGCATGGATAGGTAATAAAATTCAAGACACTTCATTAAAAGAACTTTATGCTTTAGAAAAATATGTTTATGCAACTAAGAATAAAAAAATCATTGATGATTGGAGAAAATTAACTACTAGCGATCATTTTTATTATATGTGTACTAAATATTTTAATGATGGAGATGTTCATAAGTATTTTAGTCCTTATGATTCACCATATGATGCTTACATAAACTTTATGAATGTGCTTAATGATTTAGTTTTAAGAATAAAAAAACAAATTGATATTAAAAAAATAGGAAAAAATGAAGTAAAACTGATTAATAAAGAATCAGGAGAACTTATTGAAATTAGTGAAAAACCTAGTAGTTTAATATAAATAATTAAAAAAAAGAGGTGGTTTATATGTCACAAAAAAAATTAGTAGATGAAGTTAAAAATAAGAAAAAAACTACAAAAAAAACAGTTAAAAAGAAAAGTACAAAAAAAAATGTTTCTAAAAAGAAAGAAAAAATTTTGGGTAATGCTCCTGAAGAACATTATTTTATTTTATGTAATGGACAACCTATAAAGAACCCTAAAGAACTTGCGGATGCTTTGGAAAATTTAAGAGATGATGTATTTCACCATCATGTAAATAATGAGAAAAATGATTTTTCAACATGGATAAATAATGTTTTTGAAGATATAGAACTAGCTGAAAAATTAGGTGAAACTAAAAATAAAGATCATACAAGAATAATATTGTATAAACATCTTGTTAAAAAACTTCATAAGTGAAAAAAATATGCAAACTAAAAAAAATATTTTTGAAGTTTCATGGGAAGTCTGCAATAAAGTTGGCGGAATTTATTCTGTTATAAGTAGTAAAGCAAGCATCATGAATAATATGTTTAATTATATAGGTATAGGTCCTTATATTAGAAAAAAAGCAGAAGTTGAATTTTCTGAAGAAGAGCCTCCGAAATATTTAGATGATGCAATTAAAGAGATTGAGAAAAAGAATATAAAAGTTCATTATGGTACTTGGTTAATTAAAGGCGAACCTAAAGCGCTTTTATTTGAATCTAAAAATGCTGAATTTGATAAAGACCATATTAAAAAACAATTATGGGAAAGTTTCGGAATTGATTCTTTAATGACAGGTATTGAATTTGAAGAACCGTTGATTTTTTCTTGGTGTGTTGGTGAATTTCTTAGAATATTAGAGTGTACTCTTAAAATTGATTACGAGAATACTATTCTTCATGCTCACGAGTGGATGACTGGTTTTGCTATTCTTAAATTAAAATTAGATGACTCAAAAATTAAAACAGTTTTTACAACTCATGCAACTATGCTTGGTCGAAGTATTAGTAGTAACACTAAAGATTTATATGAAACCCTAGGAAATTTTGATGTTTGGCAACGTGCAAAACAAATAGGTGTTATTGATAAGCATACTGCAGAAAAAGCATCTGCAAATACTGCTAATGTGTTTACAACAGTTTCTGAAATTACTGCAAGAGAAGCAAGTATAATTCTTGGAAGAAAACCTGAAGTTATTTTAATGAACGGTCTTGATATGGATAATTTTCCCTCTATTGAAGATACTAGTATTGAACACATGAATTCAAGAGAATCTTTAAGAGAATTTTTAGCATATACTTTCTTTCCATATTATAGATTTAATTTAGAACATAATCTTAGTTTCTATTTAGCAGGAAGATATGAATTTGAGAATAAAGGCATAGATATTTTTATTGATGCTTTAGGAAAATTAAATGAGTATTTAAAAAAACAAGATTCAGAAAGAACCATATCTGTATTTTTCTTTATGGCTATGCCCAATCTTGGGGTTAAAGAAGAATTATTAGAAAATAAAAATCATTACAAACATATAAAAAATTATGTAGAATTAAATTCAAAAGAGTTTATGAGAAAAATAGTTAATGATTTTTTAAGTAAAGAAAATGTGTCAAAAGATGTTTTTAGTGCTGAATTTAAAGATGAAATGAGAAAAGACGTTCTTAGATTTAGAAGAGATGGTTATCCTGTTCTTTGTACTCATAAACTACATGAACATGAGGAAAATAATTCTATAATTAAAGCATTTCGTGCTAATAATTTAAATAATTCTGAATGGGATAAAGTTAAAGTATTGTTATATCCTGCTTATTTAGATGGAAATGATTCTTTATTAAATTTAGAATTTTATGAAACTGTTGCGGGTTGTCATTTAGGCGTTTTTCCATCTTATTATGAACCTTGGGGTTATACGCCTTTAGAATCGGCTGCTATGGGAGTTCCTGCTATCACGACTGATTTAGCTGGTTTTGGACGTTTTATTCAAGAAAAACCAAGAGATGAGAATGATAAAGGTATTTTTGTTTTAGAAAGAGATAAAAAGAAAAGAGAAGAATATGTTGAAGAATTATATTTACTTTTGAAAAAATTTGCGGAGATGAGTAGAAAAGAAAGAGTGAAAAATAAAGTTAATGCTAAAGATTTAAGTGAATTAGCTGATTGGAAAATTCTTATTAAAAATTATGAAGAAGCTTATGATCTTTGCAATAATTAATTTTCCTGATTTCTCGCATATGCTCTTACTAAATATTGTTTTGCCATTCTATGAGTGTTAAAATATGAGCCATTTATTGCTAGTGTTGATCTCATGATTTCTAAATATTTATTATGATCCTTATAATACATAGGAATTATTATATTTTCTAACTGTTCATATAAACTATTTGCATCTAATTCATCAAGTTTATTTTCATCAAGTTCCTTTGGATTTTCTTCTCCGATGCTCCAGCCTGTAACGTTTTCTATAAATCCTTCTATCCACCATCCGTCAAGTATAGATATTGATGGGATTGCATTATGTGCTGCTTTCATTCCACTTGTTCCTGATGCTTCTAACGGTCTTTTTGGTGTATTTAACCATAAGTCGCATCCTGAAGTCATATATTTTGATACGTGCATATCATAATTTTCTAAATAACATATTTTTATTTCATGTTCTAATTCTTTTATTCTTCTTATTATTCCTTGAAGTATTTCTTTTCCTTGAATATCTCTTGGATGTGCTTTTCCTGCAAATATGATTTGTATTTTTCCTTTTTCTTTACTAATTTTTTTTAGTCGTTCAATATCTTTTAATATTAAGTTTGCGCGTTTATATGCTGTCGCCCTTCTTGCAAATCCTATTGTAAAAATATCTACATCAAAACCTGCATTTCCATGATTATTAACATAATTTATCAAATCTTTTTTTGCTTCTTTGTGAATTTCATCTATTTCTGTAAGGGGAATTCTAAATGCATTTCTTAAATCAAGAGGATTTTTTCTCCAATCAGACAAGTATTTATCTAAAATTTTTGATATGTGTTTTGAGGTCCAGGTATCTGTATGTACTCCGTTTGTTATATAATCTATTTTTTTGTTTTCTGGGAACATATTGTTTGTTACTTCTTGATGTTTTTTTGAAACTGCATTTATATATGATGAAAAATTCATTGCAAGCGTTGTCATACTAAATTTTCCTTCTTTTTGAACCATATCCCCTATATATCCTGGCATTAAATCTCCAAGGAAATTTCTTACAGTTTCATATTCAAATGAATCGTGACCTGCAGGAACGGGTGTATGAGTAGTAAATGAACAGGTTTTTCTTATTTGTTTTAAGCGTTCGTTCGGATCATTAATATCTAATAATTCTTTATATAGTTCTAAAGTGAGAAATGCTGCGTGTCCTTCATTCATATGAAATTTACTTGGAGTATAATTAAATGCTCTTAACATTTTAACCCCTCCAACCCCCAATATTATTTCTTGTTTTAATCTGTAATCAAGATCTCCACCATATAAGTGACTTGTTAAATTTCTATCTTCAGGAGTATTTTTTTCTAAATTAGTATCTAAGAATAAAACTCTTATTTGTTTTCCATTAATTCCTTTTATTATTTTTTCCCATGCAATTACATATACTGTTCTGTTTTCAATATTTATTTCTATTTCTTTGTCAAGTTTGTTTAAATAATCATTTAAGGCCCAATTTGTATCGTGTTCTTGTTGCATGCCTTCTTCATTAATTTTTTGAAAAAAATATCCTTTTTCCGATAATAATGTTATTCCAACTACATCCATTCCTAAATCTGCAAAGCTTTTTAGTGTATCTCCTGCTAATATTCCTAATCCTCCAGAATATGTAGGTATTTCTTCAGATAGTCCTATTTCCATACTAAAATATGCAATTAAGTTATCTTGTGAAGCCATATAAGTATTATTTTAAATGGTGTTTATAAGTATTTTGTTTCAAAACGCAAAGTATATTCTTGTGGTTAGAAAAGTTTTTAAAGAATATATGCGTTGCAATTATCAGGGGGTAATTAATGAAACTTATAATTCCTATGGCGGAAACCAAATTTGATTCTGAAGCAACCATACATAGTACTCCAAATACACTTATAAGTATCGCTGGAAAACCATTAATATGTCATCTTTTAGATTCAGTATCCTCATTAAAAATAGATAAAGTAATTTTTATTGTAGATAAAGAATATAAAGAATTAAGAGACTCTGTTAAATCATATAAATTTGAATCTGTTTTTATTCAACAAAAAGAAATTAAAGGAGTTGGCCACGCAATTTATGGTGCAAAAAAACATGTTCAAGAAGATGATATTCTTATAGTTTTAGGAGATACACTAGTTGAGGCAAATCTTAAAAACATTTCAAAAATTGAGTCTGATGGCGTTATTTGGACTAAACAAGTTAATAATCCTGAAGATTTTGGTGTTGTTTTTCTTTATGAAGATAAAGTTACAAGAATAATTGAAAAACCCGAAAATCCAATATCAGATTTAGCAGTTGTAGGAATGTATTATTTTAAAAATTCCAAGCTTCTTTTTAATTCTTTAAAACATATTATTTCTAATGATATTAAAACAAAAAATGCATTTCAATTAACTGATGCAATTCAACACATGATTAGTAATGGACTTATATTAATTAGTAAAAAAGTGGATACTTGGCTTGATTATGGATCAGTTGATAATCTTTTATTAACAAATAATCATTTACTTAAAATTTCTAAAGCTACAAAAAACATTAGTGAAAATAGCGTTATAATTAGGCCCGTTTATATTGAGAAAGGAGCTAAAATCGAAAATTCAATAATTGGACCTTATGTTAATATAGATAAAAATGCTATAATCACAAATTCAATAATTAAAAATAGTATTATTTCAAAAAACAGTAATGTTAAAAATGCTTTATTAAATCAGTGTTTTATTGGAGAAGAATCTATTGTTAAGGGAACTCCTAAAAAAATAAATGTTACTAAATTATCAAAAGTTTATTACACATAAGTAATTTTCATGGACATCACACATATTTTTAACAAAAAAGAGGTAAAAGGAGAGGGAGAAGGGAACTTTTTTCTGTCTAATAATAAAGGAGGATATTTTACTTTAGGTAATAGTATTATTTCTCAGTATAATGGTTGGTTTTATTTTTTAGAAGATGAATGGAACACATATAAAATTATTGAAAATTTAGGTATTAAAGATACGCCAAATAAAATTATTAATCATGGATCTTATGTGGATAAACTTTACGATGATTCAAGAGAAAGATTTTTTCTTGCAGATGAACAAACATTATTTTATTATATTAAAAATTATGAAGGTCTTGTTGATTTATTTATTGATTTTAGAAAAATTCATGATTTTAATAATTGTGGTAGAATTTATGATTATTATTTTGAAAAAGGTTGTTTAATTATTGAATATAAAAAATATTCTGATGATTCTTTAAATGTATTAATTGATAAAAAATTTCTTGTTATTAAAGGTTTTTTTGATGTTGTTGATAAAAAAGAGTGGGTTTATCGTGATTATTCTTATGATAAATTAAGAAATACTAAATATGATTTTCATGTTTTTTTTCCTTTTTCATTTAACTTTAAATCTAAAAATACTGAATCTTTAATTGTTTTTAGATTTAGCAATGATAAAGATTCTGCGATCACTGAATGTATGCGTCATTATCATAATAGTATAGAATCTAATGTTTTGAAAAATATTGATGAAATTGATTCAAAAATAGCTTGTGCAAAGTTAGCTTTTAATAATGTTATTACAAGATTTGAATCTAAAAATACTTATGGTATATTCGCTGGTTTTCCTTGGTTTTTTCAAGTTTGGGCTAGAGATGAATTAATTAGTTGTGCTGGTTTTTTAGTTCAAAAACATTTTTGGATTATGAAAGAAATTTTAATGAATTATTGGAATAGTTTTCTTGAAAATGGTTTAATATCTAATAGACGTCCTTCTAGTGATTTAGGAAGTGCTGATGGTGTTGGTTGGTTATTTAAAAGAACTCTTGATTTATTAATTTCTCTTGAAAATAAGCATTATTTTGATGAGTATTTTGATAAAGAAGAATTAGTTTTTATTTATGTAAAATTGTTATCTTCACTTGATAAATTATTTGATAAAAAAAGTATTAATGGTCTTATTTATAATGATGCATTAGAAACTTGGATGGATACTCATGGTGGTTTTGATGATAATCGTTCTGGTTTTAGAATTGAAATTCAAGCTTTAATTTTAAAAGGTTTAGAGTTAAGTGTTTTTATTTCTAAAAAATTAGGTGTTAATTTTAATAAGCACGAAAATAGGTTTAATAATTTCAAAAATTTAATTGTTGAAAAATTTGTTCATGATGGAATTTTAAGAGATGGTTTGGAATTTGATAAAAGTGTTGATTTTAAAACAAGACCTAATATTTTTTTAGCTTATTATGTGTGCCCTGATCTTGTTTCTTTAGAAGTTTGGAAAAAAACATTTGATTTAGTATTGCAAGAATGTTGGCTTGATTGGGGCGGTCTTAGTAGTATTTCTAAAAATGATCCTTTATTTCAACCAGAACATTCAGGTATGAATAATAAAAGTTATCATAGAGGTGATTCTTGGTATTTTATTAATAATATTGCTGCTATTTGTTTATTTGATTTAGATAAAAAAATTGGAAAAAATATTTATGCTCAATTCTCTGAAAAAATTAGAAAAGCTTCCGTTAAAGAAATGATGTTTTCAGGTTATATTGGTCAATGTGCAGAAATTAGTGATGCGAAAGAAATGAGCAGCAAAGGTTGTTTTGCTCAAGCTTGGAGTGCAGCAACTTTACTTGAGTTGCTTTCAAAATATAAATAAACCACATTCTTTAAAAAAGAATTACGTTTTCTATAATTATGCCTATTTCGGGAAAGAATTCAGTTAAAGAAATAAATATCGATAATAATCTTAAAAATCTTATAGATAAAGCGCAAAAGGTTTATTTTGAAAATTTTAATGGTGATGCTTGGCTTGGTCGTTGTATTTTTTTATCTTGGTATTGTGCTCTTGGAGATTGTGATTTTTGTTTTAGAAGTACTCAAAAACATAAAATTCAGCATCCTGCTACTGCACGGCGTACTTATGAATCTATTTATACTGAAGCTTTTCTTTGTAAAGTTAATAATTGGAAGCTTGAATTTTTAACTGGTGGTTATGGTATATTTGAATTTGATGATATTGTAAAAATTTGTAAAACTATTAGTGAAATTTTTGGTGAAAAAATTTGGGTTAATCTTGGAACTTTATCTAAACCACAATTTGAAAAATTATTACCTTATATTAATGGATATGTTGCTTCTGTTGAAACTTTAGAGCCTATTCTTCATAAAAAAGTTGCTCCTAGTAAACCTATGGCTCCTTATGAAAAATCTTTAAATGTGGCTAAAGAATTAGGTTTAAAAACAAGCATAACAATTGTTCTTGGTCTTGGAGAACCCATTGATGATTATAAATATGTTAAAGAGTTTATTAAAAAACATGAACTTTCTAGAATTACTTATTATGCTCTTAGACCTGTTAAAGGAACTCCTTATGAAAATGGTCCTGATCCTGAATTTGTTGCAAAGTGGATTACTAAAACTAGAATTGATTTTCCTAAAATTGAGATTATCGTTGGAACTGCAGAAACTAGATTACCTGAAATTAGTCTTTTATTAAGATCGGGTGCCAATGCAATTACTAAGATTCCTGCAACTAAAATTTATGGTACAACAGGCGCTGAAGATATTCATAATTTAATTAAAAGTGCAGATAGAAATTTTATTAGCGAATTAAGAAAATTGCCTGATGTTAATTGGAGTAAAGAAGTTAACAAAGTCATTAAAGATAAAATTTTAGCAGAAAAAATTATTTCTAAAATAAAAGATTATGAAAAAAATAGATTAAATAAATCTTATAAAGAATTTTCTAAAATTAAAAAATTAGAAAAAGATAAATGTGAACCTTGTGGTGAATAAATAAAAATCATTACGAAAATAATTGTAAAAAAACACAAGACATGTCTAGAAAAAATATTTTAATATCAATAAGTTCATAAAATAAAAATATTTATATGTGAAGTATACTTAAAGTATACTTATGGTAACGACTATAAAAATTCATGAGAAAACAAAAATGTTATTAGACAAATATAAAGAAGAAAACGATAGTTATGATACTACAATAAACAAATTAATAAAAAAAAATGAAAAATGAAAAAATGGAAGAAGATCTAATAGAAGGATACTCAAAAATGAATGAAAAACAAATAAAAGAGTTTAAAGAATGGGAACAAATAGATTTGTGAAAAGAGGAGAAATATGGTTAGTGAACCTTGATCCGGCAATAGGTCATGAAATAAAAAAAACAGACCAGCAGTAATAATTCAAAACGATTTAGGAAACAAATACGCACAAACAACAATTATTGCGCCAATAACATCACAAAAAACAGAAAAAACATATCCTTTTGAAGTAAAAATTTCAAAAAAAAGAATCTAAATTATCAAAAGAATCAAAAATTTTACTAAATCAAATTAAAACAATTGATAAACAAAGACTAATAAAAAAACAAGGAGTTCTTAATAACAAAACATTTTCAGAAATGAACGAAGCAATAAAAATAAGTCTTGATATTATTTAATCTTTCATTTCTTCTGTGAAGAATCTTATTAATAAAATTGATATTGCTACAACTAAAGGTCCGAGTATAAATCCTATTAATCCAAATAAGGCTAATCCTCCAAATATTCCTAGAAGAACTAATACTGGGTGCATTCCTGAACTATCACCAATTATTTTTGGTTTAATTACATTATCTATTTGTGCAACGATTATTGCTCCAAAAATTAACATTCCTATTCCTCCAACGACATTTCCAGATAAAAATGCTATTATTGCTGCTGGAAGCCAAATCATTGGAGTTCCAAGGAAAGGAATAAATGCAAATATTGCCATGATAAATCCCCATAGTATTGGATTTGGTATTCCAAATATCCAAAATCCTAATCCTCCTAAGAATCCTTGTAATAAAGATACAAGCATTTGACCATACATAACTCCGTTTAATACTTTTTTTGTTTCAGTTAAGACATGATTTTTATGTTCTTTTTTTACTGGAAGAATATTGATTATTGCATCTTGAATTTTTTCTCCGTCTTTAAATCCATAAAATATGAAAAAGAACATTATGAATAAACTTAATAATACTTCTGTTACTGATCCAAGTATTGATAATGCTGAATTTTCTAAGTACTCTAATGCTTTAGTAGTTAATTTATTTATTGTGGTATGTATTTCAAGATTCAAACCTGTAACATCATTTATTGATTGAGTTATTTGAGTAATGTTTAATTTTGAAAATGAAGTATATGCTTTTCCTGATTCTATTGCTAAATTTGAAAAAAGAAAGTATGCAGGAATTAAGATAATAATAATTACTAAAACAAGCATGATTGTAGAACTTAATGTTTTGTTTTTAATTTTTTTTTGTAATTTTTTATTTAAAGGATATAATAATATAATTATAATTCCTCCTACAACTAATGCTGAAATAAATGGTTTGAATAATAAATATAGTACAACTATTGCTAAAACATAGAGAATTGTTAATAACATATCTGGATTTCTTCTATTTTGTGGAGTTTTCTTTTTAGGCATTTATTTTCTTTATGAGATTTGTTGTTTTTAAAAGTTTGTTTTATATATGTTTAAATAATTAGTTTCCATATAGTGAATAAATAAAAATACGATTAAATACAAAACGATTATTAAAAAACAGACATAAATCTAAAAATTAAGAATATTCATATTTTTTTCCATAAAATACATATTAAACTTAAATCAGAATCAAATAAATCAATAATTAAAAGAAATAAAAAATACAACACCACATAATGGAGTAAATAAAAATAAACAAAAAAGAATTTGAACAAGTAATAAAATTATTAAAAAAAATATTGAAAAAAAATAAGTTGCAACATTTATTCAAAGAACACAAACCAACATAATTTTTTTACTTTTAAATAGATAAAAATTTTGATAACATATATAAACCCAAGTAAAGAGTTTAAATAAATGCGAAAGTTATTATGGGTTTTAAATAAGAATTTTAAAACAGCTATAAGAAATCCTGGATTATATATTGCAATACTCATAGGCCCTATTTTATTTGTTACACTAATAGGTCTTGCTTTTCAATCTTCAAGTCTTAATTCAAATATTGTTCTTGGAGTATATGAAGAAGGAAATTCATTTATTTTCGATATTTTTACAGATATTAAAAATGTTAAAACTCAGAAATATTATTCTGAACAAAATTGCAAAAAAAATGTAAATATCCACAATATTCATGCATGTATTGTTGTAAAAGAAGACAGCGAAGGAAATGAAATAAAAAAAGATGTAAAAGTATATTTTGATTATTCTAGATCAAGTCTTGTTTTAGCAATTAGTGATATTGTTAGAAATGTTCTTGGAAATATTGATAGAGAAATATCATATAACACTCTAGAAACTATTAGAACTGAATTAGATCCTAATAAACATGATATTTATGGCGTTAAAAATGATTTAAATGATATTAATAAAGAAATAAATCATGCAATCGGTGATTTAGAAAATATAAGAAATGATATTAATAAAGAAGCGCAAGAAACTGTTGAAGATATGGATTCAACTAAAGACGATCTTTCTAACGTACATAATAAATTAATTGGGTATGAAAGCGACATTTCATCAAATGAACAAAGAGTCAGATATTACAAACAAATAGTTGGTGATTTAAGAGATAGTATGAAAACAATCAATGAAAACTCTAAAGAAATATGGCGTGATTATTGCCAATATTCAGGAACGAATCATTATCCAGATATAACTACAAATGATGAAGAGTATGAAGAAATTATGACAGATAATAATCCCCCTTGTTCTATGTTTGCAACAACATATTATATGAGTAATGATTATCATAATGATTTAAACACACTATATTACGATCTTGAATTAACCGAACATAGTTTAGAGCAAGCAAAAAATGATATTCAAACTACAAAAATTCAAATAACAGAATATGAAAATAGTCTTGAAAATAAAAAAGTAAATCTTAGAAACGATCAAGGAGAAATTAATGATTATATTCAAGATAAAATTGAAGATTTAGATGATGTTTCTGATGACGTAACTGATTATAAAGAAAAAATGAACGAAGTTGAAAAAGGCTTAAAAACAGTACATGAAGCTCTAGATCCAAAAAACATTATTAATCCTATAAAAGCAAATGTTGATAGCGCAATAGGAAAAAGAAATAGACTGGATTATGCATTACCAATAATTATTTCATTTATTATAATGTTAACTGCTTTATTATTAGGCGTTACTGTTCGTATGAAGGAGAAAAAAAGTTATGCTACAAAAAGAAATGTTATTTTTTCCAGTACTGCTTCAATTTTTTTCGGAGATTTTTTATTTGTTCTTATGTTAATACTTGTTGAATTATTTGTAATTCTTTTAGGATTCAATTTGTTATTTGGAGCAAATACATTTTATAATTTTCATTATATATTTTTCATGAGTATTTTATATTCATCAATGTGGATTCTTATAGGCTGCATAATAGGTGATTTGTTTAATTCTCAAGAAGGTTCTATGTTTACTGCAATTAGTTTAGGTTTGGTAATATTTTTGATGAGTGATGTAATAGTTCCTTTAGAAGCATTTCCAATATTCCTTAAAGAAGTAACAATATTTAATCCTTATTTTGTTTTTACAGAAATATTAAGAGTTAATTATCTTGCATTAGAAACTATGTATTTAAATTCATCTCAAATAGTTTTAATGTTTGGTCTTCCTTTAGTTTTATTATTAGTAACTTATCTTGTTCATAAAAATTTGGGTGATAAAGATGTCTAACATCATACTAGAAATAAAAAATTTAAATAAACATTTTAAATCTAAAGAAGTTCTTAAAGATATAAATTTTAAAATCCCAAAAGCTTCTATTGTTGGTATAACTGGTCCTAGTGGTTGTGGAAAAACTACTTTATTAAATTGTATTGCGGGAATAATTCATCATGATTCTGGAAATATAATATTTGAAGATTCTGAAGTTGATAGCGACACTATGAAAAAAAATATGGGTTTTAGTTTTCAAAGAAATAGTTTTTACTTTGATCTTACTATAAGAGAAAATATGTATTTTTTTGGAACACAATTAGGTTTAAGCGTTCTTGAAGTACATGAAAGAACAGATAAGCTTATTGAGCTTGTCCAGCTTACTGAATCAATGGATGTAATCGCTAAAAAATTAAGTGGGGATATGCAAAAAAGATTAGATCTTGCTCTTGCTTTGTTAGAAGAACCTAAAGTAATTTTTTTGGATGAACCTTTTAATGGATTAGATGAATCTGTAAGAAAACAAATTTGGGAATTAATTATAAATTTATCAAAAAAACATATTACTATCCTAATTATTTCTCATTTTTTAGAAGAATTAGAAGAAAATGCTAATTATTTCATTGAAATTAATTCTAAAGGAAAAAATTCTGAAGGTTTTGAATTGTTTAAAGAAGGCCAATGGTGTTTAGAAATAATTTTTAATAAAGTGTTAAAATATACTGTTAAAGAAAAAAAAATTGTTAGTAATAAATTCAGTAGTCATTATGATACTAAAACTCAAGCGATCAATGCATTTAAGAAATTTTCATCAAATGATTATTCTAAGTTCATTAAAAAAGTTGAAATGTTCCAAAAAAAATCTAAAAACAAATAATAGATAAACAAACTAATGAATTAAAAAAACGATTTAATCTGTTCTTAATCTATTTTCACTATAGTTATGAACTTTGTCTACTCCATACGCAAAATATATTATAATTAACATTTAGTACATAACTCACTTCGTTCGTAATGTATCCTCACAGAAGTTCTAGACTCAGAGAATCATTCGGTTCTCAGAGCATCTACTGGATTCATTTTGCTTGCTCTTCTAGCTGGTAATGTGCCAAATAAAGATCCTAGCAAGAATGCGAATCCTAAAGCTCCCGCAATTAACCACCATGGAAGTGCTGCTTTTAATAATTCTGTTCCAAAGGCATTTGTTCCTAAGTATTCTACTGCTTTTGCTAATCCTGCTCCTATTAAAACTCCTAAAACTCCTCCCATCAAACCTAAAAATCCTGATTCTATGACAAATATTAGTAGTACATCTGAATTTTTTGCTCCTATTGCTTTCATTATACCTATGTCTTTTGTTCTTTCAAGTACAGCTGTGTACATCGTATTCATTATTCCTATTCCGCCAACAACTAAAGATATTCCTGCAATTCCAATTAATACTACTTGAACAATATTAAATATATTTAGAAAACTTTGTATTAAATCTTCAAATGTTGTTACTTCAAAGTCTTCTTCTCCTTCTTTTACATCTCTTTGTTTTCTAAGATCTTTTTCTATTTTTTTTACAATATCTGCTGGTGCTTCTCCTTCATGTACTCTTGCGAATATTGCACCTACATCATTTTTATCTTCATCTGGATATATATCAAAATACGCATTTTCTGTTATGAATACTGATTCGTCATCTTGTTGACTTCCTATTTTATCATTTATTCCTACTATTTCAAATTCTTTTCCTTCTATAGTTATTTTTTTTCCTGTTATTAAATTTTCTGAGAATCTATTCGCTGTTAAATAATCATATCCTACTACTGCTTTAAATCCGTCCGTATTTTTTAGTTTTCTTCCTTGTAAAATTGTTGCAGTTGTTATTTCTTCTAGTAGATTTCTATTTTCATCTAATGGATACGTTATTATAGTTGCAAATGTTTGATCATCGCGACCCCATTTCACTGTTGAAACTTGAAAAGAGTAAGAAGAGACTTCTTTTACTCCTTTAACAGCACTTATTGTTGCAACATCATCTTTTGTTAAAGGATCAGGAGTTCTATCATTTAATCCAAATGATGATCCTGCAGGATTTATTATTATTTTATCTGCTCCTAGTTCTTTAAATTCTGCATCTAAGTAATTTTGAAATCCTTGAGCTAAACTTACTAATGCTACTACTGCAGCTATACCTACAAATATGCCTATTAATGTAAGAAATGTTCTAACCTTTCTATGTCTAAGGTTTTCAAATGCCATTTTTATGTAGTCTTTTATCATTTTTATAGTTATTTTTTTGTATGTTCAATCTCTTAAAGCATCTACAGGGTTCATTTTTGCAGCTCCTAATGCTGGTAAAGTTCCTGCGGCCGCGCCTACTATAAATGAAAATAATAATGCTCCAATTAGCAGTTCTGGTGAAAATGAGGCTTTTAATAAGTTTGAACCTAGAGCCACAGTACCTATAAATTCTACAAATTTTCCTATGCCTATGCCTAATAATATTCCAATTATCCCGCCAGCTAAGCCAAGGAATCCTGATTCTATGAAAAACATCATGAATATATCTTTATTTTTTCCGCCTATTGCTTTCATTATGCCTATATCTGCTTGTCTTTCAAGTACTGCTGTATACATTGTATTCATTATTCCTATTCCTCCTACAAATAATGAAATCGCTGCTATCCCTGATAATAATATTGTTACGATATCAAGTGTTTGACTTATTGAATTTAATGATTGCACGCTTGTTTGCGTTGTAAAATCTTCTTTTCCTTCATCTAAATTTCTTTCTTTTCGTAAAGCTTTATTTATTCTTTCTACTGTTTCATCCATTTCTTTTGTATCTGATGCTTTTACTGCAACTATACTGTAATCTGTTGGTTCATTAAATAATTCTCTCATTACTTCTTCATTCATTGCAATCACACCATCTACTGTGAATGCTCCTTTTTTTTCATGTATGCCAACTATTTCAAAATTTTGCCCATTTATTTCTATTGAATCTCCTAAATTTAGATTTTTTCCAAATGATTTTTTTGTATGATAATCATTGCCTATAGTTATTTTGTTTTTATCTGTTGATTTTAATTCTCTTCCAAATTCTATATCTAAATTACTTATTTCATTTATCCATTCTTTTTCGTCTTTATTTTTTGGTGTTGATCCAATATATGTATTATATATTTCATTATTTACAACTACTGTTGCTGGAACTATTAATCTTCCAGCGGCAATATCTACGCCTCTAACTCTTTGTATTACTTTTAAATCATCATCTGTTAAAGGATTTGCTACATTTAGTCCTGGAGGTCCTCCACCTATTCCTTTTGCTTGTATTGTTATTCTTTCTGCGCCTAATATATTAAATTGTTGAGCTACTGCTAATTTTAATCCTGCGCCTAAAGAAATTAATGAAACTACTGCTGCAATTCCTATGAATATTCCTAGCATAGTTAACCAAGATCTTATTCCTCTTCTAGTTACACTTTTCCAAGCAATATTAAAGTAATCTCTTATCATTATTTTTCCTCTTATTTAAGAATTAAAAAAATAAAATTTAAAGAAAAAATTAATTTTTCTTTTTCTTTGCTTTTTTCTTTTTTCTAAATACTACAACTCCAACAATTATTAATATTATTATTATAACTGCAATTGTTGTTCCTGAACTGTTATTATTTACTGTTGGTTGTCTTATTGTATATTCTAGTTCGTATGTTTGTTTGTAGTCTTTATTTAAAGAATCTTTATATTCAACTAATATTGGAAATTTTATTGTTCCTGTTTCTTTTGCTTTTGAAGGATCTTTCAAAAGTTCAGAAGAGTCATCTTCTTTTACTTGAATTTCAAAATTTGCTGTTTCAAAATCATCAGAATCTACATTTCCTATATATACTTGATTTGTTGAACTTACTATTTCGTATTGTTGTGATTCTTTTAATGTTATTGTCATTAATTTTAAATCACTTATTCCTTTATTTGTTACTGATAAAATTAATTCTCCGCTTAATTTTTCGGTATTTATATCTATTTGATCTAGTATCACCATTAATTCTGGTTGAGAGTTTACTTCAAGTCCAGTTATTATTGTTTTATTATATTGTGTTCCTATTTCATCTCTATATGAGACTTGTATTGGTAATTTGTACATTTTGCTTTCTGCATCTGGATATGCTGCAATTTCAAAATCAAATTCTGCTGTTTGTCCTGGTTTTATTTTATCTACTGTTTTTTGACTTCCGCTATTTATTGGTACAAATGGAAGATCAGCTATTAGTCCTGTTGCTGAATAAACTGGTGTTAATCCTAATGTTACTGATAAATCTCTTACAGTTGTTGCTTTTGCCAAATTTTTTATTCCTATTTTTAAGGTTGATGATTCTCCTGGTGCTAATTGTTTTCCTTCTAATTTTATTGAACTCACTGATATCGGTGTGTCTGTTGTTCTTATTGTTATTGGAAGTCTTTCTACTGCTTCATATCCATAAGTGTCTTGTTTTGTTGTTTTTATTAATATGTAACTTGTTCCTTGAGGTGCGCTTGGATCTACTCTAACTGAGTATTGTATTAAATAATCTCCTCCTTGTTCAAGTTTTTTAACATTTGTTATTCTATCTGTTTCAGATACTAATTTGAATGGATAATTATCTAAAAAATTTATTTGAATATTATTTGCGTCTTCAACACCTGTATTTGAAACTTTGACCCATATATCTATTGTATCTCCTGCTTCTGCTGGACTTGGTGTATAACTAGTAACTTCTGATTTTATGATGGTTTGTGCTGCTACTGCTTGTGTTAGTGCTATTATTGTTAATACCATTATTATTGTTGTTAATATTTTTTTCATTTTATTTCCTCCATTATGCTTCATTTTTTTGCATTTCTTTATTTTGAATTTCAATTTTTTTTGTTGTATCTTCATCAAGTGAGTTAACTACCATTCCATCTTTCAAATAAGCTATCCTGTCTGCTTTGTGTGCTACTTTTTCATCATGTGTTACCATGACTATGGTTGTTCCTCTTGTTTCGTGTAATTCTCTTAAAAAATCTAGTACTGATGATCCTGTTTTACTATCCAAAGCTCCCGTTGGTTCATCTGCGAGTATTACATCAGGAGTATTTGCTAATGCTCTTGCTATTGCAACTCTTTGTTGTTGTCCTCCTGATAATTCATTTGGTGTATGATACATTCTATCGCCTAATTCAACCATTTTAAGTGCTTGTTCTGCTAATTCTTCTCTTTCACTTCTTGATAAGTTTTGAAAAGTTAATGGCAACATAACATTTTCTTTTGCAGTCATACTTGTTAATAAATTGAATTTTTGAAATATAAATCCTATTTTTTTACCCCTTATTTGTGCTAATTCTGATTCGCCCATTTCAGATATATCTTTTCCATCTAAAAATATATGTCCTGTAGTTGGAACATCCAAGCATCCAACCATATTCATAGCTGTACTTTTTCCTGAACCTGAAGGCCCCATTATTGCTAAAAATTCTCCTTTTTTAACTTCTAAATTTAATCCTCTTAATGCATGAACTTTCATTTCACCCATATCATATGTTTTCCATACATCTTTTAATTCTATTATGTTTTTCATTTTGTCTCACCACAAAATATAAATCTTAAAAATGCTTGATTTTTGTTGTTTTCTTTTTTTACCATTGTTACATCAACTTTTCCATTTCTTCCATTGTTTTTTGAAGAATTTTTTCCAATTGCATAATTTGTTTGTAATAAAATCTGACGATATCATATTGTTTTTTAAATCGGTCATTTTTTGATAATTCATATTGTTTTTTATATTTATCAAGTATGTGTGGAATTTTATGTTTTACTGGATTGATTTCTATTTCAATGCCTTTTTGCATTTTATTTCGCATAATAGCTTTAATATCTGAATCCATTATAAAATATAATTTTTTTGAGCCTGGTTTTTTTATTTTTCTAATAAACCCTATTCCTTCAAGCATTTTTAGTTTTGAACTTATTCCTGAAAGGGCATATCCTGTTCTTTCTGCTAAGTCATCCATAGAAATTTCTCCTGGTTCTATGAATAGCATGGAAAACAATTTACTTGTTAGCATATCAAATCCGAATCCTTTTATTATAGATACAAAGAACCCATTCATTTCTTCTTCAAATTGTTTTTCAATAGTCATTTTATGATACCACAATAATCATTTTATTCAGTATTTTCTGTATTTTGTGAAAATTATAAATATGTAGAATATTCTGATTTATAAATGTTATGGATTTTTGGCTCTGGCCGGAAAAGAATAAATTTGTATACTGGAACACGGCACAACCTATGCATTCTCTTCGAGACTGCATGTGCCTCGATGGGCGCCAGTATACACAAAAGTGTTATTCCGGCTAGAGCCGGATTTTTAACTCTGGTCAGAATAACAGATTTTAGTATTATGCCTTGAAGAATTTTGAGATGAGTTTATTGACAAAGTCAATGAAATTACGTGCTCATCGGTTATTTCTTTTTAGCGGAGATAAAAATAAACCTTCACAGTATACAAATTTATTCTTTTCCGGTTAGAACCGAATTTTTATATAATAAAATAACTTTAGAAATATATAAGCCCCCGGCGAGAGTTGCACTCGCGACCTTTAGATTACAAGTCTAACGCAATAGCTGCTATGCTACGGGGGCATATGCAATATACTCAGTAAAAAATGTTCATTTAAATAAGTTTCTCTAAAAATAGAGCAACAAAAGCATTTATTTTCCATATTGTATTTTATTTAATAAAAATATTTATATTAATCCAATTTAAACTAGTATTTGTGGAAGAAAATGAAATTAAAATTCTTGAAATTAATAGACCTGAAATAGAAAAAAAACTCATCAAACTTGGAGCTACAAAAATATTTGAGGGAATATTAGAATCTGAAGCTTTTGATAAGAATGGAAAATTATTAAAAAATAAAAAATATTTAAGATTAAGAAAAGAAGGTAATTTAACTAAATTAACATATAAAGAACCTTCAACAAATAAAAGTAAGAAAATTAAATCTAAAGATGAATATGAAATTACAGTTTCTGAGTATGATACTACAAAAAAAATTCTTCAAAGTTTAGGTTTTTTACCTTGGATATCTTTAAAAAAAACAAGAATTAGTTATAAATTAAATAATATCAGATTTGAATTTGATAAATACCATGACTCTTGGGAATTCATTCCTGAATTTATGGAAATTGAAGGTCCTAGTGAAGAAATTATTTTTGAATATGCAAACATACTTGGTTTTTCTAAAGATGAATGTAAGACTTGGGGCGGAAAAAAAGTAGCTGATTATTATCAGAATAAAATTAAGTAAAGAACGAATGGAATTATTGTTCCCCAAATGAGGCCTCCTAAAACTTGTAAGAATGTATGTCCATATACTACTTTTAATGTATCCATTTTTTTAAGTTTTAGTATTTTATTTAATTTTTCTCCTTGTTTTCCTACATATTGTCTTACTCCAAATGCATCACTTATTATGATTAGTGTGAATACTAGTGCAAAATAAAATGTTTCATTAAAATAACCTAATCTCATATGTTGTATTAATCCTATTGAAACAAGAATTGCTGTTACTGCTGCTGTGTGTGTTGAGGGCATACCTCCATTTTCAAAACCATATTTTATAGTAAATCTTTGTCCTTTTGAATGGCTTTTTGTTGCGGCTTTTACGATGCATGCAGTTAGCCAAGATACAAAAAAAGATAAAAAGTAAAAGTTTGTTAATATTTCAAGCATCCAGTACATAAGAAACATTGTTTTCTTTGAGTTTATAAATTTTTTTCTATACTAAACCAAATAAAACATCCAGTATCTTCTTAAAGTAAAGTTAAAAGAGTTGCATTTTGTAAAACAAAATAATTTATAACTCTTAATTTTTTATTTTTGACACTGTCTAAAAACAATTCTTTACAACATAATAAAAAAAGAATCCTTGATAAAATTCATAAGACTCTTCTATATATTGTGTTAGCAATACCCCATTCAAAGAATAATAAGCCTAATCCAATTAATAAACCGACCATGGTTAAATCAATTGGTAGATATTTTTCTGTTTTTTTATTACTAAATTGTTGATATGCTTGTCTTAATTCATCAGTATTTGATACATATATGTATGAACCTTCTGTTTCTTCAGCTATTGTTTTTAATACATCAGAATCATATCTTGAAGATAAATTGTAATAATTTGGTAAATATCCTATAGGTCCTGTATTTGTTCCCAAACCTATTGTGTTTATTGTAACTTGATTATTTTTTGCATATTTTATTGCTTGGTCTACTGAATCAGATATAAATGCGCCAAGAGTATTTACTCCATCAGATATTAAAAGTATTGTTTTTCCTTTTTCTGGTTCTGCTAATAATAAATTTGAAGAAGTTATTATTGCTCCGGGAATATCCGTTCCGCCCGTACTTGATATTTTTATGCTTTCAAGAGCAATTACAAAATCATTTTTTTTATCTGTAAGTGTTTGTTCTACTGTTGTAGATCCTGCAAATGAAACTAAGCCTAATTTTGTTGTACTGTCAAGTTCATCTACAAATATGTTCATATATTCTTTTGCTGCTTCAAGTCTATTTGGTCTAACATCTTCTGAAGTCATTGATGCGCTTGAATCTATTGCAATTACAAAATTCACATCATTTCCCATCCCTTTATACCAAAGCGTGGTTCCGGCAGCTGCAGTTATTAAACAAAACATAACTAAAATTCTTACAACTAAATGCGTCATATTTTTTGTTAATAATTTTCCTCCTGAAATTCTTCTTAGTGCTTCAAAGTTTGCAAAATTTATAGCTTTACTTCTACTAGTTTTTAAAAACCAAAAATGTGTTATTATGAATAAAGGTATACTTAGTAAAAACCATAAATATACTGGATTTTCAAATTGTATATACATTTATTCTGACCTCTTTGATCTTTTTCTAAAAAATCCTGTTAATTTTGATATGTAATCTTCATCTGTTGTTAATATTAAAAAGTCTCCTCTTGATTTTTTAAAAACTTCTTTTACTTCGTTTTCTTGTATTAGATTCATTTCCTTATATTTTTTTGCATATTTTTTTGTATCAACATAAATATTTTTTCCTGTAAATGGATCTTTTAATAACATTTGACCTCCTGTTGAAGGTAATTCTCTATCTCTTGGATCTTTTATCATTATTCCTATTAATTCATAGTTATCCGCCATTAATTTTATGTATTTATCCCATCCTTTTTTTAGTCCTAAAAAGTCTGAAATTATTATTAATACTGCTTTTTGATCAATAAAACTTCTTGTCATTAAAAGTGCTTTTGGTAAATCGTAATTTCCTCCGTAATTATTTGGATTAAGTAAATTTGTTTCGATATGTCTTAAAGTTTCAGATCCTATTGTTGGTTGAATATTATTTACAAATTTGTCATTAAACATAGCTAAGCCTACTGCGTCTCCTGCTTTATTTATTGCATCTGCCATCATATATGCTAATTCTGCTGCATATTCACATTTTAATTTTTCTATTGAAGTAAATAACATTGAGTCGCTCACATCTAAAAGAAAAAAAACTGTAAAATTTTTGTAATCTTCAAATTCTCTAACTAATGTTTCTTTTGCTCTAAGACTTGCTTTCCAATCTATTAGAGAAGCATCATCTCCGTAAGTGTATTTTCTAAATCCTGCGAATTCTATTCCTCTTCCTTTGAATACTGTGGCCCATTCTCCTTCTAGTGTTTTTGAAAGAACATCTCTTCTTGCATTTACATCAAGCTTTTTTAATTCTGGGTTTAAATCTATTCTTAAATCTTTAATTGGCATTTTTTTGTATTTAAAGTATTTTTACTTTTTGAATTATTTCATCTATTATTTGTTCTGATGAAATTTCTTCTGCTTGTCCTTCAAAATTTATTAGAATTCTGTGTCTTAAAACATTTTTTACAACTTTTCGCACATGATCTACTGTTACTTGTGGTTCATTTTCTAGTAATGCCCTTGCTTTACTTGTTATGAATATAGCTATGCTTGCCCTAGGACTTGCTCCAAAAGCTATGAATTTTCCTGATTCTACACCATATTTTTTTGGATCTCTTGTTGCTTCTACAAGTCTAACTATATATTTTTCAACTTTTTCATCAGTTATTATTTTTTTTACTAATTGTTGCGATTCTAAAATATGATCTGGACTTAGAATTGGTTCTATATTGTAATCATCAAATTTTTTCAAAGTCATATTTGTGTTTAATATTTTTCGCTCATCTGAACTTTTTGGATAGGACATTTTTACTTTATATATGAACCTATCTAGTTGTGCTTCTGGCAACTTATATGTTCCTATTTGTTCTAGTGGATTTTGTGTTGCCATTACAAAAAAGGGTTCTGGTAATTTAAAAGTCTCTTTACCAATAGTTACTTGTTTCTCCTGCATTGCTTCTAATAATGCTGATTGTACTTTAGGAGGACTTCTATTTATTTCATCTCCTAGTACAAAATTTGCGAAAACTGGTCCTTTTACTGTATAAAACCCTTTTCCTTCTTCATATGTTGTTATTCCTAAAATATCTGTTGGAAGTAAGTCTGGTGTAAATTGAATTCTTGAAAAATTACATCCTGCTATTTTAGATAAGGTTCTTATTAATAATGTTTTTCCAACACCTGGAATTCCTTCTACTAATACGTGTCCATCAGCTAATAATGCTTCTAAAAGAGCAGTAACCATCTCATCTTGACCAATGAATATTCTTGCAATTTCATTTCTTATAATTTGAAATTTTGGTTGATAAGAAGCTATTTCTTTTTTTAGCCCGTTTAATTCTTCTTCAGAAAGTTTTTTTCTGCCTTCCATATTATTTATTTAAGCCAATCTATATTTAAATAGTTATAGTTCCACTGTAAAATGATTACAAAAAATGTGAATGAAAAAAAATATCTTATAGAAAAGTTTATATAATCAAATTCATGATTTTTTAACATGGGTGACCAAAGAGGTGTAGACATTAGTCCAGAAGATAGGCTGGCCTCTAAAATTCTTTTAGGAGAATCTACTTTAAAAAAAATTGATTACTATCTTACAAAAAGTTATTTATCAGATTTAGACGTTTATAATGTGTTTAAAGAATTTTTTAGTGGTTATTTAGAATTAAATTATGAATTTACTTGTAAAGATTTATTAGAAGAAACTAAAAAAACGTTTATGGACACATCTACAAAAGCAAAACTCGATAGTTTAGTGAATAAACTTAGAATTATAGAGTATTCTGATGAATCTTTTGATCAGAAAGATCTTATTGAAATATTAAAATCTTTAAAAAATATTGTTGATACTCTTCTTGAAATTACAAAAAATCAAAATAAAAGAAGTTTTTTTAGTAAGCTTTTTGGTTCTAAAACTAAACAAAATGAATTTGTTCCAAAAGAAATAGTGGTAGAAGAGTCTTTAGATGAACTTAATAAAGATGAAAAAATAGAAGAAAAAGAAAATATTCTTGATGAACCAATAATTAATGAAGAAGAACCAGAAAAAGAAGAATATGATGAGCCTATTGAAATTATAGGTGATGAAGTTAAAGAAGATTTTGAAGTTCATGAAGATTGGACTGGAGAACCTAAAAAAATAAAGAAAACAAAAAATATAAAAAATATTAACAAAAAAAAGGTTGAAAAAAATAACAAAATAAATATTAAAGAACAAAAGAAAATAAATATTAAAGATAAAAAGATTAAAAAAATAAAAAATAAAACGCCTGAAAAAAAAGAAAATAAAAAGAAAAGGAATAATGAGAAATCAAAAGAAATTAAAAATGATATTTCTTCAAAAAGTATGTCCTCTCTAATTTCTGAAGCTAAAAAGATTAGATCTAAAAATAAACTTGAAGAAATATATAAGACCGTTTTAACAAAATATAATTCTTTATCAGAACAAAGCCAAAATAAATATTATGCCAAAGTTAATAAATTATATGAAAGGTTAAAAAAATAGAGACATATTATTAAATAAAAATAACAAACATATATAATTAAAAAAATTTAAAATTATAACTTAAACTAAAATAGTTCTAGAATCATCACACATCAAATATACTAATTATTAACAAATGAATAATAAAATATGAATAACTTAATAAAAAAAATTAATTAAAGAATATTTATTTTTTTGAATCATCTGTAATAAGTTTTTTGAATGCTGCTATAACATAAAATGCTATTGTTAATATTAATAATATTCCTGAACCTATAACTAATTTATCTGCATGTTCATCTAGTAATTCAAAACTTTTTTCTATAAATCCAGGTGTTTCTCTTTTTATTATGTTTTCTTCATTCATTAAAAATTTACATCCATTTATAACGCCTGTCACAAGATCTAAAGATTCTTTATAATTAAGATCATTTAGCGCTCTTTCTGCTCTATCCAGTAATTCTGTTAATTCTCTACATTCTGGATTTTCTGATAACATATCTCTTGCAAAAGTCACTTTAGCTGTTATTTCCTTTCCTTCATCTGTTTGTTCTAATGAATTAATTAATATAGTTGTAGAATCTATAAATGGTGGTTCTTGAACTGCTGCAAATATAGTAATTTCAAAAGGACCATCAGTTCTATAATTTGATATAGATATTATGCTTGTTTCTTCACCACCTGCAGGTATTCTAGAATAATAACTTCTATCAAAACTATAAGTTACATTTTCTTGTAAAGCTAATGTTGCATTTATCGTAATTCCTCTTATTTCTTCTTCCCAAGTATTTTTTATAGTAATAGGGATGTGTATTGTTCTATTTTCATATGTATCTACTGATAATGGCGCAATTATTTTTATTGGTTTTGGAGTCTCAACTTCTACATCTATAGGCACCGTGATTACTCTTGTATTTGTTCTACTCCCTCCACTACTTGAGCCTGTTCCTTGGCCCGCATTAGGTGTTGCACCTATAACAGTTACAGTAATTTCATCACTAAGTTCTGTTTCGCCTTCAGCATCTGTTGCTAGAAATTGAACTACACAAATTCCTGTAGCTATCGGATTAACTCTTAATGTATCTTCTGAAAATGAGAAAGTAGCTAATGAACATGCACCTGGATTAACTAAACTATATGTTAATTCAGTAGATTCATTTTCATATTCTAAACTTCTCATACCATCTGCATCAAGATCATCATCAGGATCATAAAATCTTTGTACTAAATTTCTATAACTCATATAATCAACAAATTCTGATGAATAATTTACATCTATATCTTCCAATGAATTTGCAAAATATTGTGGATATCTATTTAAATTTGTTATGTCTAAACTCCAAAAAAAGTTAGTTGAAGATAATCTTGAATCTGTTGCAATTAAAGAAACGTTATGTGTTCCATTTGACCAAAAATCAAATTCTTTTGTAAAATTTGAATTTGTTCCGGGAGTTACATTTTCTATTGTTAATTGTAATTCTCCATCATAATACCATTCATATGTTAAATTATTATTTGGAATTGATGTATCATTTGTTATTATAGCATCAAAGTCTAATGTTAAATTTTCATAAAAACTTAATGTTTCTCTGTTTGAAGGAAAATTTGTTATATTCAAAAATTGAACAGTTATATTTTGGGATTGATTTTGATATGGTTTTATTAATTGTATTTCCGGTGGTTGTGACGCTTGAAGAATTGTAAATGAAACGTTTTGCACTGTAGATGTATTTGATGCATCTGATATATTAAGAACTATCCAAGCATCTCCTTGAATTGTCGGGGTAAATGTTAATGCATATTGACTATTTGAATTATTAATCTTATTTACAGTTAACAAATTTAATCCCGAAGATGAATTTTGAATTATTAGATTTGTTGTTTCATTTGCCCATTCAGAACTTAAATATAAATCATAGTCAGTTATATAAACAGTTTTATTTACTTCAATATTTTGAACAACAACACCCATATTAAGAGTATCTGAAAAATTGTCTCTGTCTTGATCAAATATAGGTGCATCATTTTCATTATTTATAATTATTGATATTGTTTCTGTTGATACGTTTTCTCTTGATGAATTTAGTTCATCTTTAGAAACTATTGTTATATTGTGTAATCCTACTTGTTTATTTGCTAAATATGTATTATTTTTTGTCATATTTAATAAATTTGTTTGATTGTTGATATTATTTGAATAATTATTATATGTTGTTGATATTTGATAGTATGAAGAATTAAATGATGTGTGTGTGGTAACTGTTATGTTTATTGATTCATTATTATTTTCTAATACATTAAATTCTATTTCAATCAAATCATTTTGATTAAAATTAAATTCGGTTTGATTTATTATTAATTCTGGAGGCGTATTATTTATTACTGAAATATTCATTAAAGCCCAATCCAAAAATTCTCCATTAGTTACGCTAATATTTATAGACCAATTTCCTATGTGAGAATTTTCTGTAGGACTCATTGTTATTAATCCAGTTTCATTATTTATTGTTAAAAAACTTGTTTCATTTATTGAATATGTTAAATTTGCTGTATTTAATGCATCATATGTTAATGAATCTGGGTCTGTTACATTAACTTGATATTCTTTTATTGAATATCTATGCACTATTTGGTTTGAAATATTTCCATTTTCACTTATTGGATTTATTGTTGGAGGATCATTTTCGTTTGTTATATTTAAAGTTACTAATTTATAAGTTATGCCATCTTCATCATCTTGTAAAATTATTTTTACATATCTACAAGCAACATGATCATTTGTTATTGTTTCATTTATCAAACCTGAAGAATTTATTGGTGAATTATTAATTGTAGTTATATCCCATGGAAAATTATTCATACAATATATCGATGCATTTAATGGATAGGTTATATTCCATGTTAAATTATTTATTTCATCTGAATCATTTCCATAAATATAATTTGTGTATAATTCAGATTGATTTGCACTTGCAGTTAGTTCTGGATAGCTCGTTATATTTGGATCATGATTTGTTCTAAGTATTTCAAGTGTGAATTGGTATTGTGTTGCTTGTCTTGTGGTATTATGTCCGTATGAATCTGTAATATTCAATATAACTGTCCAATTTCCAACATAATCATTTGTCGCGGATCCTGTTGTTATATTAATTTCTGCAGTCGTATCTGATGTATTTATTACTTGAAGTATTCCTAAAGATGAAGTTATAGAAAAATTTAATGGGGTGTGCGATTCTTCATCTGTTCCACTTATACTATATGACCAAACTTGATCTGCATTTATTGAAATATTTCCTGGCACTATATCAAATTCTGCTTGATCATTAAAGGGATTTACAAATATGTCAACAACTAAATTTTGACCTTGTCCGGGAGATCCGTCTTTTGCAAAGAAAACTACTTGTTTAAATTGTTGAGTGTCTGGGTCAGTAAGATCATCATTTGTTGGAGTACAATTAAAGCTCCCTGTATTTAAATTAAAAGAAGATAGTATTCCGCAAAATCCATCTGTTGCATCTTGTGAAAATGTAAATGTATCTCCATCAACATCTGATGAATTTAAATCAAATACATATATTTGATCTTCTGTTAATGTTAATGTACTGCCCATATCTACATTATTTATAGAATATAGCGTCGGTGCTTCTGGCAAGGTATTTATTATAGATATACTATCTGATAAATTAATATTATTTGTTAAATTTTCAATTGTTACATTGCAAGTCCATGTTTCAGATTTTTTTGTATTTTGATATAATAATATTGATGGGGATATAGCGCTTGTTTCTGTTGAAAATAATGTTGATCCATTATACCAATATACTGTTGCATTTGTTGTATCTCCTGATTGTGTCCAAGAACATGTTAAATTTTCAATTGTCGATGCATCGTTTCCTGAATTAATTAATGGATTTTGTGTAAAGCTTAATGCGTATGTTGTCGAAATTATTATGATCAATAATACTGTGGAAATTAATAAAATTCTTATTTTTTTTGAATTAGTGTATTTTTTCATTTTATTTCTTTTTCTAATTTTTCTATGATTAAACTTTTTAGAGTTGAATCTTTTTTTATTGCTTCTAGTTTGAGCTTTTTATGTAAATCATCCTCTATGATTATGTTTATGTTTACCATTTTTTTATTTTTTTAGAACATCTATCACTAAATCTTTTAGAGTTTTATCTTCTGTTAATGCTTTTATTTTGAGCTTTTTGTGTAAATTTTCAGGTATTTCAAAATTTATATTTTTTCCCATATTATTACCACATATTTTTTAATAAGTTATTAAACTTAGTTAAATAAGCTCAATTATGTTACTTATTTAACTTACATACTTATAAATTTTTTGATTCCTTTAAAAACAATTACCCTTTCCCCCTGTAAAATAATATTTAACAGTAATTATTTCCATGAAATAACACATTTAATCTCATTATATAATCTGTTAATATCTTTGTAAATTAACTCTTTTCTTTCGTCTGAAAGCTCACTATATACTTCTAATGCTTTCAAATATTTTTGTTTTGATTTTTTTGTTTCAAAATATTGCAATGCTTGAATTGAATTGTGAATAAGTTTAAGTACAATTAAAATATCATCTCCAACTATTGGAAATTCTCTTGTTTCAAAAAAATAATCTTCTTTTGTTGTTTTTGATGTGAACAGTATTAATAATCTTAATTCTTCTAAAACAGTTAAAAAGTGTAATTTCGATATCTTTGCTTTATTATTTTCTAAAAAATATAATTTTTCTAAATAACTTTCAAAAACTAATTGAAGACTTTCTAATAATATCATTTTATTTATTTGTTTATTTATTTCTTTTGGAGTAAACTCAAATGGAATTCCAAATATTGTTGAAAAATATAATCTTATTTCTTTTATTAAAAGTTGCATAAAACGATTATCTGATTCTAATACTTCATTTTTGTTTTGTAACGATAATTTTTTTTCTATTTTTTGAAGATTTTTTAATAGTGTTGTTTTATCTTTATTAGATAATAATATTTGTCTTCTATGTTTTCTTGTTATTAGCCAACCAATTTTTGCAATAAATGCCTTTATTTCTTTCTTAAATATCAAATAAAGCATAGCTAATATTAATAGTGAAACCCCTGTAATAATTGCTGCTTTTACTAAAGGTGAATTTGTTGCTTCTATAGCAGAAGGAACTTGTATTTGTTTACAAACTTCACAAGGACCTCCACAATCTATTCCTGTTTCATTTTGATTTTTTATTCCATCAAAACAAGTAGGTATTATTTCTGGACATGCTTCGCATGAACCTCCACAATCTATACCTTCTTCATTTCCATTTTTAAGTCCGTCAAAACAGGAAGGTTCTAAGAAACATGCAGGGCACGGACCTCCGCAATCTATACTTTGTTCTCCTTGATTTTTTATACCATCAAAACAAGTAGGTATGTATTCACATTCTTCCCAAAAAACTTTTTTCAAATTGTCTGGGTCACAACCATTTAAATCTACACATTCTCTGGATCTAGTTCCGTTTACAAAACAATTTGTCCATCCTCTACATTCCCACTCAGGAGTACATGAACTTCCTCCACCTCCGCCTCCTGGCGAAGATTCAAATGAATCCACACATAATCCTTCTATTTGAATCATATTTGAATCCTTTGTAAGATTTCCACTATCTATCGCCGTAAAATAAATTGTTTCTATACTACAAAATGTTAAAGGAACAGATATTTTAACTTCAGTTGTGTTTGTATTAATATTTACACCTATATTTGAATTTCCTGAGACTGTATAATTAAGATATAAATCTTCATAATCTGCAAAGAAATTATCTAAAAAATATACGCTTGCGGTTGATCCTGCTGATATTCCTGCACCAGGCATATTAGATATAAGATATGGAGGATCATTTATTTCTAATACTTCAAATTCATATTGATATAATAATAATGATGCATTTCCAGAACATACACTTACATCAGATATTCGCATATTTAATGTATATATTCCTAAAGCTGGCTCTCTTGCTTCAAGGTTCATAAACCCAGTTTCATTTATTGAAATATTTATTCCCTCCCCATATATTGATGAAAACCAATTCATTTCATCACCTTCCGGGTCTACAATATTTATTTGACATTCTACTGAATTATCTTCTAAAACTGTTGTTTGATTTATTAATAATGGACAATTTTCAAAAGTTGCATATGGAGGGCTATTTATACACATTCTAAGAATCCCTGTTGCTTGTCCATGAAGTTCTCCTGGACTTGTAATTTCAGTTGTTGTTTTTATTAGATATATTGCTTGAACTATTGAAACTAAAAATAAAACTAGGACTAATTTCTGTACAACACCCTTCATTCTATTTTATTATAAAGAATAGTATTTAAAGCTTACTGTGAGGAAGCATTCATAAATATGTTTAAAGAATTATTAATAGTTTTATTTAGTGTATTTTCTGAATTATTCACAATTTTTATTTTTATTTCAGGATTTTTTAATTGTGCTGCTTCTTGGGTTCTTAAAATACTACCTTTTATAAACATTTTTTCTAACCAATTTAGATCTTTTTTTAGTATTATTATTTTTAAAGTGTCTTCATAGTCTCCATATCCTAAATTGTTATCTTTTCCTATTATTGTTATCGGTAATTGATTTAGAGGAGATTTTATTGGCATTTTTATATCTGAAAACACCCATTCTTTTCCATAATTTTTTGTTGATGTTATATACACATATTTATTTTCTACGCCGTCAAGAGTCATTCCTCTTTGAGCTTTTCCATTAAGCATTGTTGTTCCTAAATTTAATTTGTCTTTATCTAAATTTATACCTATTCCATCACCTACAGACATAGAGATATTTATTTCTTTTATTTCTAAAATTTTATTTTGAAATGAATTATATGTCATTAATAAAATTACAAATATAAGTAAAAAAATAATAGCTAATATTATCAATAATAACTTATTTTTTTTAGATTTGTGAGTTACATCAGATTTATTTTTTAGTTTTTGTAGTTTTTGTAGTTTTTTTCTGTTTTTCACTTTGAATCCTCTGATTGGCTTTTTTTGATTTCTTTTTTATCAAAATTAGTACAACTAGTATTATGATTATTATTAATACTACTGCAACGATTATTATCGTAAGATTTGATTCTTTTTCTTCTATTGGTTTTATTATTTCCATTGGTATTTCAAAGTTTGCTGTATTTTCTCCAAAATACGCAGTTATTTTTACTGGGTAAGTGCCATTTTCTAATGTTCTTGTGTCAAGAAATTGTTTTACTTTTGCTTTTCCAAATGGTTTTAAATTAAATGAAGATGTTTTTGCAGTTACATTATGAATTTTTATATCTGCGTACACATTATTATATGCTCCGTTCCAGTTATTTTCAAATTCTAATTCGATTTCATTTAATGTTCCGTAACTAAAATTTTTTGGAGAGTGATTTATTAAGTTTATATTTTCTTGTCCTATTTGAAATTCGGTTTCTTTTTCTCTAGTAATATCTGAATATTTTACTTCTAATTTTGCTTTATATTTTCCTGCTACGTATTGGTTTGTTTCTAATGTTTCTTGAACAGCATATACTTCCTTTGGTGCTAATGTTTTTTGTGGCCATGATTTTTCATATATTTTTTCACCATATTCATTTTCAATCATTAATTTTGAGTTTACTTTTGTATTTTCTAAACCTTTTGATGTTGCTTTCCAGTTTACTTCTGTGTTTTCTCCTGAATTTACACCTTTTATATTAAAATTATTTATTTGTACGTATTCTCCTGTATATGGAAAATCAACTATTAGTCTCATTTTTACTGCGGTTCTTATTGCTAAAAAATCTCCTTCTTCAGGTAATGCTTCATATATTCCTATATGTGCTTCTTTTAATCCGACAAAGTCTGCATGCGGAGGAATATTTAAACTAAAATTTACTCTTGCAACACCTCTTGCTGGAAGAAATATTTTTTCATCTGATACAGTAATATATTCTGCTAATTCTCTTGATGGTTCAACTTCTATGTATGAATCTGTAGGGCTATTTGATTTTGCTAATATTGAAAAATTTTGATTATACCCATTTTCTACATCATAATTTACTTGTATTTTTCCTGGAGATACTCCAATTGCAACTACATTAGATATTATCATCAAACTTAATAAAATCATAAAAATAACAAGTATTTTCTTATTCATAAAATTAATAGAATCATAATCATTTATAAATTTTTTTGATAAGAAGAAAAAAAATAAAAAATAAAAAAATTAGCCTATATTTCGTAAGCTGTATATGTTATTGTAACTGTTTCTTGTCCTACCGGTGCGTCGTATGGTAGTGTTATTTGGAAATCTGTTACAAACGAATTATTTTCTGCATTATTTGTTAAGTTATCACATACAATATATTCTGTTGCTGCTGTACTAAATAATGAGTACGAGTCTGCTCCTGTATATATTGAATCACATCCTCCAGAAAATGCTCCTCTTCCTTCGCTTGTTATTTTATAGTAAAGTTCTGATTCAGCTGAACTGCTTGCTAAGAATGTTCCGCCTTGAGTATTTCCTACTTTGTTTGCTTGTATTGTTACGTTTGCAGGTACATTTCCATCATTTCTTACTGAAATATTATTTGCATTAAATGATGCGCATCTTGTAGGTGTATTACCCGTATCATCCGTATTTATTGTTGCATTTACTCCGTTTGCAGTTGTACATTCTCCAAAATCTATTCCGTTTGCGTCTTCTGTTGTTATTGATAATGATGAATTAACTGTTAAATTTACTTGTCCTGTGGGTGCTGGAACATACCCTGTTGTTGTAACTGAATCTAATTTGTTTAAACTAACTATTGTGCCTCCTAGTGAAACAACGATTGCCGCTAGCAAAAACATTGCCAATGCTCTATTTGATATATCCATTTTTTTCTTTCCTCCATTTAATTTGTTACTTTTAAATTTATTTGTGCTGAACTTGTATCTATTTGTGGTTCAGCATGACCAATATATAATTTTATTTGGCCTGTAGTACTGCTTTCTTGAGATAATGATTCTCCTTGTGGGGCTTTGATTGTTGCTTTTCCTGCTTCTTGCAGAACTGTAAATGTGCCCAACACAGATACCAATATTACTAAGAATACGAGGACTACGACTGTTTGTTTTGAAACATCTTTTTCCATATTTATTATCCTCCAAAAGGTTATTTGTATCTATTCTTTAATTTGTTCTTTATAAACTTTTTTATTTTTCAACGGTTTATTCTTTATTTTTTAGTGATGATTTTATTTTTTTAATTATTTTTTCTTATGTTTATTTAAATTTTTTAACAAAATAAATATTAAAATTAAAATAAATATCACCATAATTATTACAAAAAGGTATACTTCTAGACTTGTTTTTTCTGAATATTTTTGTTCAGTTAATTTTTTATCTTTTGAAATTACTTCAAATGAATTTTCGTTTATATTTATTTCATACGTATTAGTTGTTTTTCTTCCTTCAAAATATAAATCAACAATCATTTGATATGTTCCTATTTCTTGATTTTTTGTATCCCAATATATTGGAAATGTTTTTTTAGAAAATGCTTCTATTGTTTCTGAAGATGTATTAATATTTGCAATCGTTTTTGAATTTTTTCTAAAGAATATTTCTGCGTGTGCATTTTTTATTGGTTGGCTCCATTGATTTACTATTATTAGATCTAATTGTGCTACATCTCCTAATTTATAATTATATGTTTTAATAAAATCTATTATTAATTCAGGACTACCTATGTTGAATTTTTTTGTTATATTTTTAATTTTATTATCATAAATAATAGTTGCTTTTGCAATATATATTCCGTTTTCTAAATTTGGAGTCCATGGAAAATTAAATATTTTTGTTTCTCCTTTTTTTATTATTTTTTCTGATTTTGATTTTTCTTCCAGTTTATTATTTGATATATCAAATATTTCTATTGTTGATTTTGTTTCTGTTACTTCTTTTAATCCTACATTTGTAGCTTCTAAAACAAAATTTCCTTGATTGTTTTTTATAAAATTTGATGTAAAAAATTCAATTTTTAATTCTCCTGTTTCATATGGTTTTATAAGTATTAAATCCATTAAAACACCGATATTAGTACTTATTTGTGAGTTTAAATTTGTTTTTTGATTTGCACTTATTGTTATTTTATTTTCTCCAAAATCTAAATTTTGAATTGATGGCATATTTATGTTTACAGTTATTTCTTCAAAGTCTTTATCTGGAGAAAATTGAATTGTTTTTTTACTAAAAGAAACGAATTCAGAATATTTTCCTTCTGCATTTAGTTGTACTAAAAATTCTTTTTGTTCATTATTTATGATTTTTAATGGAAATGAATATGAATTTTTATCTATTAAAATTTCTTTTTGAGCGGGAACTATCCCTATAGCTAATATGTTTGTTGAAATTATAATTAGCATAATTGTGAAAAGCAAGATTAATATTTTTTTATTCATGACGCTGCACCCCAACTCATATTTATTGTCGAACTTTTTTCTCCTGGTGTTTCATAAGTTGGAACTAATATTCCAATATCTATAGTTATTGTATTATTAGATGTATGCCAATCTAATCCTTTTACAATATTTTCTAGTGATGACGATATGTTTGAAGAGCTCATTACTGATTGTGCTTCATTAAAGGTTCCTGTACTTCTTGGTTGTAATGTCCAGTACGCAGTTCCTAGTGTTTCTGTTAACCATATACTTTCTTGCGCTGTTGTATTTCTTAAATCTGCTTCTATATTTCCATCATTTCTAAATTGGAATGGTTCTGGCGAATCATTTGTTGTATCATTAACTCCCTGTGGAAGTAATGTTCCAAAGTTCATTTGATTGTTTATTGTTGTTATAATTACTGATGATGCAATAGTGTAATTCCATGTTTCACTCCATTCTCCGTATTCTGTTCCGTCATTTGCTCTTATTTTCCAGAAATATGTATCAAAGTCTTGATCATTTGGTTCTGCGTAGTAATTATTTGTTATTCCTGTTGAATTTCTTGCGGTATCATTAAACTCTACGTATCTTGAAACTAATATTTGGTATGTTATTGAATCTGAATCTATATCTGTTGCATTAGTCCAATTGTAATAAGGAGTTCTGTTTGTGTATGTTAAATCTCCATTATCTGGTTTACTTAAATTTACTGTTGATGGTGGCGCATTTATTATTGTTAATGTTGTGCTATTCATCCATGAACTGTTTTGTGTTCCATCATTTGCACTGCAACTTAATATCCATGTTTCTAATTTTGTTGTTTCTCCACTTGTTATTGTATCTACATTTAATTCTATACTTTCTGGTGTTGAGGAAGATATTCCTGAATCATATAATGTTTCATTTCTGTACCAAATATAGTTAAATGTTATTGATCCACCATCATCATCTGTTCCAGTACAATATCCTGCTAAAGAATTATTTGTATAAACTGATGTGTTTGGAGAAATTCTTACATCAGACATGTCTGGAGCTGTATTTCCTATTAATAAACTATTTGAAAGCAAAGTTATTCCGTCATCATATCCATCGCTTGGAGTAACTGCTACAGACCAATTATCTCCTGATGTTGTTTCTTGAGAAACAAGTTTATTATATCCTTCGTTATAAATTTGAAGTATTTCTTCATTACTTAAATATCTATCAAAAATCATGACTTCATCAAATGAACCATTAAACCAGTATGAATTTGAATCTCCTTTTTTACCAATTGCTAATCCAGAACCACTCCAATCAATATTATGTGTTAAAAAATCAGGAGTTTTTGTTTTTGAAGAGCCGTCTAATCTTAAATAATGTGTATTTGTTTCTGCATTATATGCACTTGCTACAAAATGCCAATTATTATCTGCTGGCATACTATATGTCAATGTACTTCTATGATTTCCATATGGATCTCCTGAATATATGTCAGATCCTACATTTAAAGATGTACTAAAACCTATTGCGTGTCCTTTATTTATTGAACCTGACCAACTTGCCCCTCCAAGAACTGTTTGATATATACTTACAGCATCTGGATGTTGTTTATACCATATTATAAATGTTTGAGAGCCATTTAATTGATCAATTATGTGTTGAGGAACTTCTATTTTATCATTTACACCATCAAAAGCATATGCGCCTCCAACTGCTCCTTCACTTGTCCATGTTGGTACATAACTTGCTGTTCCCCCCCCTAATGTTCCATATATTCCTGATGTTGAATAATCTTTTATTCCTGCTGTACTTTCGTTTGAAACATTTGAATTAAAATTCATATTTAGTAGTGCTATACTTTCTCCGTCATAATTATTTCTGTATCTTCTAAGACCTGCGTAGTATTCTGCAGTTATTTGTTCTGCGGTTAATGCGTAATTGTATATTCTTGGTTCATCTATTGTCCCATTGAAATATCCTCCTCCATCAACATCGTGTTTTCCAATTATTAAATTTCTTGAAGGCTCACTTATTTCTCCTCCTACTGAACCTGTTGTTGTTTCTTGTTCTCCGTTTATATAGAAATATTTTGTTCCCTTTTCTATTTTTGCTACAACAAAATACCATTCTCCGTAATTAATTATTTGATCTGTATATAAATCACTTCTTACTGAGCTAGCATCGTTTTTATCTATTGAAAATCTTAATTTTTGAGAACTACCATCATGTTGAATACCATATCCATCAACTAATCGTCCTGTTCCTTTATCAATAATTACACTCACATTTTCATTTGATCCTTTTCCACCAGAATATTGAGTATTTATTTTAATCCATAAAGAAATTGTCATATTTCCAGTTGAAAAATCTAATTCTGAATCATTATTTATTTCTATATAATCATCAACACCATCGAATTCGTATGCGCCTCCTATTTTTCCATTTGTTGTCCAATTTGGTGTTTTGCTTCCTGTTCCGCCTCCGAGAGTTCCGTGATTAAGGTATGTTGAGTAATCTTTTACTGCATCTGTTGTTGTCGTATTTACTTTTTGATCAAAATGCATATTTAGTACTTCTCGTTTTGTATCTGTTTTTCTCCAGTCATATGACCAATTTATGCTGTGTGAATCTGCATCATTTTCATTTTGATAATATATATTTAAATCGTCATTCGTATTATTTATTCCTGTACTGCTATTTAATATTGGAATATCTTGAGTTGGAATGCTATTTAAAAAGCAACATATTTTCAAATTGTATGCATTGCAATCACCTAAATGTGCATTCGTATTGTTGTTTCCTTCTGAATTTGCCATACTTCCCATGCATTCGTAACTTGCAGGACAACTGCTTTCTGATAATGTGCAGTATGATGTTCCTAAACTATTTACGCATGTTGAATATGTATATCTTGGATTTAAAGAATCATCTTCTGGATCTTGAATATGACTATTTGTTAATGCATATAAATATAGCATTGAATCTGCTTTTTCGTTGCATTCAGTTCCTATATTTTGTGTTGTACTTGAGCAGCACATCGAATTTGCATATTGTGTTTGATTTACGTAATTTACGTGACTGTTATTTATTCCTCCTGTATCTGATTGTAGTGTTAAAAGTATGTCATCTGTACAGCTTGCTGTTGATTGTAAATTGCATGTTATATCTGCTAATGAATTTTGAAAAGAAATTACTAGTAAAAAAAAAATTAAAAAAAAAATTATGTACTTATTCATTCAAGTACATCCCCTATTGTTGTGGTTGTCCTTGTTGTAAACATTCTACTGCAATCATGTTAACTGTTTGATTTGCAAATGTTAATGGGAACGGTTCACAAGTTGTTGCTTGTAAATATACACATTCAAGTGGAAGCATAGTCATTGTTGTGTTTTGTCCGACTATCGGTGTTGGCGTACATTGACTTCCTTGTTGTAATAAGTATAGAACTGTTTCTTGACTTCCTTGTTGTGCTCCTGCAATATAAATTTCTTGTTGTTCTTGAACAATTCCTTGTTGATAATTTGATACTAGTATATATACAAATGCAACTACAAATAAAATTCCAAAGATTATTGCTAAAAATTTAAATGTTCTTCCATCAAATTTTGAAACTTTTTTGTCTTTTGTTTTTTGTTCTTTTTCTACTTTAGAGAAAACGTCTGGTTTATTACTCGCTGTTTTTTTACTTTTCATTTCAATACCCCCCCTAAATCGTGTTAGCACAATTTATTTATAAATGTTTATGTTATGTATAGACCTATTCATTTTTAAACTTTATTGTTTTTTAAGAAAAACCTTTTTAAACTACATCTTTGTTCTGTAATATTAATACATTTATGGGCCTGTGGCTTAGCCTGGTAGAGCGCACGACTGATAATCGTGAGGTCGGGAGTTCAAATCTCCTCAGGCCCATATTTTTTGGACTGAGTGGCTTGAAATTTTTAATTTCATTGTCCTCAGGCCCATATTTTAATCAATTATGTAATATATTTAGAATTTCTCAAATATACAGGATACAAAACGAAGATTCTATTATCTTTATCCTATTAGCTTTGTTGTAATATCGTTGTTTAATCTTGATTTTATTTTTATAAGATTGTTTTGATTGTTAGTTAGAGGTGGTTATAGTGGATTTTACAGATATGATTGGGATGCATATTATTTATGCGATTACTGGTCCTATGAAAAGTGGAAAAACTAATGAGTTAAAAAGCATTATGAGTAAAGTTTCATATAGAACTGATTTGTCTTCAATTTTTATTAAGAAAGAAGATAAACGTAATGAAGAACAATTTGGAAAAACTATTTTAGATGAATATAATCCTTTTTTTATTGATTTTGATGATGCTATTGGAATTTATGAAGTTTGTAAAGATAAAGATCTTATTTATGTTGATGAAGCACAATTTCTTAATAATAAGATGCCTGAAATTTTTTCTTATTTAACCACAAAAGGAAAAGATATTGTTGTTTGTGGTTTAGATCTCGATTTTAAAGGAGAGCCTTTCGGAGTTATGCCTGATTTTTTATCTTTAGCTTTTAATGTTAATAAACATACTGCTGTTTGTGAATATGATTCTTGTAATAATCTTGCAACAAGAACTCAAAGATTAATTAATAATAAACCCGCAAATTATCTTGATAAAATTGTTAAAATTCAAAATGAATCTATGTTAAAAGATAATGAAAATTATGAAGCTCGTTGTTTTAAACATCATTTTGTTCCTGGAAAACCTGATTTTTTAAGTTCGTTCACTGGTCAATCTTCCTGAAGATTTATATACTGTTTTTTGTTTTTATTTTTTTATGACTACTCTTGAGCAAATTAGTGAAGAATCAGGGGATCCTTTAGTTGATATTGCTATTGATGCTTTAAAAAAAAATAAGCAATTAATTGTTTTTGTTAATACTAAAAGAAGTGCTGAAGCGGTTGCTGAACGTTTATCTACTAAAGCTTTTTCTAAAAGTGATGAATCTAAAGATTTAAAAGATTTAAGTGATAAATCTTTACATGCTCTTTCTAGCCCTACAAAGCAGTGTAAGAGACTTAGTAGAATTTTACTTAGAGGAGTTTCATTTCATCATTCCGGTCTTAATTCTTCTCAGCGGGATTTAGTGGAAGATGGTTTTAAAAATAAATTTATTAAGATTATTTGTGCCACGCCTACTTTAGCCGCGGGTGTTGATTTGCCTGCTGGAAGAGTTATTATTCGTGATTTAAAACGTTATGGTGGAGTTTGGGGTATGAGTAATATTCCTGTTTTAGAATATGAACAAATGAGTGGAAGAGCTGGACGTCCTAAATTTGATAAAACTGGAGAAGCTGTTTGTATTGCTTCTTCTAATAGTGAAAAAGAAGACATTTGGGAAAGTTATGTTAATGGTTTACCTGAAGAGATTCTTTCTAAACTTGCTGTTGAACCTGTTCTTAGAACTTATATTTTAAGTTTAGTTGCCACAGGCATTGTTGGTTCTAATAAAGAATTAAAAGAGTTCATGTCTAAAACTTTTTATGCGTTTCAATATAAAGATATTGGTAAATTATTTAGTATTTTGGATAGAATGGTTTCTAAGTTAGAAGAATGGGAGTTTATCTCTGTAATTGGAAAACAGAATTCGGAATTTACATCTGTGGCTTCTGATTTCATTTCAGCTTCTGATTTAAATAATATTAGTTCTGATGATTTTAAGATTCGTGCAACTAAACTTGGAGAAAGAGTTGCCGAACTTTATTTAGATCCTTATACCGCTCATTATCTTTTAACTTGTATGCAACGTGCTAAAAGTGCTAAAGTTCTTAGGTCTTTTAGTTTTCTTCAAATGATTAGTTGGACTCTTGAGATGAGGCCTTTTATTAGGATGAAACAAAAAGATATTCCTTTGGTCGAATCTAGATTAGTTGAAGAATCAGGTAATTTTTATTCTTTAGAGCCTCCTGAATATAGTGAAGAATATGATGAATTTATGGATACTATTAAGACTGCAATTGTTTTTGATAGTTGGGTTGATGAATTTGGCGAAGATAGATTATTTGATGAATTTCAAGTCACTCCTGGAGAATTGAATGCTAAACTTGATAGGGCTGATTGGTTGTTATTTTCTTGTTATGAACTTAGTAAATTGCAAGGCTTTAGAGAGATTAGTAATTTTATTTTAAAATTACGTATTAGATTAAAAAATGGTGTGAAAGAAGAATTGTTGCCTTTATTAAAATTGAAAGGTGTTGGACGTGTTCGTGCAAGAAAACTTTATGCTAATTCTATTAAGGATTTAGGGGATGTTAAAAAAATAGATATTAGTAGTCTTGCTTCTCTTATCGGAAAAAAACTTTCTCTTGATGTAAAAAAGCAAGTTGGTCAGAATTTGTCTGAGGATAAGATAAAAATAAAACCTAATAAGAGAAAGGGTCAAATTAGTTTAGAAGATTTTTAAAGAATCTGACATTTTTTTAAAATTCAACATCATTCTTTTTTACTATGAAATAGCGACAGATTTATATTTTTATTTATTTTTTTGTTTTTTTATGAAAGATAATTTTAGTGATTTTGTTGAAAAGCGTATGCATATTAGAAATTCTGTTGCGGCTATTTTTGATGAAGTTGAATTTGTTCCTGATCCTGAAATTTATGTAGGTTTTGATACTATGTTTGGAACTGTTAAAGGTTATATTATACCAGATGATTTTTTGTTTAATCCTGGAAAATTTCAATATATAGTTACGAATAATAGTGAAGAATACCCTGTTAATTCTACTGATTTGAAAATAATAAATAAAGAAAATATGATCTCTAAACAACCTATTTATGATAAGATTGGTTTGTTCCCAGTGTGTTTTAGTCTTATTGATTATGTTGGTTTTTTAGGTGGAGAAATGATGCAAAATAAAGGATTTATTAAAAGTGTTAATGCAAATATCCTAAATATAGAAACTCTCTCTTTTAAAAATGATAAAAATATAGATATCAAAAAAGAATTTGTTAATATTAATTTAAATATAACCATTATTCCTTCAAATGAATTTTCTGAATGGTTAAATCCTATAGTGAGTAAAATGAATATTTTGTATGGTGAAATTAATAAAAATCAAGGAATTGAAAGTAAAGATTATTTTGATTATCTTTTGACTCAATATATTAGTGGTTTTGGAATTAATAGTTTTGATAAAAATAAAACGTTTGATTCTGTTAAAATTTATGATTTTTTTAATGGTGATTTGCGTGGATAAAAAAATTTGTTTGTGTGATGAGGTTAGTTTTTTTAGTGAAAAATATAAAAGCGAAGTTGAAGGTGTTGTTACTAAATTGTTTAGAGATGGCAGAGATTATTTAAATAATTTTAATAATTTTGCTATTGTTGAAATTATTAATGAATATGATGAATTTTCTAAGCAAATTGTTTCTTTAAATGATAAAATAAATATTATTGAAAAATCAAATTTTATGGAAACTAATGAAATTTCAAATCTTAATATTTTTCCTGATGAAAATTATTTTATTATTAATCACGATAGAAAATCTATTTTTGGAGGATTCATGGTTGGTTTGGAGTATGATTATAAGAAGAATTTAGTTAATGTTTCTTATCTTGTCAATGAAGTTAGTCAAAATGCTTTAGCCTACGCAAAACAAAAAGGTTTTTCTTATTATAAAAATAATCATAAATTTTATTTTGATGATTTTTATCAAAGAGATAATGAACTGTTTACACATATTTCTTTATTTACTGCTAAATTTATTGATGAAATTATTTATCAGGATGAAAATTTTATTAAGTCTGTTACATTAGATAATATATCTTGTGTTTCTAATTTTCCTATCTATGTTAATTTTAATAAAGGTAATATTGATTCTTAAATTTTATTACGTTCACTTTTTGTCCGGAAGAATATTCTATTATTTCTTTTGGGTTTTTTTGTACGTTTACTGATTGATATGTTTCTGGATCCATTATTTCTAGTTGTGGATGTGTTTTGGTTATTCTTGTTTTATATTTTTTTTCTGGTGTTATTTCTAGATCTTTTTCTTCTAGTTTGAATGCAAATTTTTTCCCTAATTCTAAGTTTGTTGTTGTAATTATTTTTTTTGTTCCTGTTATTTTTAGGGGTTTATCATCTCTTATTATTATATCTCCTGTCGTAAATTTTGGTATTGTTAATAATGTGTTTACTCTGAATATATCTTTGCTTGTTTGGCTATTATAACTAAATAATTGTGCGTTATTTGAGATTATTCCTCCGAAATTTCTCATTATTTTTAGTGCGAGTGGTTCCATTTGGTTCTTTTTTTGAAAGAAATAATCTGCTGTTTCTTTTGTTTGTGAAATTTTATTTATTGGAATATTATTTTTTTCTATTTGATGTTTTATGTAGTCTTTTATTTCTTTTGTTATATTTCTTACTTGTAATATTCCTTCAAAATATGTGCTTCCTTCTTTACTTATTGCTGGACTAGTTGTTATTTCTGTTTCTACTGGTATTACAAATTCTTCTTTTTGATATTCTATTAAGAATTCTAGTGTTGTTTGTTTTCCTGTTTTTTTTAGTAAGTCTTCTGTTATTTGTGGTAGTCCTATAACTTTTATTTTTTGTTTTGTTGAATTTTTTATTAAATTTTTTAATGCTTCATCAATATTTGAGTGATTTGACCATTTTCCTTTATGAAATATTCTTCCAGATGGACATAATTTTATTTTGATTGGTTTAAAATCTAATTGTATTTCTCTGCAATCCTCACAAAATTTTCCTTTTGTTATTGTTTTTCCGCATTTTGGACAAAATTTTTTCATTAATAGTATAGAAATTAAAAGATTATTTAAATGCTTTTGATATTCATGAATAGTATGAAAAAAAGAGATTCAGTAATTAAAAGAAATAATCATACTAAAAAATCTGAAATTAAAAAAATTTGGGAGTTTATTTGGCATAGTGATAGTCCTTGGAGTTGGCTTGTTAATATTTTATTAGCTTTTTTAATAATTAAATTTTTGGTTTATCCTGGTTTGGGTTTAGTTTTTGGAACTAATCTTCCTATTGTTGCAGTTATTAGTAATAGTATGGAGCATCCTCAGGGAAATGATTGGTTTTTTACTGATAGTGCTCTTTGTTATAATGGTCCTTGTGTTCAAATGGAATGGTATATGCAGCATAATATTAGTGAAGAAATATTTAATGATTTTCGTTTTACTTCAGGTTTTAATAAGGGAGATTTGATGATTTTAGTTGGTAGTTCTCCTAAAGATACAAATATAGGGGATGTAATTGTTTTTTATAGACCTGATGGAATCCCTGTTATTCATAGAGTTTTTGATAAATATAATTTGAGTGGACGAGTTTATTATAGTACTAAAGGCGACAATAATATTGCTCCGTTAACGCCTCAACAAGCAGGTTTTGATGAGAATCAAATTTCTTCAGAGTCTGTTGCTGGAAAAGCAATTGGTAGAGTGCCATTTCTTGGTTGGATTAAGTTAGCTTTCACAAATCTTATAAGTTCAATTTTTGGTGTTCAATTAGCGTGATAATATGAAAGAAAAAATATTAATAATTTTTGCTCATCCTACTAATAAAGGCCATAATAATCTAATTTTTAATGAAATTAAAGAAAAGGTTTCTAACAAAAAGATTAGTTTTGAAGTTATTGATTTGTATAAGGATAAATTTGATCCTGTTCTTCATAAAAATGAATTATATACTCAAGGTGAAAAAGATATTTCTAAAAATGTTGAGAAATATCAAGATTTAATAGATAAACATGATAAATTAATTTTTATTTTTCCTATTTGGTGGAATAGTCCGCCTGCTATTTTAAAGGGTTTTTTTGATAAAGTTTTAACTTCAAGATTCGCTTTTATTTATAAAAAAGTTACTGGTGGTTTAAATATGCCTGTTGGTTTGTTAAAAGGTAAGAAAGCTGCTATTTTTTATACTACTGGTTCACCTAAGTTTTTTTATAATAGTCTTTTAGGTGCTCGTGGAAGAAAAGTTGTTTGTAATGATACTCTTGGTTTTTGTGGGATTAAAACTAAGGGTTTTCATCTTGATAATGCTAATAAAATAGATGATAAAACAAATATTAGAGTTAGTAAACTTGTAAATAAAGGTTTAGATTGGCTAATTAAATGAATTTTTCTTTTATTAAATTTTATTTTTGATAATATTTTTAAAACAAATATGGTTCTTTTTCATTTGGGGATATAGTGTAGCTTGGCTATCATTGGCGGCTGGGGGCCGTCAGACCCGGGTTCAAATCCTGGTATCCCCATGATTTTTTAAAAATATAATTTTAATTAATAATTTGTAACATAATTTTTTTATCCTTGGATATTTAGTTCATTTAGAGATATTTGTTTTTGTCCGAGTCGTTTTAGAACATTATCTTGATATTTTGTATTTTTGTTATTTGCTTCAAAGTATTTTTTTGCTAGTTCTTCGTATTCTTCTTTTAGTTTTTCGTAATCTGTTTGAATTTCATCTATTTCTGATTTTTCTTGTTTTAGTTCATTGAAAATATTTGGATTTGACACTGCTGCGCGTCCTATCATGACTCCTTTGCAACCTATTTTTTTTAAGTATTCTACTTTTTCTTTTATATCTATATCTCCATTAGCAATTATGTTTTTTCCTGTTGCAACGCATTCTTTTAGTGCTTCGTAGTCTGCTGGTTTTTCGTAATGTTCTGCTCCATGTCTTGCGTGAATTATAAAATAATCTGCGTCTACTTCTTTTATTATGTTTAAATATGCTTTTTTTCTTTTTTCATATTCATTAAGTCCAAGTCTCATTTTTATTGTGCAAGAATATCCTTTTTCTTTTACTAATTCAACCATTCTTTTTACTTTTGATACTCTTTTAATTAATGCGCAGCCCAATCCTTTTCTTATTAAATGTGGACTTGGACATCCTATGTTGAAATTTATTCCGTTGAATCCTTTTGGTGGTTCGTATGCATCTAAGAATTTTTTTAGATCTTCTTCGTTTTTTGCAGATAGTTGTATTTGTGTTGGTATTTCGTTTAATATTGATATTTTTCGCTGCGTACTTTTGTTCTTTCGAACTAATCCTGCGAGTCTTGTCATTTCTGTGAATGTTTGATCTGCTCCGTGATTATAACATAGTTCTCGTAAAGCATTGTCTGATGTATCTTCTAGCGGCGCCAGCATATATTTGAAATCCATATTATTTGTAATGTTGTTTTGTTTATGAATTTATCTAATTTTTAGAAGTGTTTATTTCCCTTTTCTATAAAATGTAAATCTTGGAAATATTTGTCTTTTTGGTTTTGGTCCTAAAAAGTCATTGTCTTTTGAATCTTTTATGTTTTCTATAGTATAATATGCTTTTGGATTGTTTTCTCTTATTATTTGTACTGTTTCTTGTACTTTTTTTCTATCCAGTATTATGAATAGAATTATTACTTCGCCGTTTGTTCCTTCTCCTTTAACACTTGTTACATGATTGTATTTTTCTTTGAATATTTTTGCAAGATTTCTTGTGCCTTTTGGTTCTACGACTCTAATCAGTACTTTTGATGTTATTAATTTTTCTTCTAAAACCATACCTATATATGTTCCTAGTGCAAATCCTAGGCCGTATGCAAAGTATGCAACCCAGTTTGTTAAATTGTCCATTATTTGTCTTATTGCTAAAAGCCAAATGATTACTTCAAAAAATCCTATTATGGGCGCGTATGTTTTGTATCCTTTGGATATTAGTATTACCCTTATAGTTCCCATACTAACATCTATAATTCTGCTCATAACTATCAACAAAGGCAACACAGCATATGTAAACCAAGGATTTGATATTATTTCTTCAATCATTAATTGTTAGAAGTTTGATGCGTTTAAAAACGTTGAGGTTTTGTTTTAGTCCAAATTCTTTTTTGTTGATTGTATTGTTTTAATACATTTTCTGCTTGTTTGTTAAATGGAGAATATCCTGTTTTGTTTTCTTTTTTTAATATGTCTTTTGAATAATCTTCTGTATCTGTTACCCATATATCTATTCCGGTTATTTTGTTTGGATTTGTTTTTTGTATTGCTTTTAGAAAATTTTTGTATGATTCTTTTTGTATTTTTTCATCTATTGGTCCTTGAAGATTATAATTAAACCATGGTCTTTTATTTCCATTTTTTACACTTCTATATCCTATTTCAGATATATTTATTTCTTTATTAGTTGCGTCTAAAATTTTGTTTAAATAATATAAATATTCAAAATATTTGTTTTCTTGTTCTAATTTTTCATTTTTCATAGAGACATAAAAGTCTATTCCTATTTTATCTATGTCTAGTGAATTTAATTTTTTTATTCTTTCTATTGAATTTTCTCCGCTTATTACTGTTGCTATGCTTATTTTTCCTTTGTATCCTTGTTTTTTTATTTGTTTTATGGTAAGTTCAAATAGTTCTGGTTTTGTTTTATATATTGAGTCTAGTTCCGAAGCAATAGTTATTTCTTCTACATCATAAATCATTGCTATTTGTGTCATATTTTGAATTATTTCGTTATAATTTTTAATCCATTTTTTTTCATTTTTTGGATATAATTTAGTTCTAGATTCTTTTATTTTTGAGTTTATCATTGGTTTTAATTTCACAATTAAACCTTGACTTTTGGCATATTGTATTGTTTTTTTCATTAAATCTTGAGAAAATTTACTTGTTTTTTCTATTTTTTCACTTTGATTGTTTTCTTGTAAATATATTGGATTTATTATGATTGATGAAAAGTTCATTTCTATTAATTTGTCAATTGCTAATTTATGGTTATTTGTAAATTCTGTATCTATAAAAGAAGTTATATTTACTCCTGTTTGAGTGTGGAATTTTTCTAATGAATTTTTATATGTAAGAGACATATTTAATATTGTCCCTAATATAAATATTGATAATAAATTTTTTTTCATATAGTTAGAAGTTTAAATTTATATTTAATAGTTACTTTAAAATTACTTTAATAAATATTCAAACATTAATTTATACACAAAAAAATGTGACACAGTACAAACCAATTCAAATAGTAAAACAAAAATATTTTGAAATACATAATTAAAAATTAATATTCTTCTTTAAATCAGGTCCTGATTAAAATTTAAGAGTATATTGTACTGTTTTGAATTAAGAAACTTTATATTCAGTCTTTTTTTCCATATATTTATGGAAGCTGAGAAAACTAAGTATCATTCGTGGAAATCAGGAGATTTATGTGTTGGTTGTAGTATGTGTGTTGAAGGTAGAAAATTGGTTTTGTTTATTACAGGTATGTGTCCTAATAGGTGTTTTTATTGTCCTGTTAGTGAAGATAAATTTGGCGTAGATGTTGTTTATGCTAATGAGTGGCAAATTCTTGATCCAGAAAATCCTCTTGAGATGATTGAAGAAGCTAAATTGACAGAGGCTACTGGTGCAGGTATTACTGGTGGTGATCCTTTAGCTAATTTAAATAGAACTTGTAAATATATTAAAATTTTAAAGAAGGAATTTGGAAAAAATTTTCATATTCATCTTTATACTCCTTTAACTTTAGTTAATGAAAGAACTTTGAAAAGATTGTATGATGCTGGTCTTGATGAGATTCGTTTTCATCCTATGCTTGATGATGAAAAACTTTGGAAACGTCTTGATTTAGCTAAGAAATTTGATTGGACCGTTGGTGTTGAAATTCCTTGTGTTCCTGGTAAAGAAAAGGAATCTAAAAAAATGATTGATTTTATGATTGATAAAGTTGATTTTTTAAATTTGAATGAACTTGAGAGAAGCGACACTACAATTAGTCATTATAAGCTTGATGAAATGGGTTTTAAGCAACGAAATGATTTCACATATGGTGTTAAAGGTAGTAAAGAGCTTGCTATGAATCTTATTAGATATGGCAGGCAAAAGAAGCTTCCTGTTCATTTTTGTACTGGTAAATTAAAAGATAGTGTTCAAGTTGGTAATAGATTAAAATTAAGAGCGAAAAATGCAAAAAAAGAGTTTGATTTTGTTACTGATGAAGGTCTTTTAATTAGAGGTGTCGCATATTTTAATGGGTTAGAACCTGGTTTTGATTTTAAGAAAAGATTAATAGATGCTGATAGAAAAAATGTTGTAAAAAAATTAAATGAAATCAAAAGCAAATTTATTTCTAATAATAATTTAAAAGAAAGTGATATTTTTGTTGATGAAATGCATCTTAGATTTTGTATGAGTACTGAATTATGTGAAGATTTAGCTAAGGAATTAAAGAAAAGTGGTTTAATTCCTGCTTTAGTTGAAGAGTATCCTACTGTTGATGCGTTTAATGTTGAATTAGAATTCTTATAAAAAAATTTAAAAAAATTATTTTTTTAATTTATTTGCTTTAGCATAATATTTTTTTGCTTTTTGTGAATTACCTTTTTCATGGTGTTTTAATGCTTTTTTGTGTAGTCTTTTTATTTTAGTTTCTTTTGTTTCCCAAGGCATTCCTCCACCATCATGAAATGTGTATATTAGTAATAATAGTATTACGATAATTACAAAGATTGTTGTTGTATAATCCCCTTTATTTTCTTGTTCTTGAGTATTATTTGGTGAAGTTTCTTTTGGTGTAGAATCATCAACTATAGGCGCTACGTCTGTCGTAGTAGTATTAGTTTCTTTTTCTTGAGTTTTTTCATCAATTAATTCTTTTTCTTGAGTATTATCTATTCCTTTTGTTGCTATTGCAAATTCGCTAAATCCTGGTGAGTTTGCTTCATAGTAATAATAATTTGTATCATCACTTAATAGGGTTGTTTGTAATTCATCCCATTGATTTGTGTATCTGTATAATGCGATGTCTGTTTGTTTTATTTTATTTTCAGTCATCCAAGTTTTACTTATTTTAAAGTCTATTTTTGCATTTGTTATTGATTCGAAATTTTGCGCTGTTATTGTTAAATATTGATATACTGTTCCTTGTAATTTTTTTGTTGGTTCTTCAATGTGCATAGAGGTAAATTTAGCATAATTTTCTGGTTTACTTGATGTTACAACCATTTTTGTTAAAACTAAATTTTCATCAGTCCATGTTATAGTTGTTGGCGTATTTGCTGATACTATTAGGAATGTTTGCATTTCTCTTACTATATTTGTTGGTGTCACAGATCCTATTGAAGTGGATGTAGTTGTTGAAGTTGATGAGGTTTCTTCTACTGTTGTTTCAGTATACGCGCTGAATTTTGTGAAGTGGTATGTCCATATTATTAGATCTGTTCCGTCATCATAATAACATTCTCCTGCTGCAGGTATGCCTGCTCCTGCTGCGTTTGTACATTGCGTTGTTATTTTACTTAATTGCGTTCCATCTATTGAGAACGCTGCATTTTTGCCTGTCATTCCTTCTAGTAATATCTTTATTGGTTGTGTGAAATTTAATCTTATTCCTGATAGTCCTACTTCTATTACTGAATCTACACTTGTTGTTTTTCCTGATACGCTTGGCGCTGTCATTTCAGCTGAATTAATTACTGTTGGTAATTGTACTAATCCATTCCATGATGAGTCTCCTTGTACTTGTGTTCCCGCTGGTATTGAAACTGAATAATTTGCAGTAGTTGTTTTTCTTGACATATTAAGTTGATTAACTAATGTTGTTGTTTTTTGATTTCCTGACGTATTTATTACTGCTTCAAAATTTAATACTACTGCTTCATCATCATCAACAGTGCTTGGTACATCTATATTTTGTACTGTTGCCCCGTTTGTTAAGTCTACAACTACTTCTGTTTGTCCTGATGTCGTTGTTATTTGCTGTTGTACTATTGGTGCTACTTTTTTCTTTACTATAAATGTGAATTGTTTTATTGTTGTTGTCGAATTTTTATTTAATGTTGCATTTACTTGTACTGTTACATCTTGACTATTGCTTCTTGTTACAAAGCCAGTGTTGTTTATTACGGCAGTGTTACTTGAGTTCCAAACTATTGTTACATTTGGATAATTAGTGAAGTTTTCTCTAAAGTATAATCTTGCTCTTATATTTTCCTTGTCTATATTTCCATTTAGTATTCTTGACAAGTTTAATTGTGATTTTGCTCCGTTTACTGATAGTGTATCTGCATCTAAAGTTCCATAAACTGTTATAATAAATGGTTTTGTTGTTGATGATGCTCCTTTTGATATTGTTGCAGTTAAGGTTATATCTTTATTTGTGCTTTGTCTTGATACTGAGCCTTGTTTTGTTATTATGTTTTCATTGCTTGAGGTCCAACTTATTGTTGTTCCGTCTGTTCCTTGTGTTATTAAATCAAGGTCTGTTGAAACATTTGCTTGTAGTGTATTTTCTGCTTTTATAACACCGAAGATTAAGTTTGTTTTTGCACTTGTTACTGCAGCTGCATCTGTTTGAGTTTCTTCTACTACTGTTGCTATGAATGTTTTATAATCTGATGTATATCCTGATTTGCTTATTGTTGCGTTTAATAAGACACTTACATTTCCTTGTCCATAAGTTGGTCTTGTTACTTTTCCATCTATTGCTCTTATTGCTGAATTATTTGATGTCCAAGTTATTGACGTTCCATATGTTCCTACTTGTATTAAATCTAAGTTTGTTGTTATATTTGATATTGCTGAATTTGCTTTTAGAATATCGCTATTAGTTAAACCAGATTTTTCTAGTGCAATATAATCACTTAAATCTATTTGAAAATCTATATCATTACTTTGTTCAAATGTATAAGGAGTTCCGCCATTTTCTGCTAAGAAGTATATTTCTGCTGAGTAATTATCTGAATTTACTCCTTCTCCTGTGAAATTCCATGTTGCTGATACGTTTATTTCTCCTGTATATCCTTCATCTGAAAATCCATAACCATAGCCATAACCGTATCCGTATCCAAAGTCAACTGGGTCATTTGTTGAACCGTTTGCTGAAAGGTTTCCTTCGTCTTCTATGTTTGTACTTGTTTGAATTGTTAAATAATCACAACTTGTTAAATTTGTGCCGTCCATATCAAAAGTACATGATTTTACCAAATCATCTGTGCTGTTAAAAATATCTATTGTAAAATTTTGTAATGGTACTCTTTCATCTGTTTGAATATCTACTGAGAACGATAATTGAACTGATGCATCTTCTATGTTGTACGTTGATTTATCTGCTTGTCCAGATATTGTTAAAGCTGTTCCAAAACTTGATAGAAGAACTATTCCAAGAACTAATAAAGTAATCAACACACTATACGTTTTAGTACTTTTAATTTTGAATTTTTTTAACATATTCACCGCTTCTAACCCATCTAATATACATAGGACAAGTTTTTCTTTATAAACTTTTTTAAAAAACACACAACAATATGTATATTAAAATTATTCATTAATTAGTGATTAATAACTGAGTTTATTTAAGAAATTTATAGTTTCTTCTTTAAATTTTGAAAAAACAAACCAACACACACAATTTTTCAATGTAACTTTTTAAAATTAGAAGCTAAAGTTTTTTCTCCTTTTTTTACTTTTCTTTCAAGCTTTTTTATATCTTCTTCAGATGGAAGATTTTCAGGAACTATTCCGTCCTCTGTTAAAACAGATCTTATTCGCTTATTGTTTTTTACGTGTTCATTAGTTATTTTTGGTTCTCCCTCTAAATCATCTTTTTTTACATTAAAATTAGTTATTTCAGTTGCTAAATTTTTAGCTGCTATAGTAACCGTTGGCAAGAAATCAGCCATAGCTCTGTTTTTTGGAATTTGAAGTTTCTTTTTCATCTAAATTGTTGTTTTGACTCCAAATAAAGCTTGATCTCCTTTACTTCTAATTCTAGCAAAACCCTTATCATCAACTCCTCTTTCATATATTAATTTTGAAAGTTCAGTTTCAGACTTTGCAAGTTTTTCTCTTGCATCAAATCTTTCTTTAAGTCTTATCCTTTCTTCTATTAATTCTTGTTTTCTTGTTTGAATAGCAAAATAACTTTGAGCAAATGCAATTTCTTCTTTTCTTGAATCCCCATTTTGAGCTATAAGATAACAAGCATACCTTGTAAGCATAAAATCATCAATCTCTCGTTTACTTCCAGAACCTAAAGAAACCATTCTGTTGACACCAACGAAATGGTTTGAAATGGCAAATCCTGAGTTTTCGCAAGAAGCCTTTGCTTTTTCAATAACATTCATAAAATTTCTAAAATCCTCATAACCAAGTAATTTTTGCAAGTCTCTTGCAAACCAGAACTCTATGTTTTCTTTTTCAAAAGCATGTTCTTCAAAATTTTTTGTTAGTTTTGATATTATTGATTTTTCCATTCACCTTAGAGATTATTCTTATTATATATACATTTTGTTAACACTTGACTCGTGTTTATAAAGATAATTTGTTTTAAGGTCTTAAACTACTAAAGCTTACAAATATAGACTTATTCAAAATTATTACTAATTGAATTGTGAGTTTATCCGGAAAAAATCCCTATGATATTAACAAATTAAACCCCTCGAATTTGAGGGGTTTAAATTTATCTAGAATCAATTCAAAATAATTGTTTTAACATTTCTAAAGTTTCTTCTTTGAACTTTGAGAAAGCAAACCACTTCTTACCCACGTCTATTAATTATGCTCCTACGTGATAGATTTCTTTTTTATCTAAAATCAAGAATCTGTCATGAGATTTATCAAATTCTTTAATTTCTATGTTTTCAAATTGTTCGTTATGTTTTTTAAGATCTAAAATTAATTGTTTTGTTAAGTTTTTTGTTAGAATAATTGCAGTTACATTTGACTTTCTTTTAGAAAGCAATGTTAGATTTGTTCATCAATAAAATTATTAATTAAAATTATTTATTGATTAGCTGATTTTATTAGATTTGTTATGAATTTATATGCGTCAAATGTTTTTCCTTCAAAGAATATTCCTTTTTCAGACTTAATATCTTTTTCCTGAATTAAATTGAATACTTTTTCAAAGTCCTTATTTGTTTTGAATTCAAATTCTATTTGCTTTCTTTCTAAGCTGTTAACTTTTAGTAGAATATTTGAATTTTGGCTTAAGAATCTTCTCATTTCAACGAATGCGTTGATAATTTTGATGCTAACATTTATTGCAGTTTTGCTTCTTAAAACTGCAGAAAGCATAGAAACTCCTTGTTCTGTGAATGCGTAAGGTAAATATTTTCTATGTTTACCTCTACCTGTTTCTAAGGTCGCATTTTGCGATCTTAAAGGATTTTCCTTGTTTAAGGTGCCAAATTGGAACCTCAAGTTTTCATACTCTTCTTCTGTTAATTGAAAAATAAAATTTTCTGGAAATCTTTCTTTATTTCTTTTTACTGCTCTATTCAAAATTTTTGTTTCTACATCATAAAGTTCTGCTAAATCGCTGTCTATCATTACTTTTTGTCCTCTGAGTTCATAGATTTTGTTTTTAATTTGTTCTTCAAGAATTATGTCTTTTTGCATATGTTTCAAGAATTATTTTGTTATAAATGGTTTTAGTCAACACTTGACTAGTGCTTATAAATAAAGGTTCTTAGAGAACTTTAAATTATCAAATTTTGTAAATACAGACTTATTCGAAAAAAATACTGATTGGCTTGTAGTCATTCCCTATTTTTTGTAAGTTCAGAACTAGACTGTGCTTTTTCTCCACCAACATTGAAAACCATTTCAATATTAAGTTTATCGCAAAGCTGATATTCCGGAATATTATCAGCTTTCCTATCGCCTCCATTAGCAAAGATTAAATGATCGTTCAGATACTTGTTTTTTATAAGTTTTAACTCATTACAAACACTTTTGTCATCGTCATTCTCTTTATGAGACGTAATGATTACTTCATCCAAGAAACGAATGGATTCAAGAATTTCCTTTCTTTCAAGCTCATCCATGAAAACAAAATCTTTTTTGGCTTTTAACCAATTATTATTGTTTAAGATACAGATTGTCTTGTCAGCCAAAGCCTTTGCCGCAGCAAACATTCTAATATGGCCTTTGTGGACTGGATCAAAACCCCCTGAAATGATTGATATTTTCATTAAGAAAGATCTATGAAAACTTAAATATATAATATTTATGGTAATTTAAGAAAATAATATAAATATTTAACCATTCTAAATTTGTTATGAAGATACTTTTGACAGGGGCAGCAGGTTTCATAGGCTTTCACACTACAAAAAAATTACTTGAAAGAGGAGATGAAGTTATAGGTATTGATAATCTGAACAATTATTATGATAAAAAATTAAAACTTGATCGTTTAACATTATTGAAAAAATACAAAAGATTCGAATTTGTTAAAAAAAATATTTCTGAAGGAATACCTTCTATCGACCAAGTTGATGGAATAATAAATTTAGCCGCGCAAGCAGGTGTCCGATATAGCATTGAAAACCCCTTGGAATATGAAAAAAGTAATAATTTAGGAACGCTGCAAGTCTTTGAATATGCTCGTCATAACAAAATAAAAAACATTGTTTTTGCAAGTTCAAGTTCAGTTTATGGAAATGTTACAGAATATCCTTTTCATGAAGAAATGAAAATAGATACTCCTATTAGTTTATATGCTGCTACGAAGAAAAGTAATGAAGAATATGCTTATGTTTACAATCATTTGTACGGAATTAATATGACTGGTTTAAGGTTTTTCACAGTTTATGGTCCATTTGGAAGACCAGATATGGCTTTGTTTATTTTTACTAAAAATATTAGCGAAAACAAACCAATTAATGTATTCAATCATGGAAACATGAAACGAGATTTCACATATGTTGACGACATAGTTTCAGGAGTTGTATCTGCATTAGACAATATAAATGGATATAATATTTATAATTTAGCTGGTGGAAGATCCGTTGAGTTAAATTATTTTATTAAAGAAATAGAGAACAATTTAGGGAAAAATGCAATTCGAAATAATCTTGAAATTCAACCAGGAGATGTTCTAAAATCTGATGCTGATATTACTAAAGCAAAAAACGAATTAAATTATTCTCCAAAAACAAGCATAGAAGAAGGAATTAAGAATTTTGTAAATTGGTACAAAGATTATTATAGTTTAAAATAAAATTTCTAAAAATGGCAAATAAAGAAATCATTCATCAAATCTCAAAAGATGTTTTTACATACTTATTTATTGCCTCAATAATATTAAATTTGATTATAATAATAGGTGATTTAAGACTTTTTATTAGTAAATCTATATTATTTATCACAATAGCTATTGGTCTATTTGGATTAATGAAGGTGTTAACTGAATGAATAAGAAAACAATTATTTTGATAGTTCTTTTATTATTATCTCTTTTTATCAGAGGTTATTCTTTAGGTAATGATTCTTTTTGGATAGATGAAAGCTATAAAGTTTTAGCTGCTAAGAATATCGACTCATATGGAATTCCTATGTTTGATTCGGGTGTTAAATATATGAGAGCATTCCCACAAAGTTACGCTTTATATTTGATTGGATCTAACTTTGGTTTTAATGAAATTGCTATGAGAATACTATCAGTTGTTATTGGCGCAATTTTAATTTACGTTATGTTTTTACTGGGTAAAAATCTTATTAATGAAAATGTTGGATTATTTACTGCTTTTCTCGGCACATTTTCCTACTTTTTAATAGCTTGGAGCAGACAGGCTAGAATGTATATTTTTGTGTTATTATTTTTTTATTTAACGTTATTATTTTATTTCAAATTTTATGATGAAAGTAAATTAAAAGAATTGCTTATTTCTTTGATTTGTATTTTTATTGGAGGATTGTTTCATCCTGTAGTATTTTGTTTAGTTGTTTTATTACCTTTGCATTATTTATTATTTAACCTATGGGATTTTCAATCAAAAGCTGAATTTCTTTTCAAAAAAATAAAAGTACATAAAGGGTTATTTTTATTAATAATAGGAATATTATCCATCCTTATATTTTATGCTCTTAATGCTTTGAATAGTTTTAATTCGGTGAATTATTATTTTGATTACTGGAAATTTATTTTTAGCACATACATATTTATTTTGCCATTTATTATTGCAGGAATTTTTTATTATAAGAAAAGTTTTTCAAAAAACATCCTGTTTTTAGCAATCATTATTGTTGTATTCGTTGTATTTAGTTTCTATATTGATTTACAAAATTTCAGATATTTAATCGTTTTATTGCCTTTGATTTTACTATTGACAGGACAAGGAATTTATTATTTGTTTGAATTAATTAAAGACAAGTATTTAAAAATATTTTATTTGTTAATTATTTTATTTTTGTTGTTTAATTCTTCATTCGTTTTTATTCCTCAAAAAAGTTATGCTTTAGAACATGGCACTCCTCAACCTCCATTTCGTGAAGCTTATTCATTTGTTTCAGAAGAATATTCGAATATGACTTTGATTGTTGCAGAGCCTGCTGTTTCTGAACTTTATTTTAAAAAAGGTGATTTTTGGATAGCTGTAGGATATGATAATAAAGGAATTTATAGTTATGGTTTTAACACTAAATCAGGAAAAGAAACTTATACGAATATTACTGCTATTGTTAATGTTTCTATGATGCCTAGTTCTGGAATTATTGTAATAGATGATTTTGGACTTGATAGGACAACTGGTCCTTTGAAAGAATTTGTTTTAGATCAGGATTTAGTTAAATCATTTGGAGATAGGTTTTGGAATACTGTTTATATTTATGAGATTTTAGATTAATTTTTTTAAAATTTAATTAATAAAAAATTATTTTTTATATGCATAATCTCTATGAGTTATTTCTATAAAGATTATTTTGTTATTAATAATATCTACTTCAAAAAGCAATATGAAATTTGAAGTTAAGTGTATTCTTTTACAATTATTTAATGGCGCTTTTAAGTTTTTATACGTATTGATTGATTCTTTGTCTTTGTTTATTATTTCAATTAATTTTTTTTTAAAATTAATTGCTAAGGATTTGTCTTTTTTAGAGAGTACTTTAAGTTTTTTTCTTAAAGAATCTGTTAAATCATATTTGAACATTTTATAACTCAAGAAGTTCATTTAATTCTTTTTCACTCATAGTTCTATTTGGATATTTTTTCTTATGTTTTTTTAATATGTTATCTAGTTCTATAAGTAATTCTTCATTTATCTCTGGAGCGACTAAATCTTGTCCTCTTTCTTCTATAAATTTATTTAGTGCTTCTTCTCTGTTTTTTAATCCGTTTTTTCCTTTAAAAACATCCAGCACTCTTGTTGAGTAATCTGTTAATTCAAATCTTGCTTGTGTCAATAAATCACCTTTAGTCACAAATAATCACCTTTTATTTTTATATTTTATTAATTTTAAGATGTTTTAATAAGATTCGGTCAACACTTGCCCTGTGCTTAAAAAGAAGAATTGTTGGAAGTGCTGAAAGTGTTAAATTTAATTGAATTAGAGCTTTTCGAAATAATTACGAATTGACTTGTGATTTTGTTTAAAATTTTTGAAACATTTTATATATTAAAAACCACTCTTCACTATAAAATGGTAAAGTTTTCAGTGGTGGTGCCTGTTTATAATGAAGTTTGGAATTTAGAAAAGTTTCATTCAGAACTCATCTCTGTCATTTCAAAAATGGGTACTTACGAAGTAATTTATGTAAACGACGGTTCAAATGATGATTCTTTAAATATTCTTAAAAAATTAAAAAAAGCCAAAGTTTTAGATTTACAAAGAAATTATGGACAAAGCACTGCACTAGATTGTGGATTTAAGGAAAGTACTGGTGATTTTGTCATATCAATGGATGGTGATTTACAAAATGATCCACATGATATTCCTCGGCTTTATGCTAAGTTAATTGATAAAAATCTTGATGTTGTAGCTGGATGGAGAGTTAAAAGAAAAGATTCCTTTTCAGTTAGAACTATGACAAAAATTGCTCGGTTTATACGAAGGTTACTTGTTTCAGACGTTGTGCACGACCAAGGATGCACTCTTAGAGTATATAGAAGCAGAGCTATTAAATCACTCGAATTATGGGGAGAAATGCATAGATACATAATTTCTTTATTAAAATGGAAAGGATTTAAGATAGGAGAACTAAAAGTAAAACACAGACCAAGATACAAAGGAACAACCAAGTATACAGGCATAAAATTGATTAATGGATTTACAGATTTGATTCTAATCTGGTTTTTACAAAAATATTCACGAAGACCCTTGCACATTTTTGGAGGATTAGCATTTTTAAGCTTTGGAGCGGGAGTTCTTTTAGAACTAATAATGATATATCTAAAACTAACAAGCCAAATAGATCTTTCAGATAATGCCTTATTCACAGGCGGAATCTTTTTAATAATGATGAGCGTTCTCTTCTTCGTATCAGGCATACTCGTAGATATGCAAATGAGAATATACTACAACACAAGCAGGAACGATAAAAGATACATTTATCAGAAAATAAAATGAAGATTCTAATGCTAAACTATGAATTTCCGCCTCTTGGAGGCGGAGCTGCAAACGCGAATTATTATTTACTAAAAGAATTTGCAAAAGATAAAAACATAAAGATAGACTTGATAACGAGTTCACCAGGAAAGTTTAAAGTAGAACAATTCTCTGATAACATAAGAATATTCAAACTCGATGTGAATAAAAAAGAAAAACATTATTGGAAAATGAAAGAGATTTTAAAATGGTTTTTGAAAGCTAATAAATTAAGCAAAAAACTTATTAGAAAATATGATTATGATTTATGTCATTGCTGGTTTGGATGGCCTTCCGGAATAATAGGGTATCTTAATAGAAGAAAATTACATTATATTATTGCCTTGCGAGGTAGCGATGTTCCAGGACACAATAAAAAATTCAAATATTTAGATCCTTTATTGTTTAAACCCATATCAAAAATAGTATGGACCAAAGCAAAAATAATCATTGCCAATTCTGAAGGACTAAAAAAACTTGCTCTTAAAACTTTGAAAAGAAGAATAAATATAGTATATAATGGTGTTGACACAATAAAATTTAGACCTGCAAAAAATAAAAAAAATAAAAAAACAACAAATCTTGTATCTACAGGAAGATTAAATAAAATAAAAGGATATAATTTTTTAATTAATGCAATGAAAGGCATTAAAAATATTGATTTGACAATTATCGGAAACGGTCCAGAAAAAAAAAGATTAGAATTGCAAGCTTGTAAGCTAAATGTAAAAGTCAAATTCTTGGGAGAAAGAACTAATGATGAAATTGCAAATCTACTTCCAAAACATGATATTTTTATACTTACAAGTCAAAATGAAGGCATGAGCAATTCCACTTTAGAAGCCATGGCTTGTGGATTACCAATAATTACAACTAAGGTCGGAGGAAGCAAAGAATTAATAAAACAAAACGGATATTTAGTTGAAACAAAGAATGTTAAATCCATACACTATGCAATCAAAAAAATACTAAAAAAAGATATAAAAAAATTGGGTTTTGTTTCAGCAAAATTAGCAAAAACATTTTCTTGGAAAAATATTTGCAAAGAATATATAGAGATTTACAAAAATGTGCGGAATTAATGGATTTAATTGGACTAATGAAGAGAAAATAAAAAATATGAATTTATTACTCAAACATAGAGGACCAGATAATTCTGATAAGTATATTGATAAAAGTGTATCTTTAGGACATACTAGACTAGCAATACTTGATTTACAAAAAAGATCAAATCAACCTATGAAATACAAACACTTTGTCGTGATATTTAATGGAGAAATATATAATTTTATAGAAATAAAGAATATTTTGATACAAAAAGGACATAAATTTAACACATCATCAGATACAGAGATAATTTTACACGCATATGAAGAATGGGGAGAAAACTGCGTTAAAAATTTCAATGGTATGTGGTCCTTTTGCATATACGATAATAAAAAACAAATACTATTTTTATCAAGAGATCGATTCGGTATAAAACCACTATACTATTATCATAATAAAAACAAATTCATTTTTTCTTCAGAAATAAAATCTATAAGAATACACGAAATCGACAACAAATTGTCAGATAAAGGTTTAAATTTTTATTTTTATCAAAAATATATTGGGGATGATTTTACAATATTTGAAAACATTCATAAGCTCAAACCAGGAAATAATTTGATATATTATTTAAAAAAAGACAAACACCACATTTATTCATATTATTCGATTGAAAAAGAATTAAACAGTCAAAAAACTAAAAATATACTTAAAAAAATAAAAAAAAGTACAAAGCTGAGACTAATATCAGATGTGCCAATAGGATGTTTTTTGTCAGGAGGATTAGATTCATCTTTAATAACTGCAATATCAAAAAAAATCCAAAACAAAATAAATTCATTTTCCATTTCATTTAAAGAAAAATCTTATGATGAATCAAAGTATTCAGATATTGTTTCTAAATATTTAAAAACTAAACACCATAAGGAATCTGCAAATTTTCAAATGTCAGAAATATTGTATTTAATAGAAAACATGGATGAACCATTTGGAGATTCATCACTAATTCCAACATTTAATTTGTGTAAATCCACACGCAAACATGTAACAGTAGCACTTTCTGGAGATGGAGCGGATGAAATATTCGGCGGATATGATGTTTATTATGGTTATAAAATAAACAAAATATTTCCAAAAATTCTAAAAAATATTTTATCAAGATTTATTAATTTAATTCCTCCAAGCAAATATAAACTTTCAATTGATTTTAAGCTAAAAAAATTTTTTTCTAGTAAATCTAACAACCCACTAATTAACCATTTAGACTGGCTTTCAACGTTTAATGATTTAGAACGCAAAAATCTTTTAAAATCTAATTATAAAAATAAATTCTCATTTATTAAAATTCCAAGACGAAAAGATTTTTTAGGTGTGCAAATACTAGATATTAATAATTATTTAACAGAAGATATTTTGAAAAAAGTAGATTATGCTTCTATGTTAAATTCACTTGAAGTAAGAGTCCCATTCTTGGATCATAATGTTGTAGAAGCAGCATTATCTTTACAAGAAAATAATAAAATTAGCATAATTAATACAAAAATACATCTAAAAAAATTGGCAAAGAAAATTTTACCTAAAAAAATAATAAACAGAAAAAAAAGAGGATTTACTGTTCCAATAAGTTCAATAATATTAAAAAATAAAGAAATAAAGAAAATTATTCTTTCTGAAGAATTTAATAAACACAACATACTTAACATAACATATGTTAATAAACTATACAAAGAACACATTAATAATAAATTTGATCATTCAAGGAAATTGTGGTTAATATTTATATTCAATTACTGGTATATAAAAAATGGAATTGGAAAAAAAAATTAATATATTGCACATCATAGATAGCATGGGCTTAGGTGGAGCTCAAAGAGTATTGCAAGGCATTATGAAAATAAAGCAGCAAAATATTAAAATGATATCAGTTGCATTAAGAAAATCAAAAAAGATGATGAATCATAAACAAATTCATATACTTAATTCACATTCTAAGTACAGCACACATTCTTTATTTGTTCTAAAAAAAATCATTAAAAAAAATAAAATAGACATACTCCATTGTCATTTATTTAGATCCCAAATAAATGGATTCATATTAAAAACATTTTTTTATCCGAAAATACAATTAATATTTCATGAACATGGCCAAATTAATGGTTCAGATAAAAATAATACTATAGAAAACATATTATTCAAAACATTCATATCAATTTCAAAAAATAAAGTAAATAAATATGTAGCTGTCTCAAATTACATAAAGAATAAATTAATAAAAGAAAACATACAACATAATAAGATACACACATTAGATAATTTTTATATTAAGTCTAAAAATTTCAAAATTAATAAATTAGTGCACAAAAGAAACACAATAGGCTATATTGGAAGATTATCTAAAATTAAAAGAGTGGAATTGCTAATAAAAAGCATAAAAAACACTGAAAATAAATTACTAATCGCTGGAGAAGGTCCTGAAACAATTAATTTGAAAAGATTAACAAAAAAACTAAAACTTGAAAATCAAGTAAAATTTTTGGGCTACACAGAAAACATAGATGAATTTTACAACAAATGCAACATCATAGTTATTCCAAGCAAATCCGAAGCGAGCCCTATAGTTTTATTCGAAGCATGGTCTAGAGGAATACCTGTTATTGTATCCAACATAAAACAATTATCAGAATATTGTATTGACAATAAGAATGTACTACTATTTAATAATTCTAAAGATTTATGTCAAAAAATAACACATTTGATGACAAATAACGACATATATCTGAAACTATCAACTTTTGGAATAAAAGAATCTAAAAAATACGATCTAAAAAATTATGCTAAAAAATTAATAGAGGTTTATACTAATGAAAAAAATTAAAGTGTGTATGATTTCAACAGCAGCATACCCCTTGTTTAATAAAAAATGCCTCGCTAAACATGGCGGAGCAGAAATTCAAATGTATTTATACGCAAAAGAACTAGAAAAAGATAACCACTTAGATATTTCATTCATAGTTGGTAATTATAATCAGAAAAACATTGAAATTATAAATAAAATAAAAATATATAAATCTTTTAATCCTAAAAATAATAGTTCAATATTAAAAAAATTAAAATGGATTCTTGGATATTTCAAATTGTTAAAAAAAATAAATCCGGATATTGTATTTACAACAACAGCAGGAGGACTAGTTGGGATTGTCAGCATATATTGCAAAATTTTTAAAAAATCACACTTACACAGAACAGCACATAAGATGGATGTTGATAAATCCTATGTAAAAAAATACGGATTTAAAGGAAGATTATATGAATTTGGTTTAAAAAATGCTGATGTAATAACTGTCCAAACTAATGAACTAAAAACAATATTTTTAAAAAATTATAAAAAACATGCAGTTATAATAAAAAACCTGTGGAAAATAAAAAATTTTAAAGAAAAAAAAAGAGAGCATATTTTATGGATAAGTAGATGCGAAAAATGGAAAAGACCAGAGGTGTTCATAAATCTTGTTTCTAAATTTCCAAGAGAAAAATTTTTAATGATATGCCCAAAAGAACATAATGATGAAAAATATTTTTTTAAAATAAAACAAATTGCAGAAAGCTATAAAAATTTAACATTTAAAGAACATATTTCCTTTAAAGAAGCAAATAATTATTTTGAACAATCAAAATTATTTATAAACACATCATCTGCGGAAGGTTTCCCAAACACCTTCTTGCAGGCATGCAACTTTAAAGTTCCCATAATATCTTTAAAGATAAATCCAGATAAAATACTAGAAAAATTCAAATTAGGAGTTTCTTGTGACAATAAGTTCATAAATCTCTACAACAGTGTTAAATTATTTATTAAAAATACCAAACATAGAAAAAAAATTCAATCAACACAACATATGTATCTTAAAAAAAATCATGATGCGAAAAATAACTCAGAATTATTAAGAAAAATAATTTATTTGATGGTAAAATAAAAATGTGCGGAATAATAGGTTTTAATTGGGAAGATAAACATTTACTGAAAAAATGTATGATTAAGATAAATCACAGAGGACCAAATCAAAATGGAACATATATAGATAAAAATATTTCTCTAGGTCATCTGAGATTAAGTATTCTTGATTTAAGTATTAATGGAAAACAACCTATGATTTTTGAAGATTTTGTAATATCATATAATGGAGAAATATATAATTTTAAAGAAATCAAAAAAAAATTAGAAAAAAAATATAGGTTTCAATCCCAAACAGATACAGAAGTCATACTCTACGCATATTATGAATGGGGAGATGAGTGTTTTGAGAAATTTAACGGTATGTTTTCAATAGCCCTATGGAATAGAAAAAATAAAGAATTAATATTAACAAGAGACAGAAGTGGAATAAAACCTCTTTATTATTACCATAAAAAAGACAAATTCATTTTTTCCTCAGAAATAAAAGGATTCATTAATTTGATTCCTAAAAAAATAAATCATGAAGCGCTCAATAGATATTTTTCATTAAGATATTCTCCCGGAGAACAAACAGTTATAACTGATGTAAAAAAAATACTTCCTGGACAAATATTAAAGTATAAAAAAAATAAAATAGAATTTAGTACACAACCACACAATAATAAAAAAGAATATAAATTTTTTAAAAATGCATTTAAAGAATTAGACTCAGAACTTAAAAAAACCATGAAACGTCAAATGATAAGTGATGTGCCCGTGGGTGCTTTTCTATCTGGAGGCTTAGATTCAAGTTTAATGGTTAGCTTAATGAACAAATCAAAAGATAAACCAATAAAAACATTTTCTGTAAATTTTGATGATGAGGATTATGGCGAAGGAAAATACAGCAGAATCATGGCAGAAAGCATAGGTACAGAACACAAAGAACTAACAGTAAATAAATCAGCTTCTGATATTATAAAAAAAGTATGTTGGCATTTAGATGAACCTTTAGGAGATGCCGCATGCATTCCAACATATATGATGAGTGAGGAAACTTCAAAATATGTGAAAGTTGTTCTTTCAGGAGATGGTTCTGATGAATTATTTGGAGGATATCCAAAATATAAAAAATTAAAAATTAAAAATACAATGAATCCTGTTTTTAAATTTGCAGGAAATATTATTCCAAATTCTAACACTAAGAATCGTTTCATAAAAAAAATAATAAGAACTGCAAAGAGCCCTAATAAACCACATACAGACTATTGGATTTATCATGAAATATACACATTAAATGAGAGAAAAAATATTTTAAAAGGACAAATTTATGAAAAACCATATAATTTTTACAAACACACTATTGGAAAAAGCAAATATATAGATAAAATAATGGCCATAGATTATTCTGAATGGTTGCCTAATGATCTTATGTTAAAAACAGATAAAATGACTATGGCTCATTCTTTAGAATCAAGAGTGCCGTATTTAGACAACAACATCATAAATATTGCTAGAAGAATTCCTTTTAAGTGGAAATATAGAGGAAATAAAGAAAAATATATATTAAAAAAAATAGCAAGAAACAAAATTCCTGAAGAAATAATAAAAAGAAAGAAACAAGGATTCAACATACCTTTAAAGTCCTGGCTAAATAATGGTTTATATGATATTTTCGAACAATCTTTAAGAGAAAATAACATAAAAATAATATCAAAATATGAGGCTAGAAAGATACTTGAAAGAACCAAGAAAAAAAATCCCCAAGATCAACATTTCTGGACATTATTTATGTTTCAACAATGGTATGATCAATTTATGGAGCAACAATAATGAAGTCTACAAATCCAAAGATATCAATAATTGTTGCAGTACACAATGGAGAGAAATACATAGATAGATGTATAAAATCACTCATAAATCAAACATATAAAAATTATGAATTACTAATTGTTGATGATGGCTCAACAGATAATAGCAGATTAATTATAAAAAAATATACACAAAAGTATAAAAAAATATCTTTAATTAAAAATGATAAAAATGAAGGACTAGCACGTTCTTTAAATAAAGGTATAAAAAAAGCAAAAGGAAAATATATTGCTAGAATAGATATTGATGATATTTGTCTTAAAAATAGATTTAAAAAACAAGTAATTTTTTTAGAAAATCATAAAAATGTTTTTTTAACTGCTGGACAAGCATACAACATAAATAAAAATGGAGAATGTATCGGTATTACAAGAAAGTTTTCTGACAGTGAAAATTTAAAAAATGAATTACTTAAAGATAATTGCATAATTCATCCTACAATAATCTTTAGAAATGATGGAAAGACATTCTACCGAGAAAAGTTTACAACCAGTCAAGATTATGATTTATATTTAAGATTGTTATCTAGAAATAAAATACTAGCGCATTTAAACGAACCTGTCATAAAATATGATATATCATCAGGAAATGACAGATTATCAAAAAAGCTTAAGCAAAAAACATATACTCTTCTCGCCAAGCAGTTTTTCAAGGAAAGATTGAAGAATTATAAAGACACATATGAAAAAACAGACTTCGAAATAATTAAAACGTTATCGAAATACAAGATCAACATAAAGAGATTAATAAGCAAATATGCAGAAGACATAATAACTGATGCATTAAAAGAAGCTGATTTAAAAACAGTAAATGCTCATCTAAAGCACGTTATAGGATACAAACTAGCAGTTTTTAAAATTCTTCTAAAATTTCCTTTTTTGTATAATTTATATTCTATGATTGTTTACAAGAAAAAGATCTTAAGAAATTTAGGAGTTATATTTAGTTTTGGAATATCTATAGAAGACTGGAAAAAATCAGGAATCTTAAATAGAGAATTAAAAATATATGAAAGATTTATTGTGGAAGACATATACGACAAGATATATCTATTCACCTATGATTCTAAGAACATAATTGAATTAAATAAAGAACTTTTTAGAAATATTGTGGTGGTGCCAAAACCAAAGATTTTCAAAGGGCACTTAGGAAACATTATTTATTCCGCTGTTTTGCCATTAATTCATCACAGAAAAATAAAAAAATGTAGCGTACTTAAAACAAATCAGCTTTCATCATTTTTGCCAGCTATAATATCAAAAATAATTTTTAATAAAAATTTTATATTTAGAACAGGTTATACTTCTTCATTAAATTCAAAAATAGGAGATAAAAAAATTAAATATTTGTTCGATTCCCTAAGGGAATTCTTAACATACAAGCTAGCAAAAGTCTCTATTGTAACCTCAGAAAATCAAAAAAAATATGTAGAAAATAAATATTCTGTAAAAAATGTGAACATAATTCCTAATTATGTGGATACAAATATTTTCAAACATATATCTTTCAAAGCAAAGAAAGATTTAGTGTATGTTGGAAGATTATCTGAAGAAAAAAACCTCCTAAATATGATATCTGCTGTAGGTAGACTAGACAAATCTTTAGATATTTATGGTTCCGGACCTCAAGAGGAGAGGATATTAAATTATATAAAAAAAATGAATTTTCGTAACATAAACTTGAAAGGTAATATTGAAAATTCGAAAATACCCAAAATTTTGAAAAAATATAAAGTTTATATCCAAACATCATTTTATGAAGGGAATCCTAAGACCATATTAGAAGCTATGGCCTGTGGAAAATGTTGTTTAGCCACAAATGTCCAGGGCATAAAAGAAGTTTTGATTCATAAAGAAACAGGTTATTTGACAGAAACATCTTCGGAAAGTATAAAAAAGGGGATAGAATATCTATTTAAAAACGATAAAATAATTACATCAATAGGGCTACAAGCAAGACAGCAAATATTAAGACACAACTCTTTAAATAAAATATTTGAAAAAGAGGTTAAAATTCATGAAAAATTCAATTAAAAAAATAAGACAAAAACTAAAGTTGAAATTAGGAATATATATGTACAATAAAGGATATGTTTGGATATCAAATTCAGTTGTGAAATTAAATAATGGCATTCATCCAAAACATGAAATAATGAAATATCATGATTTCTTTATAAATAACATTTCTGATAAAGATAAAGTGCTAGATGTTGGTTGCGGAAATGGGGATGTAGCACATAGCATATCTAAAAAAGCAAAATATGTTTTAGGCATAGATATTGAAAAAGGAAGAATCGTTGAAGCTAAAAAAAGATATAAAAAACAAAATCTTTCCTATATCTTCGGGGATGCTACAAAGTATAAATTCAAAGAAAAATTCGATGTAATAGTTCTTAGCAATGTTTTGGAACACATAAAAGAAAGAACTGTTTTTCTGAATAAACTCAGCACCATAGCACCAAAAATATTAATAAGAGTTCCTCTAATCACCAGAAGCTGGTTGCCTCCCTATTTAAAATCTATAAAAAAAGAGTATAGACTAGATCCTACTCATTTCGTAGAATACACAGAAGATCAAATAGAAGAAGAGATAAAAAAAGCAGGATTAAAAATAAAAGGACAATATGTAAAATGGGGAGAATGGTATGGAGTCTGCGAAAAATAATAACGTTTCATTTGTAATTGCAGTATATGGAATTAAATATAGCGGAATGCTTTTAACATTGTTATATTCAATCAAAGTATCAAATCCTGAAGCTAACACATATGTCATTTTTCAAGATATCGATGAAGATACAATTAAAATATTAAAAACTAAATTCAAAAGATGTCACTTCATAAAAACCAAATTTGATTTTTCTAAAAACAAAATAGAACGAATATCTAGTAAAACATTGATGTGGTTTACCGCCATAAAATTAATACCTAAAGAGAATTTGTGCTTCTTAGATGTTGATACCTTAGTTTTAAAAGATATTTCCGGCGTATTTAAAAAAGACTTTGATGTAGGTTTTACGTACAAGAATGAGCACTACCCATTAAATACAGGTGTGCTTTTTATTAAAAGAAATAGAAAAACAATTAAGTTCTTTAATGAATGGAAAAATCAAACTTTTAATATAATAAAGAACAAAGAGCTATTTGACATTGCTAATTCTAAAGAATGGCCTTATGGTGGTTCTGATCAAATGTCATTCTACAAATTAATAGATTATAAAAAAGATTTAAAAACATATGAATTAAAAATGAATAAAATAAAACTATGCGCCTTCGAATGTAGCGAGTATAATGTTACAAAATCTAAAAAAATTAATGAAAAGCAAAAAATCATTCATTATAAAGGAGGCTGGCAAAGAGTTTTATTAGAAAATAAAACATTTACTAAGTATAGGTCTCTTAAAGATTCTAAAGAGATGTATTTTAAATATCTAACAACATATTTGACTGCAATTGAATATATTAGCAACAAAAAAATGTTTCGTTTGGCGATACCTGCATGGGCAGACACCAAAAAAAGAAAAATAAATATGATATTGTATGGATTAGATAAACTGTTAGAAAATGTTGTTTTTATAGGTAATACTTTTAGAAGAATACTTATGAAACGCACTTCAAAATTGTGATTTAAATGAATAGAATATATGTTATAAATAAACTACTGAAATTATTTAGTTGGAAGAACACAGACTATCTTGAAATAGGCATAAGAAGAGGGGAAACTCTTGCACGAATAGAAGCCACGTACAAAATAGGAGTTGATCCTAATCCTCAAATTAACAAAATAGATGGGAAATATAAACTCGATTATAATAATACAAAAATTTTAAAATTGACAAGCGACGAATTTTTTAAAAACAACAAAAATTATTTTGACGTTATATTTATAGATGGGTTGCATCTGTATGAACAAGCCATGAAAGACATATTAAATGCTTTAAATTTTTTAAAAAAAGGTGGCTTTATAATAGTGCATGATTGCAATCCACTTACAAAAAAAGCAGCAAGTAGAAAACAAACAGAAGGTGTTTGGAATGGTGATGTTTGGAAATGCATATATGATATATCAAAAAATTATGAAAAGCAACTTGATTATTTTGTTTTAAACTCAGATTTTGGACTGGGCATAATTACAAAAAAAGATAATTCTAAGTTTATACCTTCATTTAATAAAGAAATTATAAAACTAGATTACAATTATTTGAATAAAAATAAATCTTTTTTAAAGCTAAAAAACAAATATTATTTCAAAACATATGTATCTAAGAATTATTTAAATATAAAAAAATATTACACGACAGGAATAGTCGCAGTTTACGATTATGAGCCGATGGATTGTATTCTTTACAAGGAAAGTTTATCCAGCGCATTCAATGCATGTGATAAATTAATTATTGTTTATGGAGGCAATTTACGAAAGGATAATAAATCTCCTGTTCTTGATTACTTAAAAAAAACAAAAAACAGATTTTTAATTTTGTATTATAATTGGCCAAAAGAGTACAATTGGACACAATTTGCAAAATCTTACGAATACGGGAAAAGCCATATCGATTCAAAGTGGGGATTCTTTTTTACCTGTGACGAAATATTTTCTCCTAAATTCAAATTAATAAAATGGTTCATCAAATATATACCAAACCATATATGGTATATCAACATAATTAGATTGTTTTTAACTTCTAAAAAAACAGGATCTAAGTATAATTCTAAAAGAATATATTTTAGAAATAAAGACGAAATAAATTTCGGAATTATATCAGCTGATGAACCTGTAAACTCCAATTATAGAGATTTTGGTAGAATAATAAATATAACAAAATGGCGCAAAAAACACAAATATATCCATATAAATGAAAAAATGAACCACTTCAACATTATTAAAAATGCAAGAAAAGGCATTTTATTAAAAGGATTTAGAGATACAAAAAAGAACAGAACATTAAACTTGCCTGTTTACTACATTAACACACATTTATTATTTTGTAAAAAAGAGTTAGCAGTTGCAGCTAAAATTAGATCAAACAAAGGATATTTGAACTTACCAAAAAGATATTGTTTGAATAAAATTTCCAGAGAGGATGCTGCTATTATTATAAAAAATCAAATAGAAAGAGAAAAATGTAACAAACAAACTAAAATATCTTGTTGGGAAAAAAAATTGCTTAAAAAATATGAGCTGATAAAACTATGAAAGTAAACATATTATTTGATATCCGAGATGTGCCTTACGGCGGCGGCAACCAATTTCTAAAAGCGTTAAAAAAAATATTTGAAGAAAAAAAAATATACGCACACAATGTTAAAGATGCTGATGTAATATTATTTAATTCTCATCACAACATTAAAGATTTACTGAAAATTAAAAATAAATATAAAGATAAATTATTTGTACATCGAATTGATGGTCCTGTTTTTCTTTATAGAGGATCAAAAAAAGCAGTAGATAACATAATATACAAAACAAATAGCTTTATTGCTGATGGAACTATTTATCAATCAAATTGGAGCAGATTGCAAAATATTAAATATGGTTTAAATACAAATACTTATGAAACTATAATTTATAACGCTCCTGACAAAAATATATTTAACACAAAAAATAAATCAAAAAATAAATCCCATAAAATTAGAATAATTGCAACTTCTTGGTCTAATAATTTTAAAAAAGGATTTAAAACATATTCTTGGTTAGATAAAAATCTTGACTTTAATAATGTTGAATTTACCTTTGTTGGTAATTCACCCATATCTTTTAAAAATATAAACATAAAAAAACCACTAAAAAGCAAATATTTATCTAAAGAACTAAAGAAAAATGATATATTCATAACTGCTTCAGAAAAAGATCCTTGTTCGAATTCATTGATTGAGGCACTATCTTGTAGACTACCTGCTATTGCTTTATTGGATGGAGGTCATCCGGAAATTATTAAAGGAGGAGGAGAATTATTTACAAAAGAAGAAGAAATACCAGAATTAATAGATAAAATAAGTAAAAATTATGAACATTATAAAAAAAAAATATTGATAAAAGATATTTATCAAATCACTAACGAATATTTTATCTTTTTTATGAAATTATATTCAGATTATGGCGCCAGAAAATATATACCTAAAAAATTAAATATATTAAAAACATCATGGTTACGCATATTATTAAAATGTATTGAAATAAAAAAATAATTTAAAAAATGGAAAATGCTGTTTTAAACATATTGGTCGTTAATTATAATTCCTATGAATTTATAAAATTGATAGATTATTCCCTCAAACGATTAACAAAAAATAAATATAATCTTCTAATAAATGATGCCGAATCAAACAATGCAGATTTTACAAAAATAAAAAAATTAGCAAAAAGAAAGAACATAATTTTATTTAATCAAATAAAAAATTTGAAAGGAAGTATAGCTCACGGAACTGCACTTAATGAACTTGCCAAAAAAATAAGTTCTCCTTATTTTTGTATACTTGACGCAGATGCTGTTTGGCTCAAAAAAAATTGGGACGAAATTCTTATTAATGAATTAAATAATAAAGTTAAAGTTATTGGAACTCAACCTTCAAAACCTAAACCACAAGATTTTCCACTAATGTATGCAATTCTTTTTGAGACCAAAACATTTAAAAAATTAAATATTGATTTCAGACCAAAAGATATTAAAGCCCATCTAGATACAGGCCATGATTTAAGAGACAAATATATTAAAGCAGGGTATAAAGGAGAAGTCTTAGAATTTAGAAATACAAGACATTATAAAAAAGGTCCTTTCAAAAATCTTATTTGCGCAGAATATTACTTGCCTGGAGAGAAACGCATTTTTGCATCTCATTTTGGAAGGGGATCTTCTTTAGGAGTTAATAAATATATGCATGGAAAAGGTTCCGGTATAATCCCAAGAATCCCTTTTATTGCTAAATATTTAGCAAAAATCAGAGGAAAATATGAAAAATATAAATGGATTAAAAAATGCAAAGAGATAATAGATGATCAAAATGAAAAAAAATGATTTTGAATTTGTCACATGCGATTATTGTAAAAGTAGAAAATTTAAGAAAATTTTTGAATCTAAAGATTATGTGAATTTCATATCAGGAAAATTTCAAGTGGTTAAATGTCTGAATTGTGGATTAGTATTTACAAATCCACGCCCTAATAAAAGCAAAATAAACTATTTCTACCCAGATTCTTCAGGATATTACCAGCCAGAAAAACCTAAAGAAAATAAAGGAATAATATGGAATCTAAATAAACTCACATTAAAATATTATTTTGATTACTTTTCCAATAAAAACAAAAACAAGCTAAAAAAAATAGTTTTATATCCTTTATTATTTTATAAGATTAGAGATTTTAAAATTAAAGGCATCCCTTTATTTAAAGAAAATGGCAACATATTAGATATAGGTTGTAGTTATGCAGATTTCTTATATTTTATGAAACAATTAGGTTGGAAAACTACAGGCGTAGAAATGAATAAAACTGCAGCATCTTGGGCTAATAAAAATTTTAAAGTTAATGTTAAGATAAATACTCTAAATAAATTTAACACACAGACTAAATACGACGCCATCACCATGAGGATGTATTTAGAACATTCATATTCACCATATAACGATTTGGTTAAAGTAAGAAATATGCTCACAAAGAACGGAGAACTAATAATAATAATCCCCAACTTTAATGGACTAGAATCAAAAATATATAAAAAATATGCCTACACATTACAATTACCAACACACTTAACTCACTTCACAGAAGATTCAATAAAAAAATATCTTAAAAAAATAGGTTTCAAAGAAATAAAAATATACCATCATAAAACTGATAGGGATTTAATAGCACCTTTAACCATTTTGAAAACAGAAGGAAAAGACATAAAAATTCTTAGACTGTTATTAACAAACAAAATTATACGTAAAACATTAGTAAAAGCATTTATAAATATATTATCCATTCTTAGAAAAACTAGCAGAATAACAATTTATGCAAAAAAATGATAAAAAAATCTTTATTAATGTCTCTAAATACAATCATAGGAATGATTTTTGGAATTGGAACGCAATATTTTCTTGCAAGGTATTTAACTCAGGGACAATACGGAGAATTTCAATTAATGTTATCTTGGATGACCTTGTTAGGTTTTTTTGCGTTAAATAGTTTTAACACAATAGTCACAAAATCAGCCGCACAGAAATATGAATATTATTTCAAAACAGCCAACAAAATATGTTTTTCTTTATCCATATTAGGTTCCTTAGGCTTATTAATCATAGGTTTTTTCTTCGAAACTAACTATCTTACTATGTTCATATTAATGGCTATTTTTTTTCCGTTTTATAGCGGGATAAATTTAAGCAACGATTATCTTATAGGCTTATCTAAGTTTGAAAAATATTTTTGGATAAATGTGATAACACAATTCTTAAGCGCCACAACACAAATAATTGCAGTAGTTATATTCAAAAATACGTTAATTCTACTTGTGACTCTGTTAGCTACAATATCAATAATTAATTTTACTTTAACAACTTATTTTTATAGAAAGATAGAACAAAAAAGAGATAAAAACAAAGATAAAGAAAACACTAAGTACGGCATAAGATTGGCATTATTAAGCATAGTAGGCAGTATCTCTTCAAGAATCCAATACATCATATTAGCTGCGATGACAAGTCCTGCAACTTTAGCTATATACGCAGTGGCGCAAATATTACCTACAAAAATAAGAAACATTTTCAAAGGATCTTTAAATCCATTTTCAATATTTTTGGCATCAAATAAAAAAGAAAAAAGTATAAAGATAGTTAAAAAGTCCATTATACTGTTGCTTTTATTTGGGTTGATTGTTGCAGGAATATCAATTTTACTTCTGCCAATAGCAATTAATTTAATATTTGGACAAAAGTATTTAGATTCAATATATTATTCAATAGCCCTCACAGCAATAATTTTTATAGTCCCCTTAAATAGTGTTTTGGGATCTTTAATAATATACCACGGCTATAAAAAGTTTTATACAAAAGTAAGCTTAATAGCTAGTGGATTACAAATAATCTTATTCATATTGTTAATTCCGATTTTCCACATTTGGGGAATAATCATGGCTGTAATTTTACATCAGATTATCGTAACTACTATAAATACCATATGGTTTATAAAATTGCCCAAATCTAAAGATGCCAATATTTACTTATGCAAGAATGAAAATGAAATTAACAAACACAAAATGCAAATAAATAAAATAACTAACAAAATAAATGGAGAAAACATAATAAAAATAATTGAATCAGACTATTTAATTAAAGATACTTATCCCTTATGGGTCAGAATTATCGCATTTTTATCTTTTACTAAATCTATTTATTTACCTTAAATATGTGATATCCAAAATATTTATCTTGATCTAATGTGGTTAAAAAAGAAATATTTTTAACATTTAATAAAATCGTATTCTTATTATATTTTATTTCAGAGCTAGAAGGAATTGTGTGCAATATCAAATAATCTATATTTTTATCTTCAATTATTTTATTTATCATTTTTATTTCCCATTCATCCCAATAACCATTAACACTATAAACTCTAGTTCTATCATAAAATTCATACCATTGACTATCTGGAAAAAACACATAATCCTTTTTTTCTTCTGATGTCAAAAAGTCATGATTGTAATAATAATCAAACACCCATGGTTGAGTTGTCAAAATTTTTTTATTTGAAATGTTATGTTCATCCAAATAATTTATTAACTTAGAAGCATCATAATATACCAACCCATTATTTAGGTTTGCATATCCATTATTTAAAGTAAATGTTTGACTAATAGATTTAAATGGAGAAAAAACAATAAATGACCTACTCCCGCGACCTAAAGGTCGGGGTATCTCAGGCTGTGGCGTGATGTAATCCTTGATTTTTGATGTAGTTGTCTACTGTTGAGAATTCGTTGTAGCCTACTGTTGTTGCGCATCCTCCTGCGCTCCACA
>JAIPET010000027.1 GCA_021736975.1 Candidatus Woesearchaeota archaeon
GTGGAGCGCAGGAGGATGCGCAACAACAGTAGGCTACAACGAATTCTCAACAGTAGACAACTACATCAAAAATCAAGGATTACATCACGCCACAGCCTGAGATACCCCGACCTTTAGGTCGCGGGAGTAGGTCATTTTGTCTTTTTTTATATATTTTTCGTTTTATAACCACTATAAAGTAGTCAAAATAAGAAAAGTTTATAAATGAGGGTGTTATTGCTTGTTTCATGAATCCTATAAATGCTGGTTATGAATTCAAAGATATTGGTTCTAAAAATCATTTAGATTCTAGAATTACTGGTGTTTTAGATGAAAAAACTATAAAAGCTTTAGAATTAAATAAATTAGTGGAAACAATTGATTCTACACTAACTCAAACAGGTAAAAGGAGATTGTATTTTGATGTTTTTAATCCTTCTGTTTCTAAAGAAGAAATTGAATTAAAACAAAATGCTCTGGATGAAATAGCTTCGAATGATGAATTAAGACAAGATCTTTATGATTTTACTGAAAATATAAAAGATTTAGAGGAAAACATTTATACATTCTTGAAAAGAGTTTGGGTAGATCCTCATGATTATCAAAGAGAAACAAGAGATTTTATTAATAAGTTGCCGGGTATGGTAAAAAAAATAAAAAAACCTGAATCTTTATATATCAAATGTCAATTAAATAACATTAATGTAATTGAGAACTCTAAAATAAAAAAATTAGTCGGTAAACCTTTATTAAGGCAATGGGGTTCTAAACTTACTGATTATGAAGATTTAAAAAAATATCTGCCTCCAATTCCATTTAACCCATCTAAGTTTAAACCAACTTATGCATTTTCGCATAGTTTTGCGATGGGTATTTTTGGGGGGTTGACTTTAATTTCTGGTGCAGAAAATTTTGGTCCAATTTTTAATTATATTATAGGGGGCTTATGGGGGGTTAGTGCAGTAGGAGCAGGATATTTAGGAAACATGCTGGGAAAAATGGCAGCAAATAAAAAATATTTGACTCCTTTAAAAAAACGAATACTTTCAGATTCAATAGTGCAAGAAGCATTTAATTCTATAGGTGCTATAGATGAATTACTATCATTTCATAAATATAGTCAAGATTCAAAACATTCATGCATCCCAAAAATAGTTGAATCTGAAGGAAATTATTTCAAGGCAAAAAATCTTATCAACCCGGTGCAGGCTACTAAAAATGAATTTTATGTTCCTAATAATTTAGAGATAGGTAATATATCTCAATTTATTGGTTTGACTGGTCCAAATAGTGGAGGTAAAACTTCTCTTTCAAAAGCTATAACTCAAGTAAAAATTCAATCTCAGATTGGATGTTATGGTTCTGCAGATGATGTTGAAACGACATTGTCTGATAGGATGATTTATCAAATTGGGAGTAATGATTCTCAGGATGATGACGAGGGTGGTCTTGGTGTTATGTTGTTAGAATCTAAAGATAATTTTGATAATGCAACTTCAAAGACTTTTATGGTTGTTGATGATTTGATTGATGGAACTACCTCTACAGAAAAATTAAACAAGACAATGGAGCAAATAACAGGTTTATCACACATTAAGCCTTTGATGCTTTATATAACTCACCATTTTGAACTTGCAGATAAATTAAATGAGATGAATGTGGGAGATTTCAGACAAATGATTTGGGATGGACAAGAACCTACTTATATTATTGGCAAAGGAATTTCCAGAGATAGTCATTCTGAAAGAGTTGCAGCAAAAATTGGTTTCACAAAAAATGATATGGCTACTAGTTTAATCAATAGAAATTATCTTGATAAAAAAGAAAACTTTGATGATATAAGTGGTTTTAAGAGGAAATATTATGATGTTAAAACGAATTAGATTTTTACCAAAAGCAAAATCTGGGCATCATTGTGCTTTAAACGAAATAGATAAATTTGCATTTGGCGAAGAAGCATCTGAAAATTTTATCAAATTAATAAATGAAAAACCATGGCTATATACAGTTATGGAGCGAGAGATCGAACCAGAAAATTGGGTTGCTGCAGGTTATAACGTTGTTTTACCTGTAAATAACTTTGCTAAGAGTGCTTTGATGAATGGCGATATGTCTGAAAATGAAATAACTGATAAATACATTTTATCTGTAGATGAAGCTGCAGCTATTTATATTGGTGCTCTTGCTGTAGATAAAGATTCAAATATTTATGAAAGTAACAGACTTGCTGGAGTGACTATGGGTCAAGTTATTAAATTAGATAAAAGTATTTTTGGAATAGTTGTTTCTAATGCTGGCGAGAGAATGGTTAAAGAAATGTGTTTAAAAGAAAAATCTTTTAATAATACTTATTTTAAGGGATTAGATAATTACTATCCAAAGCTCTTTGTAAAATAATGTTGTGATTTAAAATGGATTTAACAGAATATGAAAATAGAATAATGAAGGGGGATAAGAAAGCTATTCATAAAAAATTATTAGGCTTAATAGTTGCATATGAAGCGCAAGAATTTGAACTTGGTTCAAAAATTTGCAGCGATAATTCTTTTAATGTGGCTTTTGTTGATACAGCAGATATTGATATGATGAAAGCTTATTTTATTAAAAAAGATATGGGAATTCCTATTCATAATTCTTATTGTGGACATGCTATAAGTAAAATAGTTTCTAGTTTGCCTTATGGCAAAGAATTAGATTTATCATCTGTGATAAGAGTTGATGAGTTTTATAGCAAGGTTTTTAGTGATGAATAATTATTTTTCTAGTTTCTTGATTTTTTGTATTCTTCTTTTGTGTTTTGTTTCTTGGCTTGGTTTGGTTTCGTAGAATGTTTTGATTATTTCTTTGATTTTTGGTTCTGTTAGTTTTGTTGATGAGTATTGGCCAGGCAGTATTAGTATGTTTGCATCGTTGTGTTTTCTTGATAGTTCTGCTTCTTTTTTTGTATGGCAAAGTGCTGCTCTTATTCCTTTTATTTTGTTTGCGGTGATACTCATTCCTATTCCTGTGCCGCAGGATAGTATTCCTAGTTTATTTTTGCTTTTTGATACTTCTAAAGCCACGTCTTTTGCAAAATCAGGGTAGTCATCTGTTTTTTTATTTTCTATTGAGTGATCTTCATATGTTATTTTTAAATTGATTAATGCTTTTTCTATTGCTGGTTTTAGTTTTGCTCCTGCGTGGTCGGTTGCTATTATTATTTGTTTCATATTCTTTTTACCTTATTTTTTTAGTTTATCTTAATTTTTTTCAGATGACTGTTTAGTTTTGCTGGATTTGTTTTCATCCGGGACATTTATTGTGTATTCAAAGTGCTTATCCCAGGGGTTTTCTAGTTTCATCATTTCTTTTATGCTTAGTTTTTCAAAGTATTTTCTAAAGGGCCTCATGCTGTTTCCATGAGCGCTTATTGCTACGTTTACTTTTTCTTTTTTCATTAGTTTTATTAAATTTTTTATGAATGAGTTTACTCGTTTTTCTACATCTTGTATGCTTTCTCCTTTTGGAGGAGGTGCTTTATAACTTCGTCTCATTATTTGTCTGTAGTCTTGTCCGAACATTTCTATTGCGTGTGCTTTATCAAATCCAGTCATTTTTTGTATTGTTTTTGATTTGACTAATGTTTTATAGATTTCTTCTCCTTTTTTTTGTAAAAGTTTTTTGTGTGGTATTCCTGATAGTTCTCCGTAGTCTCGCTCTATTATTTTGTCGTCTTCTATTATTTTTTTGCATTCAGGATGGTATTTTAGTATTTCTTTTAGTGTTTGTTTTGATCTTGTTAGGTGTGAGTGAAAAGCAATATTTATTTTTTTGTTTTTTAAGGCGTTTGCTATTTCTTTTGCATCTTTGTATCCTTGTTCTGTGAGTTTACTGTTTTTGTGTCCTGTGAATACATGGTTTTTGTTGAAATAGGTTTGTCCGTGTCTGAATAGGTATATTTTGAGCTTCATGTTATTTTTTTGTTATTTAGCTTTTTAATGTTTGTGTTTTTTGTGTTTTTTTTTGTACTTATTAGGGGATAAATATTAAAATATTTAAATGGAAGTGCATTATTGTTGTCCATGAGAAAGAAATTAGCTTTTTTAATGATTATTTTGATATTATTAGTAGTTTTAACAAGTTGCATGAAAGATCCTGAAGTTTGTGATTATGATGGTTATTGCGGGGATAATGAAACTAATAATTGTGTTGATTGCGAAAATGTTATTGGTAGAGGTTTAGATTTACCTCCTGATGTACAAACTAAGACTTCTGAAACTGGACCTTGAGTTATTTTTCTAATATTGTATGTGATTTTAATGAGTTATAAAACTAAGTATGAGGAGCAGCAAAGCCACATGAGGCGAACAGAAACTTTAGATAATAGTCCTGTTATTGAAGGTTATGATTTTGATAATGGTTTTAATTTTGATGATTTTGTTAAAAGTTATTTTAATACTGGATTTCAGGCTACTGAATTTGGTAAGGCTGTTGAGATAACTAAACAGATGATTGATGATAAGGCAACTATTTTTTTATCTTTTACAGGAAATGCTATTAGTTCTGGGTTAAGGGAAATTATTAAGTATTTAGTTAAAAATAAAATGGTTGATGTTCTTATTACAACTGCTTCTGGAGTTGAAGAAGATGTTATTAAGAGTATGAATAATTTTAAAGTTGGAGATTTTGATGTTCCTGGTCGTTCTTTATATGAACATGGTGTTGGAAGAATAGGTAATATTTTTGTTCCTAATGATCGTTATTTGCATTTTGAAAGATTTATGAATCCTATTTTTGATGAATTTCTTAAATTACAAGAAGATAGGGGTGTTCCTTTAACTCCTGTTGAGATAACTAAAATTTTAGGTGAAAAATTAAATGAGGGTTCTTATCTTTTTTGGGCTGCTAAAAATAATATTCCTGTATTTTGTCCTGGTATAATGGATGGTAGTTTTGGAGATTTAGTTTATTTTATGAAGCAAAGAAAACCTAATTTTTTGATTGATGTAACTGAAGAATATAAGCGTTTAATTAGGATTGTTTTAGATGCTGAAAAAACTGGTGCTTTGATTTTAGGAGGCGGTATTGCTAAGCATTACAATTTAAATGCTAATATTTTTAGAGAAGGTCATGATTATGCGGTTTATTTATCTACTGCTCAAGAATTTGATGGTTCTGATAGTGGTGGGAATATTGAAGAAGCTAAAACGTGGGCTAAGGTGAAACTTAATGCTCCTGCTGCAAAAGTTAAGGCTGACTTTACAATTACATTCCCTTTACTTGTTGCATCTACTTTTGTTAAGAATGTGGATGTTAAATTTAATTGATTATTTTTATGTTTTCTTTGTTTAGTTCTTCTTGAGTTTTTGTATTAAAAAATTCTTCGCCTTGTTTTTTTATTCTTGATAAGGTTGATTTATTAGGATTTAATTCTATGTTTCCTTGATTCGTTTTTATGTTTGGGTGATTTGAAGAATAGCTTATTATTAAACAGTGTGTTATTTCGTCTAAGTTTATCGTTTCATATTTGATGTTTTGGTCTGGGTAATATATATTTTTAAATTCTTCTTTGTTTTCTTCTGATTTTAGATTTTCTTTTTTTAGGTGTATGAACATGTCGTAGTAATCATGTAATTCTAATTTTCCTGGTTTATCTATAGGGTAATTTATTTCTTCGTAACTAATTCCTAATATTTCGTATTGTTCATTTTTTATTAGTATTTTTGTTCCTTTTTTTGATTTTTCAAGTTTTTCTTTTAGTGTTTCTTCTTTTTTTATTTCGTAGTTTTCTTGTTTTTCTTTTATTTGTATGTGTTCTTTAAGTTTTTCAAGTGCTAGTTTTCTTGGACTTATCTGGTTTTTTTCTTCTTTTGTCATTTCTGCATATGTTTTTTCACAGCCTTCTGGCATGAATATGTGGTCCCATATAAATCCGTTTTCTCCTCTTGGACTTACTATTGTTCCTTCTATGATTCCTTCAAAATAGTGTTCTTCATCAGTTTCATCTAAGTATCCTATTGTTATTATTGCGCTTGCTTTGGTTTCTTCGTATTTTTTACATATTTTATGTATTCCTATTATTCCTATTGATTTGTACATCCATTTTATTAGTGGTCCTGGGAATCCGTTTAAGCATTTTAATTCTAATGAATTATCTTCCACGAAGAAGTTGTTTTTTTCATATTTTTTTGCTTCTTGTAATTTATGTCTTATGACTTCTTTTGAATCGTTGGTTTGTATTTCGTCAAGGTTTATGTTTAGTTGTTTTAATTCGCATATTTCAGATAGAATTTTTTTGGCTTCTTCAAATTTATTTTCGTTTCCTGTTATGAATTTTAGGTTCATGTTGTAGTGAATGAAAAGTTATATAAATATGTTTTTGTATTTTTATAAATATGGCGGATATATCTGAAAAAGAAATAAAGTCTTATGTTACTATTATGGGTTATATGCTTAAGGGTTATATTAAAAAACCAACAAAATCAAGTATATTAATTAAAGTATTAGATTGGGAAGTTGAGAATGCTTGGAAGCCTGAAAAAGTTAATGTTATAAGTTTGGCTTCATCTCAATCAAAAGATTTAAGAGAATTAAAAACTCTTTTAACTCTTTGTATTGCAGCAATAAATGCTTTTAATGAAAGGGCAAATAATTTATTGAAAAAAGATGTTAGTGATAAAACTAAAGATTATTTGAAAAGTGAAGTGGAAAGACATTCTACAGAAATAAATTCTTTAACTGTTGCTTTAATTCAAGTAAAAAATATTATTAATCAAGCAAATATTCATTTGAAAGGAGATTTGGATGTTAGAAGAAATTATTATGAGATTATTATTCATAAAATTTCAAATATTATGCTTGATGATTTAATTAAAATTCTTGATAAACATATTAAAGTTGCAAAGTCTTTTTAAGCTTCTTCCATACTAATAATATCTATTAGAATTTCTTCATAGTCTGATAAGTCTTTTGCTCCTTCTAAGATTGAGAATTCTGCTTCTAATTTATCTGCTAGTTCTGATGATTCTTCTACTGAAAAGTTTGTTGTTGTTTGAAATGAGTATATAAAAAATTTCATTGCTTTTTTTCTTATTTTTTCGTAGTCAAGTGAAAATATTTCTTCTTGTTCGTTTGTGTTATCTGTTATTATTAATGTGCCTTTTGTTGCTATTGGTCTTTCTTGATATTCTTGTAGTAAAAATCTTGCTGGGTATCCTTTTACTATTGCGATTGTGTCTGGTTTGAATTGTTCTACTAGTTCTTTGAATTTTGCGTCCCATTCAGAATATTTTTTTGTTATTGGTAGTTGGGGTTGTATTATGTCTATGTTTCTTTTGACTAGTTCTTCTTTTAACCATTCCAATTTGTTTATATCTTGATCTTCTGGATTGGTAATTAAGATTATGCTTGTCATTATATTGTATTATTAGTTTTTTATTTAAAAAGTTTGTCCCTTTTCTAGAATTTGAATCCTTTCATGCCGCCTTTTTGCATTTTTTGCATCATTTTTTGCATGGGTCGATTTTTTTTTTATGAGACTCTCAAAAAATGTTTTAGAATTTGAATCCTTTCATGCCGCCTTTTTGCATTTTTTGCATCATTTTTTGCATGTCTTTTTCTGATCCACTTCCGCCTTTCATCATTTTCATCATTTTTTTACTTTGTCTGTATTGTTTTAGTAGCGCTCTGATTTCGGAACTTGGTTGTCCGCTTCCTTTTGATATTCTTTCTATTCTTTTTCCTGTGATTATTTCTGGGTCATCTTTTTCTTTTTGTGTCATGCTATCCATTAGAAATTTCCATTTGTCTATTTTTCCTTCTTGTTGTTTTAGTACATCTTTTGGTATGTTTGCTTGACTTAATCCTGGTATCATTTCTAGGACTTTATTTAGTGGTCCCATTTTTTTCATTGCTTTCATTTGATCGTATAAATCTTGCAAGGAGAAGTTTCCTTTCATTAGTTTTTCTTGCATTTCTTCTGCGTCTTCTTCTGTGAATGCTTCTTTGGTTTTTTCAAGTAGTGCTTCTAAATCTCCCATTCCTAATAGTCTTCCTACGAATCCTTCTGGTTTGAATTCTTCTAGGTCGTCTGTTTTTTCTCCTGTTCCTAAGAATCTTACTGGTGCTCCTGTTACGCTACATGCTGCAAGTGCGCCTCCTCCTTTTGATGTTCCGTCTAGTTTTGTTATTATTACTCCTTTTACATTTGCGTTGTCGTGAAATGCGGTTGCTTGTTTTTGTGCTGTTTGTCCTATGTCTCCGCTTATTACTAAGAATGATTCATCTGGGTTTACTGTTTTGTTTAATAGTTGTAGTTCTTCTACTAGTTCGTTGTTTAGTGCATCTCTTCCTGCTGTATCTATTAATATTAGATCGTATTCTTGTAGTTGTTTTTCGAATTGTGAGTAGATTTTTGCTGGATTTTTTTCTTCTTTATTTCCGTAAAAGTCTATGTTTATTTTTTTTGCTGTTTGTTCTAGTTGGTCGTATGCTGCTGGTCTCCAGGTGTCTGTTGTTATTACTGCTGTTTTTATTCCTCTTTTTTTAAAGTAGTTTGCTAGTTTTCCTGTTGTGGTTGTTTTTCCTGATCCAAATAGTCCTACTAGCATTATTTTATATGGTTGTTTGTTTATGTTTTTTGTTTTAATTTGGTCTATTAGTGTTTTATGATCTCCTTTTCCTAGGAAATTTACGAGTTCTTCGTATACGATGTTTATTAGGTGTTCTCTTTTATTGATTGTTTTTGGTGTTTTTTCTTTTAGTGCTCTTTCTTTGATGTTTTTTGTTATTTCTAGTACTAATTGAACGTTAACATCGCTTTGAAGCAGAGCTCTTTGTATGTCTTTGACTAATTCATTAATTAGTTTCTCATCTACATATAATGAGCCTGTTATTTTGCTTAATGTTTTTTTTAAGCTTTCTGATAATCCTTCTAGTACCATTTTATGTGTTAAGAAAGGGTTTTTATTTATAAATATTTAGGGGAGTTAATCATGTGTTTTTATATATTTCTTCTTTTTGTTTTTTTGGCTAATATGAAACCCTCAGTATTGCCTTGAAGTTAATTTGAAATATTTGCATTTTGTACAGCAAAATAGGTGCAAATATTGGTTTTTTGTTTTTGACGGAGACAAAAATAGTGCTTCGCAATACAAAAAAAGAAGGGTTTCATATTAGCCGTTTTTTTTTATTTGTTTAAGTTTTATGTTAGAATTGAGGTGTTTTTATTGTTGTTTTTTTATACCAACAAATGTGTTGCGGGTGGTATTTTTTTATTGTTGTTTTGTCTTGGTGTTGAGTTTCTCTTAATTCTATTAAATGACCTTCTAAATCATATATTTTTGTGATGTTTAATGTTTCTTTTTTTTGATTTGTTGTTGCAGGTATTCCTATTATTGTGTTTTTTAGAATAATTTTTTTGAATTCCCAATATTGGTGTTCTAGAATATATCCTTCGTTTGTTTTTGAATATTTTTCTGTAAAATATTTTCCTTCAAGTTGTTTTCCTTCTTCTGCTAATTGTTTTTGATTTTTTGTTAAATCATTTCCTAATGTTTTTCTTACTAGTTTACATACATTCATTTTATTAAAAATTTAGATGTTGTTTAAATATTTTTGCATAATATTTACTAAAGAGTGATGACTAATTATATTTGGTTGTTTTATTTATGTTTTTTTTAAATGTTGGGTTTTTATATTGTTCTATTAAATGTGTTATGTTGTCTTTATAATATTCTTTTGAAAGTAATATTCCTAGATCTTCTTTATATGTTCCTACTTTGTATTCTTTAATATTTCTTTTTATGTTTATTTGTTTTTTAAATTCAGGAGTTATTATTCCTTTGTATACTTGAATAACTGCTTCAGTTTCTTCTTGGTTCATACATAATAATATTGTTGATATTTTTGTTTTTGTTCTATGTGTTTCGTATGTTAGAATTATTGAGTGAATTTTGTTTTTGGGAATTTCTATTTTTTTATTTATTTTTGATATGTAGATTTTTTTGTTTATATATTCAAATCTTGGTGTAAAGTATGATTCTTTGATTGTGATGTATATTATTATTCCTGCTATTGTTGTTAATGTGCCGAATATATATGCTCCTAGTTCATTTGCATTTTTAAAGTAATTGTATGATAAGAAAAATATGAATGATGATAATATTAGACCAAAAATAAAACCTGGAGTTGTGTTGTTTTCTTTCCAATCTTCTTTCATTTTATTAGGATGAAAATGTATATTTATATATTTTTATACATCTAGATTTTTTACTTTGTATGCGTTTTCTGTTATGAAGTTTCTTCTTGGTTCTACTTCGCTGCCCATTAGTAATGTGAATATTCGGTCTGCTTCTAGTGCGTCTTCTATTTTAATTTGTTTTAGAACTCTGTTGTCTGGGTTCATTGTTGTGTCCCATAGTTGTTCTGCGTTCATTTCTCCTAGACCTTTATATCTTTGTAAGCTTACTCCTTGCATTCCACCGAGTTCTTTTACTACTTCATCTTTTATTTTTTCATCTCTTACGTATCTTTTCAGATTTCCTTTTTTGATTAAGTATAAAGGTGGTTGTGCGATGTATATGTAGCCTGAATCTATTAGTTCTTTCATGTATCTGTAAAAGAATGTTAAGATTAGTGTTGTTATGTGTGATCCGTCTACGTCGGAATCTGTCATTATTATTATTTTGTGATATCTTGCTTTTTGTATGTTGAATTCTGCGCCTATGTTTGTTCCGATAGCCGTTATCATTGTGTTGATTCCTTCGCTTCCTAGAACTTTGTGTAGTCTTGCTTTTTCTACGTTTAGTATTTTTCCTCTTAGGGGTAGTATTGCTTGAAAATCTTTACTTCTTCCTTGTTTTGCGGTTCCGCCTGCGCTGTCTCCTTCTACTAGGTATATTTCTGATTTAGCAGGGTCTTTTTCTGCGCAGTCTGATAATTTCCCTGGAAGTGTTGTGCTTTCAAGTACTGATTTTCTTCTTGTTAGTTCTCTTGCTTTTTTTGCTGCTTCTCTTGCTCTTGCTGCATTCAGACTTTTTTCTAGTATTGCTTTTGCTTGGGCAGGGTTTTCTTCTAGAAATGTTGTTAGTCCTGTGTTCATTACATTATCTACTATTCCTTTTACTTCACTATTTCCTAGTTTTGTTTTTGTTTGTCCTTCAAATTGTGGTTCTGGTATTTTTACACTTATGATTGCTGTTAATCCTTCGTGTACGTCATCAGAGCTTAATCTCATATTTTTGTCTTTGAATATGTTGTTTGATACTGCGTAGTTGTTTAGTGATCTTGTTAGTGCTGTTTTAAAACCTGATAGGTGTGTTCCTCCTTCGTGGGTGTTTATATTGTTTACAAAAGAAAAAACTTTATCGTTGTATTGGTCTGTGTATTGCATGCATACTTCTACATTTATGTCATCTTTTTCTTTTGTTATGAATATTGGTGGGTGTATTGTATTTTTCCCTGTGTTTATGTGTTCAACAAAGCTTATTATTCCGCCTTCATAATGGAATTCTTCTTGTTTGTTTTCTGATCTTTCGTCTATGAATATTATTCTTATTCCTTTATTTAGAAAGGATAATTCTCTTAGTCTATTTTTTACTGTTTCATAATCGTATTCTAGTGTTTCTGTGAATATTTCTGGATCTGGCCAGAATGTTATTGTTGTTCCTTTTTTTTCTGTTGTTCCTGTTATGGTCATTGGTTTTGTTGTTCCGCCTTGTTCAAATGTCATTTCGTGGATTTTTCCATCTCTATAGACTATAACTACAAGTTTTTTTGATAGTGCATTTACTACTGAGACTCCTACTCCGTGTAAGCCTCCTGATACTTTGTATGTGTCTTTCTCGAATTTTCCTCCTGCGTGTAGTTTTGTCATTACTACTTCAAGTGCGGGTATTCCAAGTTGCGTGTGCATGTCTGTTGGGATTCCTCTTCCATCATCTTTTACAGTTACAGAATTATCTTTATGGATTATTACTTGGATTTTTGAGCAGTGTCCTGCCATAGCTTCATCTATTGAGTTATCTACTACTTCTTGTATTAGGTGGTGTAGTCCTCGGGGTCCTGTGCTTCCTATATACATGCCAGGTCTTTTTCTTACTGCCATTAGGCCTTCTAGAACTTTGATATTGTCTGCGCTGTATGCATTTTTTGGTGTTTCTTCCATTAATATTTCCCCGTTTTCCCCTTGTTTTTCTCGTCTATAAATTTGTGTTGAGAATATGTATTTAGAAAGGTGTTTTATTTATAAACTTTGCGTTAGATTTTCATTTATTTGCTATATTGTAAATAATTATAAAAAAATAATTGATTTTTTGTTTTGAGTTGTGATGTAGAAAGCATTAAGAGGTTTTGGAAAATTATTGACAAAGCCCTTGCAGGGATTTGGAATCGCAGTGAAAAAGCCTCTGGCGAGAATTGCACTCGCGACCTTCTGCTTACGAGGCAGATGCAATAGCTGCTATGCTACAGAGGCATTTAATTGGTGTTATTGTGTTTTTATTTAAAAAAATGTCTATTTATAAATAATGATCACTAATGAGTAACAACATACCGAAACATTTATATATTATTAAATTAATTACTCTTGTATGACAACAAACAACTTAGGTGAAATCATATTGGCTTCTGTTAGAAAGCCATTAAGTATGTTTTTATTAGGTATTTTCATAACAAGTTTATTTTTTGGGATGTTATCAACATCTGCATTTGGAAAGACAGATAGTGTTAATATTTTAGGTTCTGTAATAGGAACACAACAAGAATATCCTGCAAATGGAGATAGGGATAAAATTAGTCCTGCAAATTATCTTGATGAAAAACAAATTCATGTTTATAGCGATAAAATTGTTATTGATGCAAAAGATGTGCAGTGGGCTGGTTTTGCAGATACAAAAAGTATGCTTCCAATTATAAATAAAGATTCAAATGCATTGCAAATAATTCCTGATTGTCCATCTCAAATTAAATTAGGAGATATAGTTTCATACAAATCAAAGTATGCGAATGGGATAATAATTCATAGAGTTGTATATATTGCTGAAGATGAACAAGGATATTATTTTATTCTGAAAGGAGATAATAATCCAAGTAATGATCCTGGTAAAATAAGATGTGATCAAATTCAAAGAAAATTGATTGCAGTATTGTATTAAAAATGAGTTATATGTTAAGAAAAAAAATTTTAAAATTAAAAACAGGTTTAGATGCTAAAGAGCTTGAAAATGTTATTAAAAGAACAGAAACTTTGACTATGTCTACTATTGAGTCTGAGATTGTAAACAAATGGAGTTATTTAGATTCAAAATTAACTTCAGTACCAAAAGGAGTTAAAGCTTATTCCTTTGAAGAAAAATATTTGTATATGTGCACAAAGAAAAATGAAGATTATTTGTTATTTGCTGCAATAGTCGAAGAAAAAGGAAAACTTTCTATATTCAGTAAAGCTTATTTATTTGTATCGCCTTGTGGAAGATCAAAGCTTAGAGCTTTGGATTACAGAGCTAAAAATTCAAAATAAGGTATTGTATTAAAATGAATGAAAAAATATCAAATAAAAATAAAATTTTAGTTATGATAAAACCTTGGTGTGTTAATTACAAAGATGACATTCTTAGTGAATTTGATAAAATAGGTGATAGAATAAAGGAAAAAACTATTGGTTCTGTTTCTTTAGAAAATATTACGAATCATTATTATTCTGATAGTGTGAAATCAAGATCTAATTATACTGAAATGATTATTGATTATGTTGGAGAAAAAGTGGTTTTGGCAATTTATGAAGGATCAATGAATGAGTTTAATAATTTAAAAGAAGATATTAGGAAAAAATATGCATCTAAAATTAATTTTAATCCTAATCATGTAAGAAATGCTGTTCACGTTTCTGATTCCTCTAAAGCTTATTTAAAAGAATCAGAGGCTTGGGATTTATAATCTTTAATTTTTTCTAAGAAAACTTTATAAGTGCTTTATGAGTTTTAGGTTCAATGAATAGTGATGAACTTAATTTTTTAAAAAAATCAGGAGTTATTGCAGCTAGTGCTCTTAATCATGGTGCTAAGTTAATTAAACCTGGTGAGAGTGTTGTTAAAATTTTAGACGAAGTTGAAAAATATATTAAAGATAAAGATGCAGATTTAGCTTTTCCTGCTCAAATTTCAATAAATAGTACTGCGGCTCATTTTTGTCCTACTGATGAAAATGATATTATTATTCAAGATGATGATGTTGTAAAACTTGATTGCGGCGTATCTGTTAATGGTTATATTGCTGATAATGCAAAATCTGTTTGTCCTAGTGGCGTTCATAATGATTTGATTGAGGCTTCAAGGGATGCATTAAATGCAGCTATTAAAGTAATTAAAAATGGGGTTGAACTTAGAGAAATTGGTAAAGAGATTCAAGAAGTTATTTCAGCTAAGGGTTTTTCTCCGATTAGAAATTTGTCTGGTCATGGTCTTGATAAGTTTGAAATTCATGCAAGTCCAACGATTCCTAATTTTGATACTGGAGATGATTCTTATTTAGAAACAGGTAATGTTATTGCTATTGAGCCTTTTGCAAGTAAAGGTGCAGGGATTGTTTATGAAAGTAGTAATTCCACTTTGTTTACTTTAAATGATGAGCGGCCTGTTAGAAGTTCTATGACAAGAGATGTTCTTAAGGAAATTAAATCTTATGGTCCTTTTCCTTTTACTTCAAGATGGCTTATTAGGAAGTTTGGTGTTGGAAAGGTAAGTTTTGCTTTAAGAGAGATGAAACAAAAAGAGATGCTTGATGAACATCCGCCGTTAATTGATAAAGATAAAGGTTTAGTTAGTCAAGCAGAGCATTCAGTTATTGTTGATAAAAAACCTGTTGTTTATACACGTTTGGAGGATGATTAAATGCAAATAGATATTTTTGAAACTGAAAAAAGTTCGAAAGCTTTATTGTATAAAATTTTAGGTATTGTGATAATCATTTTAGGTGTTGTTCTAGCATTTGATTTTATTATTAGATTTATTCAATTTATTCTTGGTTTAATCATTGTTGTCATTGGATTATTTGTATTTAATTTTGAAAATTTTAAGTTTAAGATGTTTAAATTTTAATTCTATTTGTATTTTTGGATTTTTATTTTATTTTGGACAAATTAATTAGTTTGTATTTAGAAGTATTTTTTTGGTCATAGTTATTTTCATTATTTTTTTAAAATATATATTTATGATTTCAAATAGCAAATTATATCATTAAATTTATATAATAGACTTTCTGTATTTATTTTAGGTGAGATTTTAATTTGAAATATGCTTTTAGAGATATTCGTAGATTTGAACACGTTGTTGGCACTTTATTAAAATATGAGTTTGATTTTTGGCTTCATAAAATAGGGGTTATTAAAAAACCTAAGAATGGGATGTCAATACCTAATACTGAGCCTGATGTTTTAAAAAGAATTATGGAAGATTTAGGTGGTACTTTTGTTAAGCTTGGTCAATTACTTAGTTTAAGACCGGATCTTATTCCTCACAAGTATTGTGATGCTTTTTCTGGTTTGCAAGATGATGTTAAACAATTTTCTAAGAAAGAGGCTGTTGATATTATTGAAAAATCTACAGGTCATAAATTAAATCATATGTTTTCTAAGTTTCCTAATAAGCCTATTGCTTCTGCATCTATTGGACAAGTTTACAAGGCAAAACTTCATAGTGAGAATTGGGTTGCTGTTAAAGTTAAAAGGCCTGGGATTGAAAATATTATGGAGTCTGATATTGATATATTGGAATTTTTTGCGCATAGTTTAAAGAATCATATGAAGAATTCAATTCTTGATCCTGTTGAAGTTGTTAAGGAGTTAAGGGATTATACGCAAAAAGAAATGAATTATTCTTTTGAGTTAAGTAATATTGAAAAGTTTTCTGCGGCGAATAATTCTTTAAAGATTCCTTTTGTCTTCAAGGAGTTTTCATCATCTGATGTTTTAATTATGGAATTTATTGAAGGTGTTAAACTTAATGATTTTTTGAAGAATAAAATTTCTCCAAAAGAAAGAAATGATTTATCTAAAAATCTTCATAAGAGTTATTTACATCAAGTTTTTGAAACTGGTTTTTTTCATGCTGATCCTCATCCTGGTAATATTTTGATTGTTGATGAAAAAATTCATGAGTCTAGAATTGCTCTGATTGATTACGGGATTGTCGGTAAGATTGATGATTCTACTAGGTTAGGTCTTTTGAAGATGTTTATGGGTTTGATGAATAAGAGTGTTGATGAAGTTGTTTCATCTATGGTTCAATTAGGTATTGTTCAAGAGAATAATCTTTCTTTGAAAAAAGATATTAGGGATTTGCTTTCTCCTTATTATGCTGTTTCTTTAAAGGAGGTTGATTTTCCTAAAGTTTTTTTAAAAAGTTTATCTATTGCAAGAAAGTATGGTGTTAAGATTCCTAAAGATTATGTTTTGCTCGGTAAGGCTTTGTTAACTTTAGAATCTGTTTGTACTTCTATTGATAAGGATTTTAATTTGGTCACTTATTCAAATGACTTTGTTAAAAAATTTATGTTTGAAAAATATAATCCTTTATCTTTATTTAAAAATTCTAAAGGTGTTTTATTTAGTTTAGCATCTAAGATTTATGATTTGCCTTCTAAAATTGAGAAACATTTAGCTATTGATGAAGATCAAAGTAAAAAGTTGGAGTTGCTTAATAAGGAGGTTGAATTTTTGGAGAAAAAAGTTTCTTTGTTTTCTGAAAAGTTTTTTTTAGGATTGTTTGGTGTTGCATTAATTGTTGCTTCGTTTATTTTTTTATCTTGGCCGCCGTTGGTTCAAGGAGTTTCTATTGTATCAATTATTTTGGTTATTTTTGGAATTAGCTTGTTTATTGCTGCGTTTTCTTTAAAGAATTAATCTGTTGATGTTGCTAAAATTGTTGTTTTTTTGAATATTTTATAATTACAGTCATCACAGGTTATTACTGTGTATGTTTTAAAAGAATCGTGTTCTAATTCCCAATTTGATTCGTGTTCTTTTCCGCATCGTGGGCATAATTCATCTAAATGGTCTTCTAATGTTATTTCTTTCATTATTTATCCTTTGCTTTTCTGTGTGTTTGAGAGTTTGCTTCTATTTATATATCTATTTTTTTCGGCTAATATGAAACCCTCAGTATTGCCTTGAAGTTAATTTGAAATATTTGCATTTTGTACAGCAAAATAGGTGCAAATATTGGTTTTTTGTTTTTGACGGAGTCAAAAATAGTGCTTCGCAATACAAAAAAAGAAGGGT
>JAIPET010000028.1 GCA_021736975.1 Candidatus Woesearchaeota archaeon
TTCTCCGAATTCATTACTTTTGTCAGTTCCTCTTTGAACCCAGTTAGGTTCTATGTATTGTTGGAATGTTAGTTCTGTTTGTGGCAATGGGTTTCCTGTTTGGTCTTTGGTTGTTCCAGAAACATTTATGTTAATTGTTTGTGCGTTGTTTATGTTTGCTAAGAACGGTATTGCAGCTATGCTTATTGCTACGTATCTTGCTATTTTTAACAAAGGATTTTTTTTATTGTTGATGTTAGGATTTATTTCTTCAACTTCGTAGTTATCTGTTTTGTTTTGCGGTTTGAGTTTAGAATATGTTTCACTAACAACGTTTGCTAAATCAATTTTTGCCATTTAGTTAAATGGTTTTTTATTATTTATAAACTTTTCCATTTTATAACTACTTTAAAGTGACTAAATGATGTTTTTAAGTTATTTAGTAATTTATAAATACTAGTGTGTTGTTTTGTTTTATATGAAGTTTACAAAAATTACAATTATTAGATCTACTAAGCCTCAAGATTATGATATTAATGAATTGTTGCAGTGGTTTGGTGGAAGTCTTGGTTTATTTAATATGAGGGATAAGGATAGAAGTTGTTTTAGAATTTTTATTATTTTGTTAAGGGATTTAAAAACTGATTCTCCAGGTTTAAGTAGTGATGATATTGCTGAAAAGACTGGATTGTCAAGAGGGACGGTTGTTCATCATTTAAATAAATTAATGGAATCTGGAATTGTTATTGTAAGTAGGAATAGGTATGTTTTAAAGGTCGAATCTTTAGCTGATTTAGTTGATGTGGTTAGAGAAGATGTTAATAATGCTTTTGATTCTTTGAAAGTTATTGGAAAAAGACTTGATGGGATGCTTGGTTTGGATGGTGAGAAATGATGGTTGATTATTTGCTTCCTTTTGAAAAAAGAATTGGTAGTATTAGGGTTTTTGAGAAGAGAAAATCTGTTTCAGATCCTAGTATGGGTTGTGTTCCAAAGGATTATTCTACGGATGTTTTATTAAAATCAGGTATTTTTATTTTAGATAAGCCTTCAGGTCCTACTAGTCATCAAGCTGTTGATTATGTGAAAAGAGTTTTAAAAATTGACAAGGCTGGTCATTCTGGGACTTTAGATCCTGGTGTTACGGGTGTTTTGCCTGTTGCTATTAAGGATAGTACTAGAGTTACTAATGCTTTGTTAACTGCTGGTAAAGAATATATTTGTTTAATGCATCTTCATAAAGATGTTTCTGAAGAAGAGTTAATTGCTCTTTTTGATAAATTTACAGGTAATCTTAAACAGTTGCCTCCTAAAAAAAGTGCTGTTAAAAGACAATTAAGAGTAAGGACTGTTTATTATATTGAATATATGGAAAGAAATGATAGGGATGTTCTTTTTAGAGTTGGTTGTCAAGCTGGAACTTATATTCGTAAATTAGTTCATGATATGGGTGAAGAACTTGGTTGTGGTGCTCATATGGCTGAACTTCGTAGAACAAAAGCTGGTCCTTTTAAGGAGGATATGGCTGTTACTTTGCAGGATTTAAAGGATGCTTTTCATTATTATGGTGAAGGGGATGATTCTTATATTAGGAAAATGATTTATCCTGTTGAATATGCGGTTAGTCATTTGAAAAAGATTTGGGTTTTAGATGCTGCTATTGATACTTTGTGTCATGGTGCTTATCTTAAAGTTCCTGGTATTTCAAAACTTGATTCTGATATTGATAAAGGGGATGTTGTCGCGGTTTTATCTTTGAAAGGAGAATTGGTTTTAGTTGGTGAGGCTTTACTTGATTCTGGTAATTTGAATGGTTTTGATAAGGGTTTAGCTGTTAAAACTCAGCAGGTTTTTATGAAGCCTGATACATATAAAAAATAATTTTTATTTTATTAGGAATTTTTATCACAAAACAATTTATTATTTTGCTTTATAAAATATAATTTGATTAATTTAATCTTTAAGAAACAATGCGGTATGTCGAGATTTATATTTCTTTTAATTCTTTGAATATTTTTATTTTATATTCTTCTAATTGGTTTTCTAGTGCTGCTGTGAATATGTGGTGTTTGTCTTTTGTTAAAATGTTTGAATTACTTTTTATTGCTGCGGCAACTAATACTGCGTCGCTTGGATCGTGTATTATTTGTAGAATTTTTTGATCTGTTTTGTTTGCATAATTTATTTCTTCTTTTCGTTCTCCTGGTTTAATTGGCAATAGTAGGATTTTTATTGTGTCTTGTTCTAATAATCTTTTTAGTTGATGGTTTATTTCTTTTTTATATTTCATTACGTGTTTTAGTTCTTCTAGGTTAAAGCTTGTGATGTAGGTTTCGTTAAGTTTACAGAAGTTTTCTAGTTTTTTTTCATTTCCTTTTTCTAATTCATTTATTATAAAGCAAGTATCAAGAAGTGTTGTGTTCCTGTTCCTTATTTTTTCAGGTGTTGATGATTGGTGTATGAATTCTGAGTATATCATTTTTTTTTATTCATCATCTACTGTGAATAATGTTGAATCGTTTACTTTGAATAATTTTATTCTTGCGCCTGCATCGAGCCATCCATGAGCATAATTTAGTGCAGCAAATGCTAATACGTAATCGTTTTTTTCTTTGAAATGATTTGCATCTGAGTAGTATCTTGTTGCCATGTCAAAAAAGTCTTCTGCTTCTTTAATTCTAGTTTCGTCCATTCCTTTTTCCTTTATCATTTGGATTGCTCTTCCGGTTACGTCAAAATATTTATCTAATTTTTCTTTTGTTATTTGGTTATTTATGTTCATATTTTATTTAAGATATCACAAACTATATAAAGGTTATCTGCCACGTGTTAGTAGGTGGAACGGATGGTTGAAGAAGGAGAAATATTCCCTGATGATTTTTTCAAGTATGATACTAAAAAGTATAAGAGATTTATAGATAGGTTTTCTGAAGATATTAGAAAAGCATATTCTCAAGATGTTAGAAATCTTGTTCAAAATATTAAGAAAAAACCTGGTATGCGAGTTGTTTATTGTGGTATGGGTGGAAGTGCTATTGCTGGTTTGTTGCTTCAGTCTTATATTGATTCTTCAGAGTTTCATTTTGAAGTTGTTAATGATTATGATATTCCTGGAAAATTAACTTCGGATGATTTAGTAATTTTAAATTCTTATTCAGGTAATACTGAAGAAATGATGTCTTGTTATAAAACTGTAAGAAGGGAGGGTTCTCAATTAATTATTGTTGCTAGTGGTGGAAAGTTAGAGGATAGTATTGTTGCTGGAAGAATTCCTTTTCTTAAATTACCTAAAGATTATCAGCCAAGAGCTGCATTACCTTTCATGTTTTTTACAGTTTTAAGGTTGTTTGAAGAAATAGGTTTGGTTTCTCCTAAAAATGAAGATGTAAAAAATGTTTTGGATCATTTACATAGGCAAAGTTTAGATAATTTCGCTATTGGTTTATCTGAAAAACTTCATGGCAAAATTCCTATTATTTATTCAAGTAAACGGTTATTTTCTGTTGCTTATAGGTGGAAAACTCAGATAAATGAGAATGCTAAGACTGTTTCTTTTGCTAATTATTTTCCTGAGCTTGATCATAATGAGGTTATTGGTTTTATGAATAAGAATGGTTTGTATCATGTTGTTATGTTAACTTCTGATGATGATTCTACTCGTATGAGGAAACGCATGACTATTTCTAAAGAGTTGCTTCAGGAAAATGATGTTGATGTAACTGAGCTTCATGTTAAAGGTAATAGGTTAGTAAAGATTTTTAATTTAATACTTGCAGGTGATCTTACATCGTATTATCTTGCTTTAAGATATAGGACTGATCCTGAACCTGTTAATATTATAGAACAGCTCAAAAGAAAAATGGGTCCTTACATATAAGGTAGTTTCTAATATTTTTTTTAAGATATTTTTTTAAATAAGTATTTTGTTCTAATATTTATGCTCTTATAGTATAGTGGATAGTACGCAGGATTGCGGCAGCTAAAAAACAAGTTGCAAATATCCTGAGGCCGGGGTTCGATTCCTCGTAGGAGCGTTCTTGGAATTTTTTTTATTCTTATGGTCTGAATTATTATTGTTATTATTTTTGGTCAAATTATGCGTTTTTACAGTCGTTGCAGATTCCTTTGATTTCTATTTGTATGCTTGATATTTTTCCCGGGACTTTATTCTTTATGAAGTCTATATTGTCTAAATCGAAATGTATTGTCTTTCCTGTAGTTTCGCATATGAAGTGGCAGTGGCTTTTTTTTTCGGTAGAATATATTTTTCTTCTCTCGCAAAGATATGAGAAAAGTGTTTTGCCTTTTTCTTTTTCTTTAAGGTGTCTGTATATTGTTGCAATTCCTATTTCTGGATATTTTTGTTTTATGATTTCATATAGTTCTTCTGCTGAGAAGAATGTTTTTATTTTTGAAATTTGTTCTTCTATTATTTCTTTTTGTTTTGTTTTTCTTTTTAAAGTCATCTTATTGATAATAAAAATCAATAACATTTATATAATTTTCTTGTTTTTCATATACAAATGATATTATATATTTTATTGGCGACTCTAATAATAAGTCTTGTAAGTTTTGTAGGTTTATTTTTCCTTTCTAATCATTTAAAGAAATTTTTACATTATTTTATTAGTTTTGCAGCTGGGGCTTTGTTGTCTGTTGCTTTTTTCGATTTAATTCCTGAATCTTTAGAGGTTTTTGAACAAATGGGGATTCATGAAGGGCCTGTATTTATTTTGGTTGGTATATTATTGTTTTTTTTAATTGAAAGATTTATTCATTGGCATCATTGTGGTAAGGATCATTGTGATCGAAAGCCTGTTGGTTCTCTTTCTTTGATTGGCGATGCAGTTCATAATTTTATTGATGGTTTGTTGATTGCAGGGGCTTTTTTACTTAATTCTGCTACTGGAATTGCTACAACTATTAGTGTTTTATTACATGAGATTCCTCAAGAAATAGGTGATTTTTCTGTTTTACTTCATGCTGGATATTCTAAAAAGAAAGCTTTATTGTATAATTTTTTTATAGCTTTGTTTGCGGTTGCAGGAGGTTTAGTTGGTTATTTTACTTTATCTTCGTTTGAAAATATTATTCCTTATGTTGTCTCCATTACTGCAGGTGGATTTATATATATTGCATTGTCTGATATTCTTCCAGATTTGCATAAACATAGTCATAATAAAAAAATGATTGCTTTAGAAGTTTTAGTTTTTTTAGTTACTATTGTTGTTTTCTATTTTATTATGAGTGGTGGACATTAAAAAAATTTAATAAGTTTTATAAATAGTTGTTATTTTCGTAGATTATCAGAGAGGATAGAATTGTTCTCTGATGAGAGTAAGTAAAATGAAAGGAAATGTAAAATTTTTTAACCAAATGAAAGGATTCGGCTTCATAGCCGCAGATGATGGCAAAGAATACTTTGTACACATGTCAGATTTACAAGACGGTGTAACAATAAGAGACAACGACGCAGTAGTTTTTGATGTTGTTGAAGGAGACAGAGGCTTAAAAGCAGCTAAAGTTTCATTAGATTCAGGAGATGCTCCTGCAGCAGATTCTGCACCAGCAGAAGAAGAAGCAGAAGAATCAACAGAAGATTTCGGAGAAGACTCAGAAGAAGAATCAACAGATGATTCAGCTGATGACGATTCAGAAGAAAAACAAGATTAAATCTAAATTATTTTTTTATTTTTTTTAACTATTCTATAAATTAAGTTTATTATATTCATTAATTAAAAGCGGTTGTGTTGATTTATGGGCTAATATTGAGCCATTCTTTTTTTTGTATCTCAAAGCACTATTATTGACTCTGTCAAAAACAAAAAACCAATATTTGCACCTATTTTGTTATAAAAAATGCAAATATTTTAAATTTATTTCAAGGTAATATAGATGTTTTCATATGAGTCGATCTGTGGAAATATTTAAATAGTTTAATTAATGGGTGTTGTTAGGTGATAATATGGTTGGTACAGGAAATTATCCGTCAGCGAGTATAAAAAAAATTGATGGAAATAAAGCAGTAATTAAGTTAATGGACTCTAAATATTTTGAAAATGGTGAATTAATAGTTGTGCCGACAAGTTTTTTATTAAACTGGTTGATAAAACATGGTGGTTTCCCTTGTTATCGGGATAGTGATAAAGAGTTTATTGAAGCTAGAATAGAATAATGATGTTGTCTGTTTTCAATTTTATGGTGGAATGTATTTAGAAATTTATATATTAAATTTATCTTATTTGTAATTATGGCTTTTTTTAAACCTTCAAAGTGGTTGGTTGTTGTTTTAATAATTTTAAGTGCCTTGTCTATTTTTTTTATAAATCAATTATATCTATAGGTTCAGCATCTATGTCTTTTATATTTGGTTTGTTATTTATTATTTTGGCTTTTGGCATTCCATTATATTTGTTGATTGTTTTAATATTGATTATTATTTCTAAATTTAAGAATGAAAGTTAAGATTATTATTTTTGTTGGGGTTTGATTTTTAAGAATTTTTTTTATGTATATTTTGTTATTGTTTGGTTAATTGTTTTCTCCGACATCATATCTTAGGATTGCTACAAAACCGCCCATATCTCTTATTTGTGTTCCTTCTCTTGTTTCTTTACTTACGATTTCTACGTTTGTTCCCATTAGATCTGATTGTTTTATGAATTCTTCAATTGTTTCTTCGTCGATTGTTTCTGAGATTATCATTGTGTCTACAGCACCCATTTTTATCAGTCTCATGCAGTCGTCTTTTCCGTATGATGCCATTCCAGGCGTTTTTGATAGTAGGTTAAAGAATTTGGTTATTAGTCTTTTTTCTCCTACTACTGCTTCGTCTGATAGTACGTTCTCTGATTTTTCTAGTAGTTCTTGTAATCCGAATTCGTCTGTGTAACTTAGGTCTTGTATTGTTATTATTTTGTCTTTTAGGCTTTGTGTTAAAAAGTTTCCATCTACGAATTCGTATTTGGTTGGACCTGGTCCACCTACTAATATTCCTTGTAGACCTTCCATTTCGAAGAATTGATCTTTCATCATTCCTGCGATTTTGTTATAGAATTCTTTTGCTGCTAGTTCTCTGTTTCTTGCGAATCTTGCCGCGGATTGTCCTCCTGCTCGGAATTTTCCTGGAACCATGCTTTCTGTTGATGATAAGGGTATTATTGATTTTCCTTTTAGTAGTGCAATTGTTGCTTCTCTTCTATCCATTGCGACAAGGCCAAAAAATTCTTTGTCTTGTAGCATGTCTTGTAATGGTTCTAGTACGAATTCTTTGTCGCATCTGTATAATCTTTGGTTTAGTGGTAGTGGTGGTTCTATGCTCCATACTTGAAAGTCAGTTTTTCCGTCGTTTTCTGATACGTTTCCTGCAAATACAGCTAGACCATTTGGCGGCGTTTTTGGGTATAATTTTAGGTGTTGTATTATTTTTTCAAGTGCACCTATTACGTTATCTCTTGTTTGTTTACTTTTTATGTTGGTTGCAGTTCCTTGTTCTTCTGCTACGTGAGTTGTGATTTTGTTTAAATCGTACCCTTCTGGAATGTATACTGAAACTAATTCTGTTCCTCTTCCTCTTCTTCCTTCTAGTTCTTTTAGGAATTTTTTTAGTTTGTATCTTTGTTTTTCATTCGCTTTTTCTGCTTTTGCCATATTATTATTGGAGAGAATTGGAGTTTATAAATATTAAGTATGTTTTTCTTGATTAAATTAAATATGAATAAAACATAAATTAATATGAATAAAACATAAATAAATATGAATAAAACATAAATAAATATGTAAAAAATAAATAATTAAAGACTTAGTTTGTATATATCTTCAACATCTTTTCTTTTTAATATTTTAAAATTACCTAGTTCTCCATCTCCAATGGCATTTTCTGTCATTGTTTGAATATTTGGATTTGTGATTTTTGCTTCGCTCATTTTTATAGGTAGTTCAATTTCTTTATAGAATTCTTCGAGTTTATTTATTGCTTCTAGTGCTGCTTCTTCGCCTTTTTTTTCAATTCCAAAAACTTCTTTTCCAAATAATTCAAATTTTTCTATATTTTCTGTGTATACATATTTCATCCACGCAGGAAATATTATTGACAATCCTGCTCCGTGTGCTAAATCATATTCTGCACTTAATTCATGTTCGATCATGTGGCTTGCCCAATCTCCATTTGTTCTTCCCACATTTAACCAACCATTATGCGCTATATATCCTGCCAGCATTAATTCTGCTCTATATTCGTAGTTTTTTGGTTCTTTTAAAACTTGTTTGACTTTTTTTATTATGCTGTTCATATGTGCTAAACATAAGTTATCTGTTACATCAACTTCTTTTGCGGATACAAAATATCTTTCAAATACATGAGCTAACATATCTGCAGCGCCACATGCTGTTTGATAGTCTGGTAATGTCATTGTTAATTCTGGATTTAATATTGAAAACATTGGAACGATGCATGGGTGGCCAAATGCTTTTTTTCTTTTTGTTTCTTCATTGGTTATTACTGTTGCTGCGCTTGCTTCGCTTCCTGCTGCAGGTATTGTTAATATTGTACCTATTGGTATTGCTTTTGTTGGAAGTTCTTTATATTCGTAAAAATCCCACACATCTCCATCGTATTTTGCCCCTGCTGCAATTGCTTTTGCTGAATCAATTACGCTTCCGCCGCCTACAGCTAATATGAAATTTACATTTTCTTTTTTTGCAAGTTCTATTCCTTCTTTTACTTTTGAAAGTCTTGGATTTGCAACAACACCTCCTAATTCTACAAAGTTTATATTTTCTTCTTTTATGCTTTTGATTATTGTGTCAAATAATCCTGTTGTTTTTATTCGTTCACTTCCATAGTGTATTAGAATTTTTTTGGCTTTAAAATTAGTTAATTCTAAGCCTACTGTTTTTTCTGTATTTTTTCCAAATATTATTTTTGTTCTGTTTTGAAATATGAAATTTTCCATTTTTTTACCTCTTTTTTTTATTGTTTTATGTTTGGAATAAAATGTTATTTTATATTGTTGTTGGTTTGATTATTTTTAAGTTTAATTTATTGTGAGCTAGATTTAAGAAATTTAATTTATTCTTTCTTTTTTATTGTATTAAATTATTTTTATAATATATACTCGTTTATTTCTTTCATGATTTGTTTTGGTAGGTTTTCTTCCAAGTAAATTTTTATTTTCATGAATTTTTTTTCTTCATGGATTTTTAGGTCATGCATTGTTCCTTTAAGATTTTGCAAAGGATGATACATTTCATCTAAATTTTTGTTTTTATAGGTTGTGTTTATTTTTTCTACTTCAAATAATATTATTTTGTCTATTGTTTCTTTCATTTTTTTTATTCGAGTTCGTTAAGTATTGTTGCTATTTCATTAGCTGTAGTGTCCCAGTTGAAAAGTTTTGTTGCTGTTGTTTTTCCTTTATTGCCAATTTTTCTTGCTAAATCTTTATTTGCTTTAAGGAGTTCTATTTTTTTGTATAATTCGTAGTTATCTTTTATGTTTATTAAAAAGCCGTTTTCGTTATTTTGTATGTATTCTTTCATATACCCTACTTTTGTTGCTATTACTGGGATTCCTGATGCCATTGCTTCTACGGTTGCAAGGCTTGTTGTTTCTGTTAGGCTTGTTGTTACATATACATCCATTAGATTTAGGTATTTTTCTGGTTCGTTTGTTCTAGGTATTAGTATTGTATTTTTACTTTTTTGAATTCTATCTTTTATTTCTTGTATTCCATCTCCTATGATTATTAGTTTTATATCTTCATGTTTTTTTTGTAGCCAAGAGAATGCACGTATTAGTGTTCCTAAATCTTTTTCTTCTGCTATTCTTCCGTGGTTTCCTATGATAAAGAATCCTTCCAGTTTTAGTTTTTGTTTTAGTTCTTGTATTTCTTTTTGTTCTTTTTCTGTTTTTTCTTTTAGTGGTTTGAATGTTTCTTGATTTACTCCAAGTCTCACTATTTTTTTCTTTGTTGGAATTCCTTGCCAACTTAATAATTCAGATATTCCTTCAGAAGGAGCTATTAGAGTGTGTGATTTTTTATATATGTATTTTACATATATTTTCATAAGGGGATAAACAAGTCTTCTTAAAAACAAATTTTTTGTTGCCATAGGAACCAATTCCCATTCTAAATTATGGATGTATGATGCTGTTGGTTTTCTATATTTTTTTGCATAATATATTGCTGTAGCACCTATAAGTCCTATTGTTTGAGTAAATACTATGTCATTTTTTTTTATTTCGTTTTTTATTATTGTTCTATCTAGTTTTGCTGAATTATAATCTCCTAATTTTATTTTGCTTAGAGGAATTTTTTTTATTTTATATCCTTCTGCTTCTATTTTTCCAAAGTCAGGACATAAAACTGATACTTCAAAATTTTTTATTAGTTCAGGCATTATTTCTTTTAGAAATCTTGCTATGCCATCCCATCTTGGTAAAAAATTATCTGTTGCAATTAATAATTTCTTTTTTTCATTTATCATTTTTTTAGTTTAAGTCTTGATTTTTTTTAGTATTTTGTTTTAATTTATTTCTTTCTCATAGTTATTGTTTATCTTATTTTATAAAAAATTTCTGCTAATTTTTTTCTAAATAATATTCCTGATATGAATGCTCTTATATATACTCCTATGTATAAAAGGTTTACTTCATATGTGTGTGAAAATAAGTTTATTTGACTTTTGAATTGATGGAGTGCTTTTATTTTATTTTTAAATTCTTGAGTTATGTCAACTACTAAGATTGGTAGTTTTCTTTTTTTTATGTTCCATAATTGACTTACTTCAAAACAATATATTTCTGGTTTGGATTTTGAATTTTTGTCTAATAAATCGTATGATTTCAAAACTGTTTTTAGAACTGCTCTATGATCTGGATGTAAGTCATCTTGGGAATGAGTGAATATTTTTTCTGGTTTAAATTTATCAATTATTTTTTTTAGTTCTAAGTGTGTTTTCTTTTTTGTTACGTCTTCTTTCACTTTTCCATCTCTGTGGTCAAATAAGATGATTCCTTTTCCTCCTACAGCATTTTCTGCAGCTAAACTTTCTTTCACTCTCATTTCTTTAACATGTTCTTTTTTCATATGAAAATGACTAAATTCTCCGTAAGAAAATATTACTGTAAATATATTATATCCTTCTTTAGAATATTTTGCTATTGCTCCTCCAGCACCTAGTATTTGGTCATCTGAATGGGCGCAAATTATAAGGATGTTTTTTTTATTTTTTTCTTTTTTATTTGTTTGGTTTGTGATTTCTTTTGTTATATATTCTTCCATTGTATTAATTCATTTTGTTATATTTATATGTTTTCTGTAGTTTTTCAAAATTTTTTTTTATTTTGTTGTGATTTCAAACAAAATTTTTATAAACTCTAGATTTTTCTTAATGTAAATTGCACTGGTAGTCTAACGGTAGGATTCCGGCCTTCCAAGCCGGTGGTCCGGGTTCAAATCCCGGCCGGTGCATTCTTTATTCTTTTTTGTTTGTTTGTTTTTGTTGTTTTTATTTGTGGTTTTTATGTTTTAGTCATGTTTCTTTGTGTTTGTTTTTTGTTTAATTCATTATTTTTTGTTTGTTTTATCTTTATTTTTCGACATATTTTTATATTATTAGTATTATTATTGATGTATGGTGCAACAAACTAAAAAAACTAATATTAAAAAACAGAAAGATTCTAAAGCAAAACCAGATCAAACAATGGCTATCGTTGGTTTATTATTAAACATACTAGTGGTTCCAGGACTTGGTTCATTAATCAATAACAAGATTAAAGAAGGTGTTTGGCAATTGGTTTTATTTTTTGGCGGATTAATAATAGGATTTCTTTTAACAATAACAATAATAGGTGCAATTATAGGTGTTCCTTTAATGGTGATCGCGCCTTTAGCTGGATGGATTTGGTCTATTGTTACTGGTGTTCAATTAGTTCAAGAATCTAATAAGTAATTAAAATTAAATTATTTAAAATATTTTTTTTCTTTTTATTTTTTATTTATTTCTTTATTTTTTTCGGACGAAAGCTTTATAAATACCCTAGATTTCCCATGTTTCACGTCTAATCAGGCGCATCACCTCCAATTCTGAGACTGTCTCGGATCATCGGACAGGAGAATTTCAAACTCAGACATCGTATCTGATGCAATAGTATCAGATATGCGAAAGAGAACTGAACAAGAACAGTTAATGGTTCATGCGAAAAACCGACACGGTGTGTATGGTATTAATGTATGACCCGATAACCTTGCTAATTTGACGATTTCTTAAAGAAAATCAGTCTTTAAATCTTTACAATCTTTAGATTTTACGACCAATACTTCAAACGCAAAAAAAGGATGTAAAACAAATACCCGTTGATCCTGCGGGAGATTGCTGCTATTGGGATTCGACTAAGCCATGCAAGTATTCTAGCAATAGATGCGTAAGGCTCAGTAACACGTCGCTAATCTGCCCTAAGGTCAGGGATACCTACGGGAAACTGTGGTTAATACCTGATAAGAAATGACTACTGGAATGTGTCTTTTCATAAATTCGAGCCTTAGGATGAGGTGGCGGCCGATTAGGCAGTTGGCGGTGTAAAGGACCACCAAACCTATGATCGGTACGGGCCATGAGAGTGGTAGCCCGGAGAGGGACACTGAGATACTGGTCCCAGCCCTACGGGGTGCAGCAGGCGCGAAACCTTTACAATGCACGCAAGTGTGATAAGGGGATCCCAAGTGCTCAAGCATTGCTTGGGCTTTTGCAGTGTGTAAATAGCACGGCGAATAAGTGGTGGGAAAGACCGGTGCCAGCCGCCGCGGTAACACCGGCGCCACGAGTGGCAATCGCGTTTATTGGGCCTAAAGCGTCCGTAGCAGGATTCATAAATCTCTTGTGAAATTGCCAGGCTTAACTTGGCATCGTGCAGGAGACACTGTGAGTCTAGGGACCGGGAAGGGTAAGAGGTATTCCTGAGGGAGCGGTAAAATGCTATAATCTCAGGAGGACCGCCTGTGGCGAAGGCGTCTTACTAGAACGGATCCGACTGTGAGGGACGAAAGCCAGGGGAGCAAACCGGATTAGATACCCGAGTAGTCCTGGCCGTAAACGCTGTGAGCTAGGTGTCGCGTATTCTACGGGAATGCGCGGTGTCGAAAGGAAGCTAATAAGCTCACCGCCTGGGAAGTACGGTCGCAAGACTGAAACTTTAAGGAATTGGCGGGGGCGCACCACAAGGGGTGCGGCGTGCGGTTTAATCTAACTCAACACAGAGAACCTTACTAGGAGCGACGGCAGGATGAAGGTCAGTCTGAAGGGCTTACCCAACAAGCCGAGAGGTGGTGCATGGCCATCGTCAGCTCGTGCTATGAAGTGTCCAGTTAAGTCTGGCAACGAGCGAGACCTGTATCTGTAATTGCTAGCGGCGATTCGTCGGACCGAGCACATTACAGGGACTGCCCTGGAAACAGGGAGGAAGGTGCAGGCTACGGTAGGTCTGTATGCCCCGAATCTTCTAGGCTACACGCGCGCAACAATGGTAGGGACAATGGGCTGCAACTCCGAAAGGAGAAGCTAATCCTCTAAACCTTATCTTAGTCCAGATTGAGGGTTGTAACTCACCCTCATGACGACGGAATCCCTAGTAATCGGACGTCATCAACGTCCGGTGAATATGTCCCTGCGCCTTGCACACACCGCCCGTCAAACCAACCGAGCAGGGTTTAGGTAAAATGCAGCTTATTGGTTGTATTGAATCTAAGCTCAGTGAGGCGGGTTAAGTCGTCACAAGGTAGCCGTAGGGGAACCTGCGGCTGGATCACCTCCTTTTTTTTTATAATCACAAATCGTGGTTAAAATGTTCTTGTTCATTCTTTTTTTATTTTCATAATATATGGGCTTGTAGCTCAACCTGGTAGAGCGTCCGGTTTGCAACCGGGAGGCTTCGGGTTCGAAGAAATTTTTGCGAGAGCAAAGGTACCGAAATTCCCGACGAGTCCATATTTATTATCATTAATCATTTATTCAATTCACACTCATATATTATCATGAGCGGATCTCAAAGCAAAAGCATTGAGATCTAAGGACGAGAACGTCAATTTTTATTTCATTTCACGTTTGATGAAACCGTACATAAAATCCTGGTCTTTGTACTAGTAGTAATACTAGTCAAAAATAAACTAGATTGTAACCGAATAGGTCCTACGCTATTAGGTGAATAGCTTGGCTCAATAGTTGAAGAAGGACGTGGCAAGCTGCGATAAGCTTGGGCGAGGCGCATGCAGCCTTTGAACCCAAGATTTCCGAATACGACTTCGTCTTGTACTCCGAAAGGAGAAATAACGCGGGGAATTGAAACGTCTTAGTACCCGCAGGAAAAGAAATCAATAGAGATTCTGTTAGTAAGGGCGACTGAACACAGAACAGGGCAAACTGAATCTGTTGCAGTAATGTAATAGAAATGTGGTGATATAGGACGGTCTTTATGATCCATTAATACGACTTGAAGTTTCCTGGAATGGAACGCTTTAAAGGGTGATAGCCCCGTAAAGGAAGTGTTGTGGACTTTGACCTGTTCCTGAGTACTGTGTCTTGGAAATGATGCAGGAAATCGGGGGACATCAACCTCCAACCCTAAATACAAGTTGAGACCGATAGCTTACGAGTACCGTGAGGGAAAGCTGAAAAGAACTCTTACCAGAGAGTCAAAAGAGCTTGAAACCTAATAGTTATAGTGTGACACGCGCTTTCGGGTGTGTGTCGTCCGTTTTGAATAACGAGCCAGGGAGTGTATCTATGTGGCGAGAATAACCTGTAAAGGGGTATTCGTAGGGAAACCAAAATCCCGCAGTTCACGAGGGGAAAGGTGTGAAAGTGCCTTAAGTCACATGGATACTACCCGAAACCGCACGATCTATTCCTGAGTAAGGTGAAGCGCTGGTAATACAGCGTGGAGGCCTGCAGAGGTGTTACGGGCAAGTACTCTTCTAACTTGGGAATAGGGGTAAAAAGCCAATCGAGTGCGGAAATAGCTGGTTCCTGTCAAAGTTGGCCGTAGTCAAGTCTCGGTCGAGATAGTTCAGGGGGTAGAGCTACGGATCAGGGATTTAGGGGAAGAAATTCCTCGGTTCCTTGTCCAACTCCGAATACCTGAACGTCGTAGAAACCGGGAGACGGGGGTCGTGGGGTAAACTTCGACTCCGAGAGGGAAACAACCCAGACTATAGTTAAGGTCCCTAAATATTGGTTAAGTGCTAAAGGCACAAGGTTGTCCATAGCCAGAGACAGCGAGGAGGTTGGCTTAGAAGCAGCCATTCTTTAAAAAGTGCGTAACAGCTTACTTGTCAAGGCTGTGGGCGCTGAAAATGGACGGGGCTAAACCAATTACCGATACTATAGACCACCGTAAGGTGAGTGGTAGACAGGCGTATTGATTGGGTAGAAGCAATTCTGAGAGGAGTTGTGGACCGATTTATAATGAGAATCCTGGTAAAAGTAGGAACATAGCAGAGTGAGAATCTCTGTCACCGAAAGGGCAAGGGTTCCTTGGCAATGCAGTTCAGCCAAGGGTTAGTTGATCCTAACCGCGATCTTAATTAGATTTAGCGGGAAAGGGAAACCGGTTAATATTCCGGTACTGCTAAAGTATGCGTGGCAACACAGGTTTGATTACTGACGCATCTAGCTATCTTGACAAGTCCTGTCGGGCTTGATAATAAGTGCAATTCAATGGAGTATCGTAATGATGAGAATTTGAATAACATTTAGGTGCACATTGTAAAATGTGTTCAGGTGATGCTTGGTGTCCGTGAAAAGGGAATCAAAATAGATCTTTAGTATCCATACCCAGAACCAGCACAGGTGCCCCTAGGTTAGTAGCCTAAGGTGTGAAGGGACAATCCAGTTAAGGGAATTCGGCAAATTAGCCCCGTATCTTTGGTATAAGGGGTCCCTGGATTTGTATACGTATGTATGCGTGTTCAGGGCACAGTGACTAAGGGTGTCCGACTGTTTAACAAAAACATAACCAACTGCAAGCCTGCAAAGGTGTGAATAGTTGGTGACGTCTGCCCAGTGCCCGTACTTCAAACTTCGTTTCAACGGAGCTAAGAGCGGGTAAACGGCGGGGGTAACTATAACTCTCTTAAGGTAGCTAAATGCCTTGCCGTTTGATTGACGGCCTGCATGAATGGCGTAACGAGATACCCACTGTCCCTAACTGGAACCCTCCGAATATTCCATTCTGGTGCAAAGGCCAGAGACTTCCAGTGGGAAGCGAAGACCCCGTGAAACTTTACTGTAGCCTGTAGCTGCAAGATGAAGTCAGTTGTATAGTGTAAGTGGGAGTTGTTTGAGGTAATGGACGCCAGTCCATTATTAGACGCCGATGTAACACCACTCTTCTGATTTCGTCTTGCTTTACCTCTCTATGAGGAACACCTGCAGGTGGACAGTTTGGCTGGGGTGGCACGCCGTTGAAAAGATATCAACGGCGCCCAAAGGTTGGCTCACACGGGTCAGAAATCCGTAGTAGAGTGCAAGTGCAAAAGCCAGCCTAACTAGGACCTGAACATGAAGGGTCTTAGTAGAGAAATCTTGGACTAGCGAACTCCTATTTCTCCTTGAATGGAGGATAG
>JAIPET010000029.1 GCA_021736975.1 Candidatus Woesearchaeota archaeon
CCTTTTGTGTTGTTTTTTTGTGTTGTTTTTTTGTTTTAGGTGTCGATGGACGTTACCATCGGATTATAAGCCCTTTTGTATTGTTTTTTTTAATAATTTAAATTATTGTATTAAAAACTCTTAATTATAAAGAATGTTTGTTTCTTTAAAAATGTTATTTTAGTATTTGGTTGTTTCAAGAGTTATTAATTCAGGATATTTTTCATATATTTGTTCTCTTTCCATCATTATTTTTTTTAGGTCTTTTGGTGTTTTTATTGTTTTATATGTTTCTTTAATTTTTTCAACAATTTTTTCTGGTATGTCGTAATATCTTAAAAGTACGTAAGATAGTATTAGTCCGTCTTTTATGTTTCCATACATATGGGACATAGTTGTATTTTCAACTAATTCAGCACCTTCTATTGTTCCTTTAAGTACTAGTATCCAGCTTAATGGTAGAAAAAATGATCTTATAATCATAGATGTTTGAAAATTTCCTAATTTATTGAATGTTTTAACCATTTTTTTCTTTATGTCGATATTTATGTTTTTGATATTTTTTTCTGCAGTAATCATATTTTTTAGGTATTTTATCATTTCTTTTTGGTTATTTGTATTTTCTAGTATTGGTTTTATGAGTGTTTCTTCTTCTTTTAGAATTTCTTTTATGTCTTCTAAGTTTGTTTTTGTTTTTGTTAGCATTTCATCTATTGTTTTTGCTGAAAATCTTAGTGTGTATTCTGTTTTAGTTGTTAGTTCTTCTATTGTTTTTGAAAAAAAGCCTATTGTCATTAATATTTTTTTTATTGTTTTGAAATTCGGTATTTCTGGGATTTGTTTAGAAATTTCTTTTAATTTTTTTATTATGTTGTTTGAGTCGTTTATGATTTTTATTTCTCTTTGTGTTAGAAGTAGGAGTTGTTCTGCAAGTTCTTGATCATATTCTTTTTTTAGGGTTTTAATTATTTTTTTTCTTTTTTCTTTTACGAAGTTTTTTCTTTTTATGATTTCTTCAAGATTATCTCTTAATAAATCTAATTTTTCAAATAAGTTCAGTATTTCTTTTTCAGTAAGCATATTTTATTTTCATTTTTTTTATTTATATGTGTTTTGGGTTTTTTGTTATTTTTTAGTTATGTTTATATATTCATTTATTTTTCTTTCTCTTTATCATGGTATTAAATATAAATTCAGATGATTTAGGATCTACTGTTAATTATAACATTTATTTTTTTGATTTAAGAAAAAATGAACCAGGGGCTGATTTTTTTTGGAAATCTGTTATTGAAAAATTTAAGAATAATAATTGTGTTGATTATAATAAAGATTCTTGCAGTCTTTGTTCTGTAAGAATTGGCAACTGTGGTTTATATTTTGAAAAAAAATGTCAGGATTATGATTCTTTAGAATAATTATTTTTTATGTTAATAATATTTTTAGTTGTTGTGAAATAAATTTGAAATATTTACATTTTACGTTTGTAGACTAGATGTAAATATTGGTTATTTCTTTTTGACAGAATCAAAAATATATCTTCCAATACAAAAAATTAAAGGGTTTCATATTATCCTAAGAATTTATTTTTCTAGTAATATTTCAAGGATTGCTGCGAATGCTGGTCTTGTTACTAGTACTCCTATGGTTACTCCTGCTATTGTTGTTATTGCAAAGCCCATTAATAGTCCTGCTCCTGCAAACATTAAAGGGATCATTGCTACTACGAGTGTGAAATATGATGCCATTATTATGAAGAATGCTTTTTTGAGTTGTGCTTTCCAGTCAATTATTGATTCGTGTTTTCTTTTTCTTCTTCCTAGTGTTTCGTCGGTTATAACTATTTGATCGTCTACTCCAGATCCTATTGCGATTATTATTGCCGCGATTGCTACTATGTCTATGTTCCAGCCTATAAATGATGCGAAGCCTAATAAGATTACTACTTCTGAGATCATTGTGATGGCTATAGGTATTGCTATTTTCCATTCTCTGTATCTTACAGTCACTACAATTATTGTTGCTAATACTGCTAAAAGACCTATGTATGTTACGATTCTTGAGAAGTCATCTCCGAGTACTGGGCTCATTGTGTTGACGTTTGCTATTTCTAGTTTTACTGGTAAGGATCCTGTAATTAGTAGTGTTTGTAATTTTTTCATACTTTCTAATGCATCTTCGTGTGCTCCTGTTGTGGATTGTCCTTCTCCTGATCCTGTTATTCTTATTTGTGTGCTTGCCAGTCCTTTTAGTCCTGCGCTTATTGATAATTGGTCTACTATTTCTTTATCAAGTACTAGTGTGAGATTTTCTGTGAGGTATCCGCCTGATGCGCTTCCTATTATTCCTAAGTCTCTTGTTGCATCTGCTTGTCTGTTTGCTGCTTCTTGACTTAGTGTTATTGTGAACCAGAATCCACATCTTGTTATCCCTGTTGAATCTGTTTGACATGTATTTGCGCTTTCTATGTATGAGCATTGATTTGTTCTACATACGTTTAATATGTCTTTGTTTCCACCTATGAATACTGTTTTTTCTCCTATTTTTGCTTCGAATTCTCCTTGTTCTGTTAATAGGTTTTTAACTTGATCTTCGTTTGCTCCTGCTATTTCTACTGAGATGAATTGGTTGCCAAAGAAGTCTCTTGTAGGTCTTACAGTTATGTCTGATACACCAAATACGTTCAGTCTTTGTTTGATATTTTCTACTACTATGTCCATGTCGTCATCATTTACTTCTTCTTGAGGTTTTAGTAATACTCTTGTTCCACCTTCAAGATCTAGTCCTTTTTTGATGTTTGTTGTTGGTTTTTCATATACTGTTATTCCCACGTCTTGTGTTCCTATTATTTTTTCTTCGTATATTGGTTGTTCTATTTCTACTTCTTTTGTTATACTTTCATTTGTTTCGTTTACGTATGTTGTTCTGTTTACTAAGACTGTTTCTGTTTTGTTTGTTTCTATTTTTTCGTATATGGGGTTTATTGTTAAGAAATATTTTTGTTTTGTTGTTTGTATTGTGAATGTGTCATTTAGTTTTAAATCTTTTATTGCATCATAGTATTCTTGTACTGTGTTTATTGGTTTGTCTGAGACTGCTATTATTACTTCTCTTCCTCTTGGTTTTACTGTATTAGCAGGATTTGTTATTGCTTGAGGATATGCTTCTGCTGCTGCACTTCCTGGAAGTACGCTTCTTATTGCAACGCCGTCTGAATTTGTTGCTGGGTTTATTAAAATTATTGAGAGCAATATAAATACTAAGAGAACTATTATTCTTTTATTTGTATATATTTTTTTTAGTTTACTCATTTTTTATTTTTGCTCCTTTTTTTTCCATGTACCATCTTAGTATTCCTGCGTTTTGAAGCCATGTGTTTATTATGTCTGCTAAGAGTCCGATTAATATGATTGTCATTATTTCTATTAATTCAGGTATTGTGTTTAATGTTGCAATTACTAGTGTCACTATTACGGCAGCCATTGTTGTTAGGGTCATAGTCATTCCTGTTTTCATAGAATTTATTACTCTTGTGTATACTGTTCCTTCTTTGTTTTTTAATACTCTTGAACTTAAAAGTATGTCTGTGTCTACTGAGTATCCTATGAGCATTAATAGTGCTGTGATTCCAGCAACTCCTATGGTCATGCCTAGTAGGTCTGCTACTGCTATTGTTACTAGGATGTCGGATATTGCTGCTAGAATTACTGCTGTGCTTGGTATTATTGTTCTAAAGTATAGAAAAACTACTATTCCCATGAATGCTAGTGCTATCAGTACACCTACCATTAGTTGATTGAAAAAGCTTGCGCCCATTGCTGCTCCAAATATGTTTTCGCTTATTTCGTTGTTTGTAGCGCCTGTATGTTCTTTTATTTTTATTATGAATTCTTCTACTTTTTGTTGTTCTTCTTGAATTATATCTGATTCTATTATTACTCCTGTTTGTTTTCCTTCCATTTCTAGGTTTCTTACTTGTATTTCGTTATCTGGAAAGTCTGTTTTTAGTTGTTTTTCTAAAGGTCCGTGTTCTATTCCTTCTTTTGATATTGTGATTTGTGTTCCTCCTGTGAAACTTATTCCTTTATTTATGAAATCTCCAGTTGTTGCTATGTTCATCGCAATTATTATTATTGCTGCTATTAGCATTATTACAGGTATGATGAATAATTTTTTGTAATGTTTGTAATATATTGAATTTGATGTATCTTTCTCTTTAGAAATAATTATTTCGGTTTTTTCTTTAATTTCTGGTTCTTGGTAATCTTTTTGTTTTGCCAGGAATCTTTTTTGTCTTCGTTCTCTTCTATTCAAGTAGATCTACCTTGTATTTTGGATAGCCGGTTTATTTATAAGGATTTTGGTAACTAATCACAAATAAGACATCACTATTAAGTAACAAATAAAGAAATATTTATAAATAAGTTATTTGTCTGATTGGTTATGAAAGCTTTTAATATGTTGATAAAACCTCAAAATAATAATTTTATTGAAATTAAAAAACATGGTTTAAATACTGTTGGTTATTGTAAAGATGAGTTACAATTTGATTTGTTAGAAAAAATGCTTGAAGCTTCTTTTTTAGTTTTTAAACCTGATTTTGAAATTAGTTCAAAAGATATTATTGTAGATTCATATTTAGGTTTGAGAATAGGGGGTAATTATGATGAATTTTTAGATATGACTGAAAAAGAGAGTAAAAAAAAACCTTTTGTCAATTTTAATGAATCTATAAATATGTCAAAGGGCGTAGTTAATATTGGGGAAAATAAATATTTGAATAATATTATTTCAGTTCATGTTGATAATATGTATGTTGAACTTAGTCAAAGAATGAAATTTGGCTTAAATAAATTTTTTCCAGAGCTTTTTAAAATTGGTAGTTCTAATTTTAGATTGAGTTCTGATATTTATATTAGAAATCCTTTTTCTAAAACGTTAAGTATTGCTGTTGTTCCTTTGGCATATAATGTTAAAGATTATTTTGCTAAAAAAAATGATTCTTTAGATTTGTATTTAGCAAAAAAAGAGTTTGATTTATATAGGGAGGAAATTTTTGATGAAACTAAATTGTTTGATTTGAATGATTTTAGAAAATTTAATGATAATGGGCTTGTATTTGCTCCAGATTATAGTTTATTAGATAGGGTGAAAAATGTTTCAACCAGAGTGATTTAATTATTTTATTTGTGTGTGCTTATCATTTGTTCTTCTATTTCATGTAGTTTTCCTGGTATTATTAGGGAGTGCATTTCTTTTCCAAAGTCTACTTTTGCAAGTTCTTTTAGTGTTCCTGATTTTATTATTTGGTTTTCTGCACCTATTCTTGCAATTCCTATTGCTAAGGTTTCATCAGATATTATTTTTTCTGCTTGTTTTTCTTCTATTTTTTTAAGAATTTCTATTGCTTTTTGTATTGTCATGAATCTTGATGGTTCTGGTTTATTTATTCCTTTTCTTATGTTTTCTGGACTTGGTTCTGCTACTTTAATATCTAATAAGCATAGGGTGTGTAGTCCTCTTTCAAGATTTTCTTTTATTGAATTGTATGGTGTTTCTGGTAGCCAGTTATTGTCATCAAATACTATTGATGTTGTTTTTCCGAATTTATAGAGTTCAAGACCTGTTTCGCCTATCGCATTCATTATTGAGGCATTATGATAGATTTTTATTTCTATGTTTTGTTCTTTTGCTCTTAAAAATAAATCTGTATGGGTTGTTGCTCCAAATACATCTCCTACAACTAAGAACGCAACATTTTCTGATTTTGCAGGTTCTAATATTTTATCAGATTCTTTTTCAACTAATTCTCTTGTTGCAAGGATTATTTTTTTTTGATAGAATTCTTCTAGTTCTTTGATTGAACAGTTCATGATGGCTGTGTAGTTTTCAAGGAATACGGCAGAACACTGTTTGACTGCGTTCAGTCCGCTGATTGTTATGTCTTCTTTATTTCCGAGTCCTAAACTTATCATATGTAGGGTCATTTTATTTGTGAGTTCGTCTTATTTTTAATAATTTGTTATAATTGTATGTTGTTTGTTTTTTATATTTCGTTATTTTTTTTAAAGATGAATGTTTATTTTGGTTGATTAAATGTTTTTTAGAATTATTTTTTCTTTGAGTATTTGTGTTCTTGTTTTTTAGTTTTTTTTCTTTCTGAGTTTTCATCAGTTCTTTGTAATATTAATAGGTCTTCTGTTGTTAGTTTTTTTCTTTTTTCTAGTTTTTCTTCTACTTCTTTTGCTTTTTGTTGTAGGTTTTTGTTATCTGCTTTTTGTTTTTCTTCTTTGAATTCTACGTTATAGTCTTGTAATTTATGTTTTAGTTCATTTACTTCGTCTAGTTTTTTCTTTAGTTCATCGTTTGCTTCTTGAAACACTTGTTTTTGTTCTGTGAATTGTTTGAATGCTTCTTCTTCTTTTTCTTTTAAGTCATCTATATCTTTTGATAGTTTGATTAGTTCTTCATGTAGATCTTGGCTTTTTTGTGCTTTGTCTTGCATTTCTTTGTGTAGTACGTTTGCTTCTTTTTTGAGTTTGTCTGTTTCTTTACTTTTTTGTTTTATTTCGCCTTTTTGTTCTACGTTTCCACCCATTTCTTTTAGTTCTTTTTTGAGTTGTTTAATTTGTTTCATCATTCTTTGTTCTGCTTCGTATTTCATAGGTGATGTTTCTAGTTTAAATTCTAGTTCTTCTATTTGTTTTTTTAAGAATCCTGGATTTTTTTTTCGATCTCTATCTCTTTGTTGTGGTGGTTGTGCATCTTTTTTCTTATCTACTAAATCTTTTATGTTGTCGCCTATTTTTTCATTTAGTTCGTTTCTTTGTTTTTTAAGATCTTTTACTTTTGTTGAGAATTCATTTCTTTTATCTTTTAAATCTTTAACTGTGTTGATTTTGTTTTTTATTTGTGTGCCTATTTCTGCTTTTTTAGAGTACCATTTTTCTTTTTCTTTATTTAACTCATTAAGTCTCTTTTTTAGGTTATTCACTTCGTCCCTTACCTTGTTTAGGTTTTCTAGGAGTTTTTGTTTTTCCTCTTCTTGTAGCATTGTTTAGTCACTTGTTTTTAGAATAATAAATAAAAAGGTTAAAAAAAGGTTTATCCGAAAAGTGCGCCTAGTCCAGCTGCTGCTGCACTGTCATCTTTCTTTTCTTCTTCTTTCTTTTCTTCTTTTTTCTCTTCTGCTGCAGGTGCTGCGGTTGCTGATGCAACTGGTGCTATTGCTGCGCTTTTTATTGCTTCTTCTATATCTACACCGTCTAGTGCTGCGATTAGTGATCTTATTCTTCCATCATCTGCTTGAACGCCTGCTGCTGTTAGTACCTTCTTTACTGATTCTTCTTCAACTTTTTGTCCTGCTTTGTGCAAGAGTAATGCTGCGTATACGTATTCCATTTTTTTTGCCTCCTAATAATTTGTTTTCATCGTAACTTTCGTTGAACTCTTACTCTTTTGGTATTTTGCTATTTATTATAGATGCTTGTGCGTCTGCTTTAGCTAGTACCTTTCCTACTGTTTCTTTTGTTAATATGTCTTGTGAATCTGCAAGTGCTAATGCTTCTCTTGCTGATTTTGCAATTAGTGCAGTTATATTGTCTTTTGTTGGATATGCTATTCCGATTGTTAATGCATATGCGTCGCTTGCAGCTCCTTTTAGTTGTGCTAAGAATGCATCTTCGTCAATATCTAAATCTTTCTTATGTAATATTGAGCCTTCTTCGTATGCTGCTTGTAAGTTTAATCCTATTTCCATAGGGTATATTCCGAGTCTTGTTAGAAGTGCTGCGAGTGCTGGTTTTATTTCTTCGCCTTCTTTTGCTACTACTACTTCTTTTTTTACGGCTACTTTTCCATTTTCTACGCCTGTTATTATTCTGAATTGTCCAAGTTCTCCAATTATTGGTCCTGGTGCAAAGCTTGTTGGTCCTGCAGGTACTATTATGTCGTTTGGAGCTATTTGTCCTCCTTTTATTGGTGCTGGACTTTTGCTTTTTTTAAGTATTTTAAATAATGTGAATGGGTTTTCATCTGAAAATAATAATGCAGGCATTCCTGTCATGTATTTTTCAAGGTCCATTATGTTTTCTTTTCCAGAATCTTTTAGTGCTAATGATAGTAATCTTCTTTTTGTCATTTGTAAATGTGCTTTTCCTCTGAGTGAGTCTCTCATTTGGTTTAGTTGTTTTGCTGGCAAATTTTCTACATCTACTGCTGCGATCACTTTGTATTTTTTTACAAGGTTTGAAAATTCTTTTACTGTTTTCTTTTTTGCGTCTGATGCATGTGTTGTTATTTTCGCCATTTTTATTTCCTTATTCTATTTTGATTGGTTTACTCATGGTTAATTTTAAGAGAACATATTTTACGTTTCCTTTTTCTTTTGGTAAATGATGTTCTATTTGATTGTATGCAGTTGTAATATTTTCTATTATGTCTTCGTCTTTCATATCTTCTGTTCCTACTTTTACTTGTAACATAGGTGCTTTTTTTCCACTTATTCTTACTGTTTTTTGTAGTTTTTTATATAATGGTTCTACTGATCCTTTTGCAGGTAAGATGCTTCCTAGTTTTGGATTTGGCATTTTATTTCTTGGTCCTAAGACTCGCCCAAATGCAGCTGCTACTTTTGGCATAATTTCTGCTTGTGCTATGAAAAAATCGTGATCTTTTGCTAGTTTCTTTGCTAGTTTTTTGTCTTTGAATTCAGCAAAGTCATCTTGGGCTATTATTGTATCTACTATTCCTTCTGCTCTTTCTTTTAATTCAGGTCCTACTAATGCTGCTACTTTTACTTTTTTACCTAGTGCATGTGGTAGTTCTGTGTAGAATTCAACTTGTTCTTCTGGGTTTTTTAGATTTAAATCTTTTAAAGTTACTATGAGATCAAATGATTGAGAAAATTTTCTTTTTTTACTATTTTCTCTTAATTCGCTTATTATTTTTTGTGTTGTTTCTTTATCCATTTTAACTCCCTCCTACGTTAAGTAGTGTTCACGGGTAACATGTAGGAAACCAAGTCTATTTATAAAGATTACTGTGTTGTTTTTTGTTTGTTTTTTTGGTTTTTTTGGTTAGTGTTCCCTATATTATATATGTATTGTATGATGAGCATATTTATTTTGGTTTTTGATTATTTTCGTCTTTTTTCGGCTCTAGCCGGAATAACACTTTTGTGTATAATGGCGCCCATCGAGGCACATGCAGTCTAAAAGAGAATGCATAGGTTGTGCCGTGTTCCAGTATACAAATTTATTCTTTTCCGGCCAGAGCCCTTTTTTCAAAAATTATTTAAATAAAGACTGATTAACACTGATATCGAAAATGTTTTTTCTAGCAATTCTCAGAACAGCTAGTGGTAATAGAAAAATTAAATTTGAATATCAGAAAAAATGATGTTGAATTAAAAAATTAAATGAAGGCTGAAAAAATGGATAAAGAAAATGAAGTATTGAAAACAGGCACTACAACAGTTGGCGTATTAGGAAAAGATTGCGTTGTTCTTGCAGCAGATAAGAGAGCAACTGCGGGTCATTTAATAGTTGATAAGAATATTGAAAAGGTTCTTCCTATTAATAATAATATTGCTTTGACTATGGCGGGTTCTGTGAGTGATGTTCAGTTATTAGTGAAATATTTAAGAGCTGAAGTTAATTTAAAAGAGATTAGAACAGGGAGGGCTCCTCTTGTTAAGGAAGCGGCTAATTTATTGGCTACATTTAATTATTCAGGTTTAAGAAGTAGAGGTAGTATTGCTCATTTTCTTTTGGGTGGTTATGATGTTAATGGGCCTCATCTTTTTGATTTGTTTCCTGATGGCTCTTTAACTGAGATTCATGAAAAAACTGGTTTTGTAACTTCCGGTTCAGGAATGGTTTTTGCTCTTGGTGTTTTGGAAGATTCTTGGAAAAAAGATCTTTCTGAAAATGAAGCAGTTGAGTTAGCAGTTAGAGCAATTTCATCATCTTTGAAAAGAGATAGTGCTTCAGGTGAAGGTATTGATCTTTGGGTTATGGATAAGGATGGTGCTAGAAAAGTAGGTCAAAGATTATTAAATAATACTCTTGAATAATTTTTATTTATATATTAAATATTTTTTTGTGTTTTGGAATTAAAAAGTTAAGAAATTAAAATTGAGGATAAATAATAAATTTGTAAAAAATTAAAGAAGGTTATTTCTATGCCAAGCGATATAATAAAGGAAATTTTAAAGGACATACCAGAAGGAAAGATCAGCGATGCAGTTTTTGAAGGTGCAAACATCGTACTTTATTCAAAAGATAAAGTTTTTGTTAAGGATGACAAAGGTTTAGTTAAGTCTATAGTTCATAAGATTAAGAAACGAATTGAATTAAGGCCGGATCCTAGTCTTTGTCATGATCCTGAAAAAGCAGAAAAGGAAATTAGGGCTCTTATTGGTGAGGAAGCTAATATTGATCAGATTATTTTTGATGAGCAAAGATCGATTGTTATTATTGAGGCTGAAAAACCTGGTCTTGCAATTGGTAAGCAAGGTGAATTATTACAAAAAATTAAGGCTAAGACTTTTTGGGTTCCTCAAATTAAAAGAAAGCCTTTGATTAGAAGTCAAATTATTGAAAATATTCGTTCTGTTTTATACCAAAATTCTGATTATAGAAGAAAGTTTCTTCATAAAGTTGGAGAAAGAGTTTACAATGGTTGGTTAAGACAAAAAAAGCATGAGTGGATTAGAATTTCATATCTTGGTGGTGGAAGGCAAGTTGGAAGATCTTGTTTGTTATTACAAACTCCAGAATCCAGAATTCTTTTAGATTGTGGTATTGATGTTAGTAATTCTGATGATCCGTATCCATATCTTGAGGCTCCTGAACTTAATATTAAGGAGATTGATGCAGTTATTGTAAGTCACGCGCACGTTGATCATACAGGTCTTATTCCTTATCTTTTTAAATTTGGTTATAGGGGCCCTGTTTATTGTACTGCGCCAACTAGGGATATTATGGCTCTTTTACAATTAGATACGATTAAGATTGCCAGAGGAGAAGGAAAAGATCCTATTTATGATACTGATGATGTTAAGGAAATGGTTAAGCATACTATTACTTTAGATTATGAGGAAGTAACTGATGTGACTCCTGATGTAAGAATAACTTTGTATAATGCAGGTCATACGCTTGGTAGCGCAATGGTTCATATTCATGTTGGAAATGGTTTGCATAATTTACTTTATACGGGAGATATTAAATTTGTTAAGACAAGACTTTTAAGTCCTGCTGCTACGCAGTTTCCAAGACTTGAAACTATGCTTGTGGAAGGTACTTATGGTGGTAGAGAAAATATCACTGAGAATGTAAGAACGCAAGATAATATTTTACAAGAAGTTATTAAAAATACTGTTGAGCGAGGTGGCAAAGTTTTAATGCCTACTCTTGGTTCTGGTAGAGGTCAAGAAGTTCTTATCTTAGTTGAAGAAATGGTTCGTTCTGGTTTGATTAATGATATTCCGATTTATATTGATGGTATGGTTTGGGATATTACTGCTATTTTTACTGCTTATCCAGAATTTTTGAATAGTACGATTAGACAACAAATATTTCATAAAGATAATAATCCTTTCTTGAATAAAAATATTAAGCAAGTTGGAAGTCAAAAAGAAAGAAAACAAATTATTGAAGAAGAAGGTTCTTGTATAATTCTTGCAACATCTGGAATGTTGTCAGGTGGTCCTTCTGTTGAGTATTTGAAGAATATGGCTGAAGATAAAAGGCATACTTTAGTATTTTCTTGTTATCAAGGTGAAGGTACTCTTGGTAGAAGAATTCAACGTGGAGAAAAAGAAATCATTATGCGTGAGAATGGACGAGAAGAAGTTCTTAAAATTAATATGGATGTTACTAGGATTGAGATTTCTGGTCACGCTGATAGACGTGAACTTATGAATTTTGTTTCAAGATTAAATCCAAGGCCAAGAAGAATTCTTGTTAATCACGGTGAAAGTAATAGGTGTTTAGATCTTGCTAGTAGTTTACATAAGCAATTTAGGATAGAAACTGAAGTTCCTAGAAATCTTGAATGTGTAAGGATTAAATAATTTTGATTACTTTATATGAATATCATTTTTTTATTTTTTTTATTGAATTTTTTTTTGTAATGATTTATTTTCTATGGTTATATGAATCAATTAGTATTTTTTTGAAGTTAATTTGAAATATTTGTATTTTGTATAGCAAAATATGTGTTGATATTGGTTTTTTGTTTTTGACGGAGTAAAAAATAGCGCTTCACAATACAAAAAAAGAATGAGTTCGTGTTGGTCATTTACTACAAAACATTTATAAGTATTAATTCTAATTTTAATATTGATTATTATGGTTAGTGTAAAAGTTCCTGATCACGAAGTTGAAATTAGGTATAAAGGTGTTTATGATTTTGATGGTCTTTATAAGTTGATGAGGGGTTGGCTTGATGAGCGAAGATATGATTTTATGGAGACTTTGTATAAGGATAAAGTAGCTGGTCCTTTAGGTAATGAAGTTGAAATAAAGATGACTCCTGAGATGAAAATTGATGAGTTTGTTAAATTTAAAATAAATTTTAATATGAAATTTTATGATGTTAAGGAATTTGAAGCTGAGCTTCATGGTAAACTTAGACCTGTTTGTAAGGGTAAATTTTGGTTAAGGTTAAAAGGTGAAGTTGAGTTTGATTATCAAGGGAAATATAAAACGCATCCAAAATTGCTTGAGTGGCTAGTTACTAAAATTTTAAGAAGATATTATGAATTTAAGTATATAGATGTTTTAACTTATGACATTTTTAAATTAGAGACTGAAATAAAAAAATTTTTAAGAATGGAGGCATCCACTAATGCATATTAAAAAGAGGTTATTAAAAACATACTATGGTAGAAGTTAAAGCAATTAGGTTTGGAGATTCTTTTAAGTACAAGGGTTTAATTAATTGTAAGGAGTTATACAAGATTATTGATTCTTGGTTAAAACAAAATGGGTATGATAAGATAGAGATTTGGAATTTTGAAGAGATTTATGAAGATGGAAAACAAATAACTCTTAAATTACAGCCTTATAAGAAAATTAGTGATTATGCTAAGATAGAAATTAGACTCAATATGGTTTTGAGTAAAATGAAAGATGTTGTTGTGACTAAAGATAAAGTTAAAATTAAGGTTCAAAAAGGGGAAGGTAGTTTTAAATTTGATGTTTTTTTGACTACAGATTATGAAGGTTCGTGGGAATCTAAGCCTTTGTATTACTTTTTAAAGACTATTGCGGAGAAATTTTTGTATAGGGGTTTGATTGATAGATATGAAGATATTGCTCATAAAGATGCAGACGCTTTAAAAAGAGAAATTAAAAGTTTCCTAAATATGGAAAGATTTAGAAATTAAAAAGTTCAAACAAATATTTTGCAATTTGTTTGTTTTTTCAAATTAATTGCTTATATTCAAAGTTATAATCAGTAATCTTTAAAAAACAAACATGTTTCTTAAGTATTAAACCATGGGTTAATGAAGAATTTATATTCTAAGTTGCTCATGATGACATTATTTGCCACCGTCGCTACTCAGAAACTGAATTGGTGTCTGGTTGCGTCGTTGTCATTCATTTACATTCATGCCACCATCGCATAACCTGGTATTGCGCTGGCCTTGAGCGGAAGAAAATCACAGATTTTCGTGGTTTTGGTTCCCAAAACAGCCAGTTCCTTTGGAGTTCCCGGTTCGAATCCGGGTGGTGGCGTACAATGGTTCGGATAATTTATTATTACCGAACTTCGCAAACTTTGTTTGCTGAAGTATCGTCCATTGACACCTAGGAGTATATTGCCGTTCGGCGAATACACCATTTTTTTTGTACGGTCTTGTACTGTACTTGATGTTGAGTTCTATGACAGTAATCACAAGGGTGGCGAAGAAGAATATAAAAAATATCAGAAATCCTTTAGATTAACTTTATTTTTCTGCAATTATTGTCCATGGTTGCATACTGTTATATTGTTTTGCTGGAAGAACGATGTTTGGCACGTCTATGTAAAAGTATATTTGTTCTATTGTTTGTTTTATTAGTTGCGCATTTGTTATGTTTATTAGTGTATTGTTTATTATTTGTTGTCCTATTGATGAGTCTGTTACGTTTACTGTTATGTTTCCAGCGCTTATTGTGTTTGTTTCATTTGTTAGGTCATATCCTTTTATTTGTATTTGTGTGAAATTGACGTTTCCTGTGTTGTTTACTATTAATGTTGTTCCAGAAACGTTTTCTTGTCCTATATTTGCAGTTCCAAACGTTATTTCATTTACGTTTAAACTTATTGCTGATAATTCGTTGTATGTCATTGTTGTAGTTGTATTTTCAACATAAGCTGCAGAATTATCTTGTATTGATACGTTTATATTCCAAGTTCCTGGTTCGTCATAATATGTCATTTGTATTGTGCAGGTTATATTTATTGAGGTGCTATTTATGTTGGTTGAAATACAACTTGTATTTGTTCTTTCTATTGCGCCTTTACTAAATATTGTGCTTGCACTTGATACATTTATTGTTTCATTTCCATCGGTGTCGGTTACAGTATATGTTATGCTTATAGATTTATTTTGTGATTCTTGTGGGTCTTGTGAGCTTATACTTTCTACGTATGTTATTGTTGGTGCTGTGTTTGTTGCGGGTATTATGATGCTGGTGTTTGTTTGGGCGCCATAGTTTTGGCTGTCATATGGTGTGCAGCTTAATGTCCAATTTTCATTTCCTGTAGTTTCTTCTGAGTTTATTATTGATACTAGTGTTTGTTCTCCGCTATCAAAATATCCTGTTCCGAATGAATTTGCATTATTTATTTGTGTAGGATCTTGATTAGTTGATAATGCTCCATCTCCTAGTTGTCCTGAAGAACCATCTCCCCAACATTTTGTTGTTCCATTTCTTAATATTCCGCAACTAAAATATTCTCCTGATGTTATTGTTATGTATGTCGAGGTGTCTGTTGTGTTTGTAGGATTTGGATTCTCAGTTTGAACTCCGTTTCCAAGTTGTTCTGAGGAATCATCTCCCCAGCATTTTACTTGTCCTTTATTTGTTATTCCGCAAGTGTGGTCTGCACCTCCCATTATTTGAAGATATGTTGTTGTGTCGTTTATTGTTGTTGGATTATTTTTTTGTGTTGTTGTTCCGTCACCTACTTGTCCTACACTGTTGCTTCCCCAACATTTTGCTGTTCCGTTTGTTAGTATTCCACATGTATTGTAATAGTTTGCATCTATTTGTTTGTATGTTGTTGTGTCGTTTATTGTTATCGGGTTGTATTGGTGAGTTGTGTGTCCTAGTCCAAGTTCTCCATTTGTGTTGTATCCCCAGCATTTTGCTGTTCCGTTTGTTAGTATTCCGCATGTGTAATCATATCCTGCACTTATTTGTTTGTATGTTGCAGAATCATTAATTGCTGTTGGATTTGTTCTATTAGTTGTATCTCCAACGCCTAATTCTCCATAGTAATTATTTCCCCAGCATTTTGCTGTTCCGTTTGTTAGTATTCCGCATGTAGCTTCATACCCGACATCTAAATATTTGTATTTTGCTGTGTCGTTTATTAGTGTTGGATTGTTTCTTTGTGTTGTTGTTCCGTCACCTATTTGTCCTCCATTATTATATCCCCAACATTTTACTGTGTTATTTATGGTTAAACCGCATGTAAAGTCATTTCCTGCGCTTATTTGTTTGTATTGTGTTGTGTCGTTTATTAGTTGAGGGTTGCTTGTTTGTCCTCCGGAGGTTCCGTTTCCTAGTTGTCCATATGCGTTGTTTCCCCAGCAAAGTATTCGTGAGTCGTTTGTTCTTATTGCGCAAGTATGTCTTGAACCTGCACTTATAGAATTTATTTTTATGCCTATACTTGAGAATTCTACGACGTCATCTTTGTACCACGTATAATTGTATTTTATTTGATCTCCATCTATATCTGTTGCGTTGCAGTATCCGTATAGTGTGTCGTTTGTTTGTGGTGTTGTTGGTGTTATAATTGTTGTTTGTATTGTTGGTTGTGTGTTTATTATTGTTAGCGCTGTACTGTTTCCTTCTTGGCTTGTGTTTGTTCCGTCGTTTAGTGTTATTCCGCATATCCATTCGTCGTTTTTGGTTGTGTTTTCTGATTGTAGTGTTGCGTTGAATTGTGTTCCGTTATCGTATGAGTTGTTGTAGTCGATGGTT
>JAIPET010000030.1 GCA_021736975.1 Candidatus Woesearchaeota archaeon
CTTTCATAAAATGAATTTCCATAAAATTCAATTTTTAATGCACCTACAGGTATTTCTTCTGTTTTTGTGATTAAATAATATAATATTGTTTTTTCTTCATGAACATAATTTAATTTACTAATAAAATCTTCGGCGACTAAATAAAAATATTTAAGAGTGACTATGTCATTCAAAAAATCTTTTTTACTATTGTCATTTAATTTTTTAGTTATTTTATCATTTTTTGCTTTTCTATTAGTTACAAATTCATAAGTTTTGAAAAGAACATGGTTTTGTTCTGATTTGAAATAATAATCAACAATTTGTTTGATTAACTCATAAGTTGTTTTGTTTGTTGATTTTAGAATTTCATGTTTAAATTCAGTTATTATTTCTTTTAGTTTTTTTTCTGAATTTTCATAAAATAACTGTTCTTGAACATACTTCATTGATTTTGTTGTTAATTCACTAGCTATAGAATTTGTGTTGGCAATCAATTCATTTTTTTTAATGCTTGATATGTTTTTTAATAGTAATTTGTAAGAAAATCTTGAGATTCTTTTTTCTATATTTTGTTTATTTGTTTGTTTAATGTTGAAAATATTAAGTCCGTTTTTATTATTAGTAAATAACTCTTTAAACATTTTTTGATAGTGATGATTCATGGAAGTATCAACATATTTTTTTACTAAAGGTCTTATTAGAAACCTTAAAAATTTAAGAGAATGATATGTTACTCCATAAGTCATTTTTATTCCAGGTCTAAGCATAATTTTATCTGATGTTTTACTCATTTCAAATACACCTCGTTTGCGTGTTTTGCCATGAGCGGACCAAGAAAAGATCCAGATATTTCGACTTTTTTTAAAGGATCATATCCGGCCCAAACAATAGTAACAACAGGTAAGTTATCATTATCATCATCTGTTTTTCTTAGTTCTTTATTTTTAGGCAGGTAATAAACGAAACTAACACCATAATCTGATGTTCCTGTTTTATAACTTATTTCGTTTTTTAATTTTTTATCTAGGCCATTATAAAATCTTCTAGACGTTAATGTTGTTTCTAAAATTTTATTTACTTTTCGCGCTGCTTCTTCATCAAATACTTTGTTAGAATCAACTTCATGTTCATAAATAATTTTAGATCCATTAGTATATATTTTTTCTAAATAATAAGGTTTTTTATAAACTCCTCCATTCGCTAAAGATAAATATGCTCCGGCTTCTTCTATTAAAGAAATTCCAGTTTGCATTCCACCAATACATATCAAAAAACCTTTATCTGAATATCGGTCTTCACTCATATTATTAAGATTTAAATGAGATTTTATTCCTAAATTTCCTAAAAAATTAAAATATTTTGTTAATAATAAATCTTCATCTGATTTTATAATTTCATCATCAGGATTGCCATCTACGCCTTGCAAATTTTTATAAAACATATTTACTATACCTGCATTAATAGAATAGCTTAATGCATGCTCTATTGTAATTGAACTTTCTCCTCTAAATTTATTATCGTGATTTTTTAAATGTCTTTTTCCATTTAAAGTATTTATTATTTTATACTTAGAACTTGAAAGAGGAATATCATCAACTTTTGAATATGTGGCCAGTGAAGGAGATTCATTAAATGTATATAATACACTAAAAGTTTTTAGGGTACTTCCTATAAATACGGGGCCATTAACATAATTAGTTTGATTTTCTAAATAATTTTTTGAACCTACAAGAGCAAGGATATTCCCATTTTTCCCTAAAGTTACCCCGGCTATTTGTAAAGAACTATCTGTTTTTGTTGATTGAGAAATATTTTTAACTAAACTTTCTAAACTTTCTTGTAAATCATTATCAAGAGTTGTTATTGAGGTTATAGGTGCATTTAAAGGAGTGTTTTTTTCTATTATTATATTATTAGTTTGTTCATATGCTTCAAAGGTGAATTGAGGAGCTTTTGGCTTTACAATATTTTTTTTGAATTCTAAAATTTCATCTTTTGCATATATGTACTCTTCTATAGATAAAACATTTATATCATATAATGTTTTTAAAATCAAATTAAGTCTTTTATTACCAGGATGATTTTCTATATTTTGTTTGTTTGTAACATTTGCCATGTTATATGTGGTTGGCGCTTTTAATTTTGTTATTTCAGATGTCATGTGTTTAACAGTTGCTTCTTCTAAAGTTATTCCAAAATCATTCATTAATGCAGCAGCGATACCATAAGAATTATTTCCAAAGAAACAAGTGTTTAAATATAATTCTAATATTTGATCTTTTGTTAAAGAATATTCTAATCCTATTGATATTAAATTTTCTATTGTTTTTCTTCCAAAATTTTCTAAAGTTTCTTTTTTAAGAGGTGTTATATTCGGATTTAAATTGAGATTTTTAACTACTTGATTAGTTATTCCGCTCGCGCCTTCTTTTACATACATGTGTGTTAAATCTACAAAAGCAGCTCTAGCAATGTTTAAAGGATCTATTCCGTTGTGAAAATAAAAATTTCTATCTTCAACACCTAATAAAATATCTATGAGTTTAGGGTTTTTTTCTTTAATTTCTTTAATTGTTATATAATAATAATTTTTAGCTTCAAATATGTGTAAAATATTTTCTTCATCATTAGTATTAATCATTCTCGGCAGCTTTTCTAATTGAGCAGATGTTGTTATTGCAACATTTCTTATTCCTTTACTATAACTTTCAGAAGTAGGAATATTAATTTTATCAGATATGTTCATTTCAGTTTTTTGGTTTAATTCATTTTGTTTTTTATACCAATCGCCTCCGCGTTCTATATCCAATATAGTTAAATTAACAAATTGATATATTAAAAAAGGTCCCAGAGCTAAATATTTAGGTGCATAAAATGAAGCTCCTAAAAGAAATGTGTTTAATGGATATGCTCCTTTTCTAAATATTTGCTGTTTCCAAAAAGAATTTTCTGTAGAGAGTCTTTTCACATATTTTTTTTTAACTCCTATCATTTTTTGTTGCATATTTTTTAAGTCTTTGATTGATAAATTTTTATAAGGTTCTTCATTAAGAATATTTTCTAATAATTTATTTTCATTTATTATATTTTGAATATATTTTCTTTTGTTTGGCATTTCAAAATTTTTGATGCTGTCTTTAATTGTATTTTTTAATGCATTTTTTTTAATTTGAAAGTCTAAAGCATTTTGTTTTTTCTTTGATTTTTTTATAGTTGTTAGGATATTGAATTCGTTTTCTGAAATTTGTTGTTGTTTTTTTAAATAAGCATCTCTTTTTTGTAATCTTGAATCTAAAGCTAAATAATTAAAAGCTACTTTTGTAAACCAACCATTCAAATTTGTTACCACTAACAAGAGAATTTATTTGCCTTTTTAAAGATTTATGATATTTTCTTTTATTCATTAAAAAATTTTGTTTTTTTGTCAACAAGCTGTGACGAAAACATCTTTATTTTATTTCATTTTTTAATGTTTTTTGTTTGTTATTTGTCCTAGGATGTTGACGAATACTAGTATTGAAATGATTTTTACTAGAAACTTTTTTATATAGATTAGTTTCAAAAAAAATATTAGAACTTATATGATAAAATGCAATTAAAAATGTTTAATAAAAATCAAGAAAAACCTTTAACAGAACAAGAAGCAACAGATTTAGTTCAAGAATATATGAAAAATGAAAGGACAATAACAAGCACACAAGAAATAATAGATTCTGGAGAAATACCTGAACTAAAAGGATTCAAAGTAAAACCAGGAAAAGTATCAGATTCAATATTTGGCGGAAAAGGAACAATAAAAACAAAATCAGGACAAGAAGAAACTTTTGAAAACAAATTACTTGAAACAAAAAATTACGAACCAATAAGACTAATGGTAAGAACAGCAAGAATCTCAACACACGACATAACAAGAGGAGAAATACCATTTAAAGATCAAATCTTAGCAATAAATCATAATTTCATGAGAAAAAAATCAATACCCTTTATAGGATCATCTCAATATGACATAAATGGACTTAAACCATCATCAGTAGTGATCGCTGCAGAAAATCTAAAATCAATAATGGTAGAAAATGTACTAAGAGCATACATGGCAAAAAGTTCAACAAGTACATCACTTTATCAAGCATTCATAAACGGAAAAAGAAATTTTTGTGGACACAAATTACCAGAAAATCTAATTGTGAATGGACAATTACCATATATAATGGATACGCCCTCAACAAAATCAGATGAACACGACAAATCAGTAAGTCCAAAATATTTATTTGAAAACAACATATGTGCTCCAGAACAATATAAACAAATAAAAAAAGGAGCCCTAGCATTATTTAGCGCAGTAACTTATCATCTTAAAGAAAAAGGATTAATTGCAGTAGATACAAAAACAGAACATGGTATAAATTTAAAAGGAGAAATAGTAGGACAAGACGAAATATGGACAATGGACTCATCAAGATTCTGGAAAACGGACGATTATAAAAAACAATTAAAATTATTTAAACAAGGGGACGAAGAAGGATTAGTAAATTATCTAAAAGAAACACAACCAGGAATAAAAGAAAAAGACTATGTTGTGAATGGAAAAGTAATAATTTATCCAGCATCTTATTCAAAAGAATTTGCAAGAGGATTCTCAAAAGGAGACAAAGGATATGATGACGAAACAAGATCAAAAATAGCAGTAAGATACATAATGGGCATACAAAATCTAACAGGACAAAGATTTGAACCAGATATGAGACCAAGAGATGAAAGAGTAATATCAGGACTACAAACAATTGTAAAAGAGTTGATAAGGTGAAAGAAACAAAACCAAAACCAAGATTTCAAGAAGGATACAAACCAGATAGAGCATATTTAACATCAGGAAGATACGGTACAGAAGAAATGATAGAAATATGGGGCGCTGAAAAAACCGCAGATTATTCTCTTAAAGTACAAGGAGAAGCAGCCATAACATTAAGTGAAGTTTATCCTCATATAGTTGCAATGGAAGATGCACAAATAATAAAAGAAAAAGCTAGCCTAGAACACATAGCTATGGAAAGAATAGAAGAATTAGAAGATAAAACAGGACACGACATCATAGCAATAAACACAGCACTAGAAGAAAAACTTCCTGCAAGCGCAGCAAAACATGTAAACAAAGCCAAAACAAGTGCAGATACAACACAACCGGCAAAAGCATTACAAATAAAAAGTTCTCTTGAAATAATAGCAGATTCAGTTGAAAACTTAAGAGATATAGTAATAGAAAAATCAATAGAATTTAAAAATAAACCGTATATGGGCCAATCACATTTATATGATGCAGTACCGACATCAGCAGGAAGAGCATTTGCGCACTACGCAGAATTACTTCAATCAGGACTTAAACTTCTAAAATTTGTATATGATAATTCAATAATAGGAAAATGGGCGGATGCAATAGGAGATCACCACTCAGCAAAAACTTTAGGAATGGATGGAATAAAAATACAAGAAAAATACTGTGAAAAATTAGGTATAGGATTTATGGATGCGCCAGCACAAGTACCAGGACTTGAATACGAAGCAGATATAATGTACTCAATTGCAAGACTCTCAGGAACAATGGAAAATATAGCAAGATTCATAGCAATGGGTAGAGGCGATGATGCAAATATTTTTTTAAATACAAATCCAAAAAGAAAAAAAGGAAGTTCTGCGATGCCTCATAAAGATGCGAAAAACGGAAACCCTACAACAGAAGAACAAACAAAATCGATGAATAGATTTATGACAGGAAACTTAGTTACAGCAATGATGAATATAGAAATGCCCTATGCAAGAGATTTATCAGCATCATCTAATATGAGAATAATTCTTGAAGACTCCTTCAAATTTATGGATCATGCAACAAGAAGACTTGCAAGCACAGTTTACTGGATAGGATATAATGATGATAGAGGTAAAGAAAGAGTTCACAGAACATATGGTGTTGTAACAAGCCCTCAAGTAATGGCTTACTTAAATGATTCAAGATATACAAGCAACCCAATGACAAGAAGTGAAGCTCACGACTTAGTAGGAAAATTAGCAACAAAAGCGTGGGAAACAAAAACACAATTCATAGACGTTCTTCTTAAAAACAAAGAAATAACATCAAGATTAGATGAAAACATTCTAAAAAAAATAACTGATCCATCAGAATACATAGGAGAATCAAGAAAAATAATAGATACAATAAAAGAAAAACATTACAAAAAACAAACATTAAATGAGGTAGCATAAAAATGAGTATAAGAGATATGAAAGGAAAAATAGAAGACGAAATATTAATAAACAACATACTAATAAGCGTATATGACAAATCAGAACTTGAAAATTTTGTACCTAATTTAATAATAAAAAATCCCGACATCACATTATTATCTACCGGAGGAACCTTTAGAAAAATTAAGGAAATACTAGGAGAATATTTTCAAAGAAATCTTATTGAAGTATCTGACTACACTGAGTTTCCAGAAATGGAAGGAGGATTAGTAAAAACACTACATCCAAAGATACATGCAGGGATACTTGGAGAAAGAAATAATAAAGAACACCAAAAATATTTACAAGGAGAACTTCAAGGAGCATCATACATAGATGCAGTAATAGTAAACTTATATCCTTTCAAAGAAGTAATATCAAAACCAGACGTAACATTTGAACAAGCAAGAGGAAACATAGATATAGGCGGACCTACAATGATAAGAGCTGCAGCAAAAAATTTTCCGAGTTGTCTTGTAATAACAAATCCGGTTGATTATAAAGATATAACATTTAACGGAAAACTATCTACAAATTTCCACCAAAGATTAAAATACGCAGCGAAAGCATTTACACACACAGCAGAATATGAAAAAAACATAGCTGAATATTTTGGTGAAGTGACTAAAAAAGAAAATGTAGATGAAATTTTAGCAATGGTAATACAGTAATATGGATAAGAGGTAAAAAATGAGAGGAACAGACATATCAGACTTCAAAAGAAGCTATAGAACAAGAAACGAAGGAGAATTTCCACAAAGTATGGTTATTCACTTAATAAAATCATCAGACAAAAAATATGGAGAGAATCCTAATCAGCATGCAGCAACATACAAAATAAATGATATGAATGAAGTAGCAACATTCAGAATTAATGTGGATATAAACTCTGTAAGAAATGATGACAAAGGCAAAGGAGGACTATCGCTAACTAATGAGCTTGATATAACAAGAGCTATGGATAACCTAAAATTCTTTGAAAAAGAAACAGCAGTAATAATGAAACACAATATAGTTTCAGGTTTTGCAACACAAGCAAACAAAGAATCTCTTGATGAACTATTCAGAAAAGCAAGAGACTCAGATCTAAGAAGCAACTTTGGAGGAACATTTGTAACAAATAAACCACTTAACAAAGAAACAGCAGAAGCAATGTATGAAAAAAAAGGACAAAGCCCTTTCTTTGTTGATGTAGTAGCCGCACCATCATTTGAAGAAGGAGTAATAGGATATTTACAAGAACAGTCAAAGAACATAAGAATAGCAGAATTTTCAGGGCTTGAAAATCTTCCTAAGTTTAAACGAGACGACACATTCGGACTTTACTCATTAAAAGAAATGCCTGGTGGAAGAATAGGAGTTCAAGACTTATACTTAACATCAATAAAATCTAAGGAAGATTTGATAATGGACCCTATGGTAATAGACAAAGAAAATAAAAAACACATAATACAAAGAGATCCAACAGAAAGAGAAATAAAAGATCTTATTACTTCTTGGTATCTCAATATTTCAGGTGCAAGAAGTAATGGAATTGTATTTGTAAAAAACGGAACACTTGTAGCAATGGGTTCGGGACAAGTAGAAAGAGTAGGGGCAATAGAACAAGCAATAATAAAAGGAATGCAAAAAGCAATGGATAGAGAAGATATATTATATGACCCTCTTAGAGGAATACAAGGATATGAAAATTTAAGTAAAAATCCATTCAAAGGCGCAGTATGCAGTTCGGATGCTTTCTTTCCATTTAGTGATTCAATAGATGTACTTGCAAGTGTAGGTGTTAGTGCAGTAATTCAACCATATGGCTCGATAAAAGATTCAGAAGTAATAGACGCAGCAAACGAATACAAAATGGCAATGCCGGCAACACTAGAAAGATGCTTCGGGCATTTTTAAAAAATAAAAAATAAATTAAAAAAATAATAAATTAAAATAAATATGGGGGAAAAATTAAAATGGGAATTCAAGAAGAAACAGGAAACTGCGGATTTAGAGACACGGCGGATTATGAAAAAAGTGAAGAAATAGCAATTTCAGATGGAAAAAAAGTACTTCAAAGAGCGACATGGTTATTTAACAGATCAGTAGATAAAGCAAAAGGATTCTTCGCAGAACTAAAAGAAACACCAATTAACAAAGATTATTATTCAGTACACTGTGTCGATGGAGTTGGAACAAAACTCTTTTTTTCAGCATGGGGAAATGACTTTTCAAAATCAATGATAGATGGAGTTGCAATGAACGCAAATGACATGGCTCCACTACTAAGAGCATATCCTTCAGAAATCTCAGTTTACATAGCATGCCAGACAGGAGTAGAAGAAAAACACATGGGGGAAATAATGAATGGGCTAGTAGATGCAGCGGAAGATATAAGATATGAAAAAGCACCCTATGATATGAACGTAGGAAAAATAGAAACAGCGTCACTCGACGAAATGATATCTTTAGGAGTTACAGGAAAAGGAGCAGATTACGGAATTGTTATGAATGGTTTCATAAAAAAAGAAGAAACACCTAATCTAGACCCGAAACCAGGAGATTTCATAGTTGGAGTATCAAGTACTGGAATGCACAGCAATGGATACACAGGAGCAAGACATAAATTGCTTATTCCAGGAGTAGAACCAAGAGAAGAATGGAAATCACAATACACAGGAAAATTCCAACTTGATGACAAACCAGAAATACTTCAAGGAAAAACAGTAAGAGAAGCAATGCAAGAACCAACTGCACTATACCTGAGAGAAGCAAACATAATAGGAGATGCATTTGACTCATTAGACATATATGGAATAAATATTACAGGAAATGGACTTCACAACTTTAACAGAGTAGGAAAAGGAGTTGTTTTTAACATAACAGATCCTTTAGAACCACTACCCATACACAATCTACTTATGCAGGAATCAAGATGGGATGTAAAGACATCATTCACCAAGCAAAATAATGGTATGGGCTTTGCGTACATAGTAAGAGGTCAAGACAGAGCAGAATTACTAACAAAAATAATAAACAATGAAGGAAAGAACAAAGCAAAAATAATAGGACTGGTAGGAGTAAATCCTACAGGAGAGGAACCTATCACTATTTTGCATAAAAATGCGTATGATAATAAAGTACATCAATTCGTAGGTTATAATGGATGATCCAAAACTTTTTTAAATAACTTTTTTTTCTTTTTATTATGAATTCTATTGAAATACAAGGACTAGTAAAAAAATTTACTATAAAGAAAAAAAAAGAAGAAGTATTTGCAGTAAATAATATTTCATTTAATATAAAAAAAGGAGAAATATTTGGATTCTTAGGACCAAATGGAGCAGGTAAAACAACAACAATAAACTGCATAACACAATTATCAAATAAAACATCAGGAAAAATTCTAGTAAATGGACACGATGTAGAAAAACAATACAGGGAAGCAAGAAATCAAATAGGATTAAGCCCACAAGACTTAACATTTGATCCATACTTCACAATATTAGAAATACTCGTATATCAAGGCGGATATTTTGGAATGTTAAAAAAACAAGCACAAAAAAGAGCAGAAAAACTACTAAAACAATTTGAATTATGGGAAAAAAGAAAATCAAGAATAAAACAATTAAGCGGTGGAATGAAAAGAAAACTCTCAATAATAAAAGCAATGATGCACAAACCAGAAATATTAATCCTTGACGAACCAACCGCTGCACTAGACGTAGACTCAAGATATGAATTATGGGAATTTATAAAAAAACTAAATGAACAAGGAATAACAATAATACTTACAACGCACTACATAGAAGAAGCAGAAAAACTTGCAGATAGAATAGCAATAATAAACAAAGGAAAAATAATAAAACTAGAAGAAAAAGAAAAAATAATAGAAGATCTAAGTCAAAACAAAATAACAATATACCTAAAAGAAGACAAAAAATTACCAAAAGAATTCAATCAACTAAATTATGATTATAAAGATAAAAAAATAATAATACAAACCCCAAAAAAAGATCAAAACAAAAATTTAAGATTAGCACTAAAAATACTCGAAGAACAAAAAATAGAAATAGAAAACTTCTCAGTAGACCAAGATAACCTAGAAAACATATTCAGGAGGCTAATAAAAAATGAAAACCAAAACTAGCGACTGGATACCATTTTACACACTATTCAAAAGAGAATTCTTAAGATTCTTCAAAGTACCAAACAACACAATATTTCCACAACTAATAACAGTACTATTTTACTTTCTAATATTTGGAATTGCAATAGGATCAAGAATAAAAGAAGTATCAGGCGTAAGCTACTTTTTATTCATACTACCAGGACTATTCGTACAATTACTAATAAACGGATCATATAGTAATCCCTCAGGCTCATTATATGTAGCAAGAAACTTTGGAAACATAACAGATATATTACTAGCTCCAATATCTTATATACAATTTACATTAGCATACATATTCGCAGGAATGCTAAGAGGATTTTTCTTAGGACTTGGAACAATAATTATTGCAATGCTATTCATAAACGTATCAATTCATCATTTTTGGATATTAATAATATATTGCCTATTAATATCATTTGTATTCGCATGCTTTGGAATACTCGTAGGCCTATGGGCAGAAACATGGGAACAACTAAACATATTCATAAATTTTGTAGTAACACCACTAACATTTTTAGGAGGAGTATTTTATACCCTTGACATGGTTTCAGGAACAATAGCAACAATAACACAATTCAACCCAATATTTTACATGATAAACGGAGTAAGATACGGAATGATAGGTGTGCAAGATGGAAACATATATTTAGGATTAATATTCTTAGTAATAATTGCAAGCATATTATTTATGATAACATACAAATTAATACAAAAAGGATATCATTTACGAACATGAACTTGTCGTTAAAATTAATTCATTTTCTATACTTTTTAACACTGGACATTCTTACACAAAGTATGAAAATAAGTTTATTGTAGTTTTATTAGATTGAAATGAAAGAAGACTTAATCAAATACATAACAGAACAAGAAATAACTTTATTTAATGAACAAGAATCAATATTAAAACAAAAAGTAAAACCTAAAATTTATACTAATTCTTCAATATATAAAACAAAAGATGCTAAAGCAATTCATAGTAAGATAATGAATAAAATGGCCTCTAATTATCAATTACAAAATACTTGGCAAATATTAAATTACTTTGAATTTAGCACTGAAGAAAACGACATATTAAAAAGACAAAAATTCTTTGAAAAATATTTAGGAAATTCAGATTTAGATGTTGATTTTTTAAAAGAATTAAAAAAATCAAATGTAACATGGAAACCAAAATATTCGATTCTAGCAGTTACAGAAGATGAACAAACATATTTAGAATTAAAAAAACAAAAAATACCTTGCCAATTAATGATAAGCGAACAAGACGTAGAAGAATTAGCAAATTATGAAATTATACAAGTAGTAAATTGCGAAAAATACGAATTAATACTAGAAAATCTTTCTCAAACAGTCTTTTTAGATAGTGTTGAAGATGTTTACTTAGAAAAACACTTAATAACATTATCAACATGGAAAGAAAATTTAAAGATATTAAAAAACACACAAACACCAGAAATAAAAGAAATAGTGGCGCAATTAACTAAATTATTAGATTTATTAGCAGAAGAAAATTTAATAACAATAACATCTGAACTCGCACAAAAGAAATTAGAAGAAATAAATGAAACAATTCAAGAGAAAATACAAAATCTAACAATACAAGGAACACAACTATTTGAAGCACTAAGTATAAAACAATATCCTATAGAAATAAAACAAATAATTAAAGATACAATTAAAGAAAAACAATTCTTTGAAGAAATATTCAATCAAGAAATACCAGTAACAATCAATGAAGAAGAACTAGAAGAAAAAATACGAAAACAAAACGAAGAAAAACACACACTCTTTTCTGAAAAAATAAAAAACAATAAAGAAGAAATAAAAAAGATTCCTCAATTACTAAAAAAATTAGAACAAGAGTTGATATTCTTAGATTTTACCTCTGGTGTGAATAGAATTCAAGGGGCAGGGCATAGTGTGCAGGGAGCAGCTGTAAGGGAACAAAGTGCTGAAGGGAACAGGGTACAGGAGTCGGCTAGCGGAATACAAGTAGTGGAATTTCCTAAAATAACAAAAGATTTTGTGATAAAAAATGCATTAAATTATTTGATACAGAAACCAGAATCAATAACGTTTGAATTAAACGAAGAAAATAAAGCATCAATACTTACAGGTGCAAATAGCGGGGGAAAAACAACACTTCTTGAACACGTAATACAAATAATAAGTCTTACGAATCTAGGAATAAAAATAAATGGATTTGTAGAAACACCTCTTTTCACAGAAGTATATTATTTTGCAAAAAACAAAGGAAGCGCAAATAAAGGCGCATTTGAAACACTGCTTAATCAAATGTCAAAAATAAAACCTGGAAAAAACACATTAATACTCGCAGATGAAATAGAAGCAGTCACAGAACCAGGCGTTGCAGGAAATATAATTGCAGCAACAACAAATTATTTCATACAAAAAAATTGCTTCTTAATAATAGCGACCCACTTAGGACATGAAGTGAAAAAAATGCTTCCAAATAAAACAAGAATTGACGGCATAGAAGCAAAGGGTCTTGATGAAAAATTTAACTTAATAATAGATCATGCGCCAGTCATGGGGAAATTAGCTAATTCAACGCCAGAACTAATTATAGAAAAATTAGCTAATACAAAGAAAGAACAATACTATAAGCACATCCATGAATTTCTAAAAGTGTGAATAGATCGAGATTTTAATTAAAAGTTTGTTTAATTAAATAAATTATCCTAAAATATTTAAAGGAAATATTATTTCAATTATTATGAAAGACAAATCAATTGATACTCTTGCAAATGAAATAAATGAAAGAGCTTTAAGATTTGTTGATATATTCACAAGTTTACCAAGAGCTATGTTAGGTGCAATAATACCTGAAATAGACAAATTATGGTATGGTGGCGAATCTTCATACTCTATTGGAAGACATAAAGATGGCTGGATTAATGTTGATGGGCATACAAATTATTTAGACCAAGTAAAGCTTCGATTTTACAAATTAAGAAGATCTAAACCTATTAATGAATTAAATGAAAATCTAATGAATAAAATAATGCCTATAAGTTGTACAGCATATTATAATAAAAATAACGTGATGGTTATGGATCAAGTTTTGTTTAAAAGAGATATTTTATATCAATATTGATTTCCTATTTTTCTCATTTTTTTAGTTTAAAGTCTTTTTTAAGCTTTAAAATCTAATTAACTACCCAAAGTATTTAAACAACGCACCTATACTATATATAGATGGCAAAAAAACTAATACATAAAACTATACATAATTTAAAAAATAAACCAAAGAATGAAGCACCTGCAGAATCAGAAAGAGTACAAAAACTAATGGCGAATGCAGGAATATGTTCAAGAAGAAGAGCAGAAGAATTAATAGAACAAGGAAAAGTTTCAGTAAATGATCAAGTAATAACGATAGGAGATAAAGCAAACCCAGATACAGATTTAATATCAGTAGAAGGAAAAGTTCTAAAAAAACAAAAAAAAATATACGTATTACTAAATAAACCACCAGGATACGAAACAACACTATTTAGTCCTCAAAACAGAAAAAAAGTAACAGACTTAATAAAAATAAAAGAAAGAATAATACCTGTTGGAAGACTAGATCTAAACAGTAGAGGATTACTAATACTAACAAATGATGGGAATTTTGCAAACAAAATAATGCACCCAAGATACGAAAAAGAAAAAACATACGAAGCAACAGTAAAAGGAATAATCCCAGAAAGCAAACTAAAAATGCTAGAAAGAGGAATGGATATAGGAATAGCAAATACAAGTCCGTGCGATGTAAAAATACTAAAACAAGGAAAAAAATTCATGAGACTCGCTGTAAAAATAAAAGAAGGAAAAAATAGACAAATAAGAAGAATGTTCCAAAGAATAGGATATAACGTAGAAGACTTAGCGAGAACAAAAATAGGCGACATAGGAATAGGAAAACTTAAAGAAGGAAAATTCAGACATTTAACACAAACAGAAGTAGCAAAATTACTTGAAAAATAAATATTTGATATTTTATTAAAATTCTTTAATATATTTCAAATTATAATTATTAAAAAGAAATTTAGTTTTTCTATTTTTTTCAGCAACAAGAACACTTATTCCAACTATTTTTCCTCCGAGTTTTTCAATCATCTTAATAACATTCTTTATTTGATTTCCAGTTTCAATCCAATCATCCACGATTAGAATTTTGTCACCTTTTTTTATAGAATGTTTAGCAAGCTCAAAAGTTTTCTTTTTACCAGTATAATCTTTAATTGTGCGGATTAACATATCTTTCTTCTTTAAAGGAGTTCTCCCTTCTTTTCTTACTGCAACAAAACCAGTACCTAATTTTAAAGCAACACTTGCTCCAGAAATAAAACCTATGGATTCTAATCCTGCTACTTTATCTATCCTTAAATTTTTAAAAGGTTTAGATAAGTCGTTAATAAGATTCTTAAACGAATCTTTATTTTCATAAATGGGTGTAGTATCAAATTTCCACAAACTATCTTTATTAATTAAATTCCAATAATATTCCGATTTCATTTTAAAACTTCTTCCTCAAAAAAACTTTATTAGTTTTACCATCTTGACTTTTACTAATAATTTCTCTATCTTCTAAAGCTTTAAGTAACAATGAAAGTGAAGTCTTACTCATACCCGTTTTATACCTAAGTGTAGATTGTTGAATGCCTTCTTGATCATGAATAGCCCTTAATACTGATTGCTCATCTTTATTAAAACTTGAAATGAATGCTTCAAATTTGTCTTTTTCATTGTTTTGTTGCCTTGCTTCTTTTAACGCATTACTTATTTCCAAATTTTGTTTTTCTATTTGTTGCTGTGCTTTATCAAAAAATAAAAGATATAACCCTAAAATTAACAGTGTTCCTGAAGTTATCCAACCTACGATGAACGGCACATAATTTCTGTCATTATGTAAACAAGTTCCGTCTTCTAAATAACATGACCCTCCTTGAGTTTTTATAATTGTATCTATATATTTGTCTTCTTTCATCTTTGAACCTTGAACTAATCCTGTTAAAATTATTGCTATCAGTATTATGATAAATCCTATGTGTTTTTTCTTCATTTCTTATCTAAATTTTGTTTTGTTTTTATTTTTTATTAAAAAATAACAAGTTTTTGTATCAATGATTAAGGGACAAAAAACAAATAATACATAATATTTAAATACTGATAATTTGTCTTAAAATAGTTCTAAATTAGACTTATTTTTCAAAATATTATTATTATTGATAAAAGACTTTTATTAGCATAAAATAAGATGAAAATAACTACTCACACAAAAAAATGGACTAATACGGTGGCAACAATAGTTATAGGTACAACTATGTTTTTTGGAATAAAACAAGCACACAAAGAATATGAACTATTAAATCCAATAATTAAAATATTCACAGAAAACCCTTCTCAAAAATTCTCAGAAATATACTTATCTTTCAAAAAAGAAAGACTTGACCAAGAAAAAAAACAAAACCTTGAAGAATTTATAAAAAAAAATAAAGAAAAAATAGATTTGTACCGTTCAGAATTAGAAAACATAACAAATATTTCAGAAGAAAAAAATTACTCTGAAAAAATACTGCGCTACATAGAAAACCAATCAAAATTTAGTAACGTGCTAAAAGAATATTACAAAGATACAACGACAACAGGTTTTTCAGATAAACTCATAAATTCAAAAGAAGATTATTATAATTTAAGTAAACAAATACTTAAAAACTTAAACAAAAAATTTAGGG
>JAIPET010000031.1 GCA_021736975.1 Candidatus Woesearchaeota archaeon
GGAAATACATCCAACAGTCTCAGCACAAAGATTTGCAAAAATCTTTACGCGAATTTTAAAAGTTAAGAGCCGAAGCACCCTCAGGTGCGAAGCATACCCACTTCTTCAGATGTGGGTGCTCTTAACTTATCTTGATTTTTAAAAAATTATAGAATTCTGGCAGTCTTGTTATTATTCCAAGGTCAAAGTTTAATTTTTCTATTTCAGGAAATTCTTTGCATGTTTCACCATATATTGTTATGATTTCTGGTCTTTCTCCCCATTCTTTGTATTTTTTTGTCCAGTTATTCTCGCCATAAGCTTTTGGGCAGTATGTTTCTTCAATCATTTTCTGTATGTCTTGTCTTTTATTGAAATTAAATAATTTTTTTTGAAATTTAGATCTGTTTCCAATTATTTTTAATCCTTCATCATTTCCTCTAAGTTCTCTAAACATTTTATTTAGGATTGCTTTTTGTTATTTATATTTTTTTAATTATTTTTACTCGTGAGTGATGACTATTAGGTTGTTATATTTACTTAAAAATCACAAAATATATAAATGAGTTGAATTTAACAGAAGTTATGTTGATTTAAAGTCGACAAGAGGGTTTAATATGGCTGATAAAAAAAACAATAAAGAAAAAAATGAAAACAATCCTGAAGAATTAAAACAAACTTCTGATGAATTTCAGGAAATAAAAATTCAATATGATACTATAAAAAAAGAATATGATTCAATAAAAAATTCGTTATTAAGATTACAAGCAGAATTTGATAATTTTAGAAAAAGAACAGAGTCTGAAAAATCAAAATTTGTAAATTTAGCTTCTAAAGAAGTTGTAAAGAAAATTTTACCAATAATTGATAATTTTGAATTGGCTCTTGAATCTCATGAAGAAAAATCAAATTTTTACAAAGGGATAGAGATGATTTATTCTCAATTAAAAGAAGTGATAGATGAAGAAGGAGTTGAAATAATAAATTCAATGGGTGATTTTAACCCTAATATTCATGAAGCTATTCTGGTTGAAGAATCAGAAAAGTCGCATAATCAAGTTATAGAAATTCTTCAGAATGGATATAAACTTGGAGATTATGTTTTAAGACATGCAAAAGTGAAAATAACAAAGAAAAAACAAACACCAAATGGAGGTAATTAAAATGAGTAAAGTAATAGGAATAGATTTAGGAACAACATTTTCAGCTGTTAGTGTTATGGAAGGTGGAAAACCTACTATAATTTCAAGCAGTGAAGGAGAAAGAACAGTGCCATCAGTAGTTGCAATAAATGAAGCTGGTGAAAGATTAATTGGTAGAGTTGCAAGAAATCAAGCAATACTTAATCCAGAACACACAGTTAGAAGTATTAAAAGACATATGGGTGAGGATTACAAAGTAAAAATATTTGATAAAGATTATTCGCCTCAACAAATTAGTGCGATGATTTTGCAAAAATTAAAAACTGATGCAGAAAGTTATCTTGGTCAAAAAGTTGACAAAGCTGTAATTACAGTCCCAGCATACTTTGAAGATAGTCAAAGACAAGCAACAAAAGATGCAGGAAAAATAGCAGGTCTTGAAGTTCTAAGAATAGTGAATGAACCTACCGCTGCAGCCTTAGCTTATGGACTAGATAAAGAAAATGATCAAACTATATTGATATTTGATTTCGGAGGAGGAACATTTGACGTTTCAATTCTAGAAATGGGAGATGGAGTCTTTGAAGTAAAAGCAACAAACGGAGATAACCATTTAGGCGGAGATGATATTGATGAAATTTTAATTGATTGGCTTGCGGAAGAATTTAAAAAAGAAAATAATGTAGATTTAAGAGAAGATAAACAAGCATATCAAAGATTAAAAGATGCTGCTGAAAAAGCAAAAATAGAGCTTTCAACTAAAGCAGCTACGACAATAAATATACCTTTCGTGACTGCAACTAACAAAGGACCTCTGCACCTAAATAAGGAATTGTCTAAAAGTAAATTTGAACAATTAATTGAAGATATAATAAAAAGACTTGAAGGTCCTACAAAACAAGCATTAAAAGATGCAGGAATGACTGAATCTGATTTACATAAAGTTATTTTTGTAGGTGGTAGTACAAGAATTCCAGCAGTTCAAGAACTTGTAAAAAAAATTACAGGAAAAGATGGAGATAAGTCTGTGAATCCTGATGAAGCAGTAGCTTTAGGTGCTGCGATTCAAGGAGGAATTTTAGCAGGGGATGTTAAAGATGTTTTATTACTTGATGTTACTCCTTTAAGCTTAGGAATAGAAACCTTGGGCGGTGTAATGACTAAAATAATAGAAAGAAATACAACAATTCCAACTAAAAAATCCCAGGTTTTTAGTACTGCATCAGATAATCAACCAGCAGTAAATATTCACGTCCTGCAAGGAGAAAGACCAATGTCTGCAGATAATAAGACTTTAGGAAGATTCGACCTTGTAGGAATACCTCCGGCTCCAAGAGGCGTGCCGCAAGTAGAAGTAACTTTTGATATTGATGCGAATGGAATAGTTCATGTTTCTGCAAAAGATTTAGGAACTGGAAAAGAACAAAAAATTCAAATTACATCAACAACCAACCTTTCAGATGAAGAAATAGAAAAAATGAAGAAAGAAGCAGAAAGTCATGCGGAAGAAGATAAAAAGAAAAAAGAAGAAATAGAAACTATTAATGAAGCTGACTCTATGGTTTATAGTACTGAAAAACTCTTCAAAGAAATGGACGGAAAAGTTGATAAGAAAAAAGTTGACGAAGTCAAACCATTGGTTGATGAACTTAAAAAACTTTTAGAAGCAGAAAAGAAAGACATTCCAGCATTAAAGAAAAAATTAGAAGAAATAAATACAAAAGTTCAAGCTTTAACAACTGAAATGTATCAAAAAGCTGCCGAAGAACAACAAAAAGCACAAGGTAAAGGTCAATCAGCTGAAGGTTCACAAGATTCTGATAAACAGAAAACTGATGATAAAACTGTTGATGCTGATTACGAAGAAGTTAAAGACGATAAAAAGAAAGAATAAGTGACTTAACAAACATTTTTATTTTTTTTATTTTTTTTAAAATTTAGATTTAATAAATAATATATCAAGATATTAGTTTGATTAGATTCATATTTTGCAGTTTATGATCATTATTAAAAAATATTATTAAAAAAATAATATTTGAGGGTGAAACATTTGAAAATTCAAAATCAAAAAATAATACAAAAATTCATAAGATTCTTAGATTCAATAAATGATAGTTCAAAAATCTATGTTCTTCACGATACAGATATGGATGGGATGTCAGCAACAATTTTGTTAAAAAAAGGTTTGGAAAAATTTGGAAAACAAAATATTTATTTTGATTCTTTCAAACATTCAAATAAAAGAAATGTGGATCAAGATTTTTTGAATAAATTAAAAGAACATAATATTACTCATATTTTTTCACTTGATATAGGTTTAGAGTCTTTTTTAGGTATTGAAAAATTAAAAGAATATGATGTTTGTGTTATTGATCATCATCAAATTGAATCAGATATTTGGCAAGAAATGACAAAATTATTACTTATAAAACCTTATTTCACGGTTTCGCAAGGAGTAGATGGTTCGAACATTTGTACTGCAAATTTAGTTTACAATTTATTTTCAGAAATTACAAATATGAAAAATAATGATTGGCTCGCGGCGGCAGGAATAATAGGTGATTCAGGATATGTTGTAGAAAAAGAATTTGTAGATTCTGTTCTTAAAAAATATGGTGAAGAAGTAAAAAAAGATATTTTTGAAACACAACTTGGAAGACTTGTTAGTTATACAACATATGGTGATTCTATGGGTTCTGAAGATTCCTTAAAAATAATTTTTAAAGCGCTTGATGAATCAAAAAATTATGGTCAAGCTATTGAAAAAATGATTTCTTTCAAACCTGTTGAAGAACAAATGAAACGAGAATGTGAGCGATTTGACGATAGTTGTGAAAAAATAATTGTTAATAATGAAAACATAATTTTTTATGAGATTAAGTCAGATTATGATATTAAAGGTCCAGTTTCAACATTTATAAGTTTTAAAAAAATTCCTTCTAATACAACTATAATAACATATCAAAAGCATAAAAATGGAATGACTTCAATTAGCGCAAGACGTCAAGATAAAAAATACAATATGGGTAAATTGATGAAAGTTATATCTCAAAAACTTGAAAATTCTCAAGGAGGAGGACATATTCCTGCAGCGGGTGCTGGTATAAAAACAGAGGATATAAAAAGATTTAAAGATTTAGTTCAAGAATTTCATGAAACGATAAAGGTAGAATAAATATGACTAAAGATTATTACAAAATATTGGGTGTTGAGAAAGGTGCAACTAAAGAAGAGATTAAGAAGGCTTATAAGACTTTAGCAAAGAAATATCATCCGGATTTAAATAAAGATAATTCTCAGGCTCAAGAAAAATTTAAAGAAATTAGTGAGGCGGCATCAATTCTGGGAAATGATGAAAAAAGAAAACAGTATGATCAATTTGGGAGTGAATCTTTTAAAAACGGTGGTGCTGGTCAAGGTTTCTCTGGATTTGGAGGTCAAGGTTTTTCAGGATTTGGTTCTCAAGGAGGAAATTTTGATTTTGAAGATATCTTCGAAGCATTCTTTGGAGGAGGCGGCAGAGGAAGAAGAGAACAAAGACAAGGTGCTAATATACGTTTTGATTTGGATATAACTTTAGAAGAAGCTGCGTTTGGTACCTCAAAAGATATAAAATTAAAAAAGAAAAATGTTTGTAAAAAATGCGAGGGGAGTGGTGGTGAAGAAACTGAAACTTGTTCTACTTGTCATGGTACTGGTCAAGTTAGAAGTATAAAAAGAACTCCTTTTGGCGCATTTCAAACTACATCTGCATGTAATTCTTGCATAGGAACTGGAAAAGAAATTAAGAAAAAATGTAATTATTGCGATGGTGATGGGTATACTATTGGCGAGAAAAAAATTCATGTAGATATACCTAAGGGTGTTGAAGATGAAATGAGATTAAGAGTTGAAAGAGAAGGCGAAGCAGGAGAGAGAGGGAGCGTCCCTGGAGATTTATATATTTATATTCATGTTGAAGAACATGATTTTTTTGAACGAAATGGGAATGATATAAATGTTGAAATTCCTATAAGTTATACTCAAGCAGTATTTGGTGATTCAATTGAGATTCCAACTCTTGGTGGTAAAGCTAAATTAAAAATTCCTGAAGGCACACAATCAGGAACTATATTTAGGATGAAAGATAAAGGCATACCTTATCTTAGAGGCTATGGGGTAGGAGATCAAAATGTTACTGTTATTGTTGATGTTCCAAGAAAACTTAATAAAAAACAAAAAGAAGCATTAGAAAAATATGGTAAGTTAATTGGTGATTCTGCAAAACCTCAAAAAGGTTTCTTAGAAAAAATATTTGGTTGATTTTTTATTTCAAGGAATATTTTCAATTTTTTAATTCTCCGATAGCTTTTTAATTTGTATTGAGTTCTAAATTATAATATTATTATTGAATGTTTTCACTGGTGAATAGAAATATTTATATACTACGGCGCAGTATATTATCTATTCACAATTGAATATAAAAATGATGGGTGGTAAAAAGATGAATAAAACTAAAATTTTCTTAGCAATATTAGCAGTACTTGCAATATTTGTCGCAGGCTGTGAAACACAAAATGATGGTAATTGGACAGATTATAATTTTTCATTAGGATTAGATGATTATGAACCTAATGCGACACTAATTAATGAATCTGTGGTGAATGAAACAAATTTAGCAGGTCAAGAGCCAGAAAAAATAGATGAAGGTAAAGCATCTTTTACTATAGATGCGACAGAAGGAGATTTAGTAAAAATCCCTATTACTGCTGTTGATCCTGATGGTGATTTCCTTGAATATGATTTTGAAAAACCTTTTAATGATAAGGGTTTATGGCAAACTGAAATTGGTGATGAAGGAAAATATTTGATAGAAATTGAAGTTACTGATGGAAAACTTAGCACAACTGAATTCGTATTAGTTGTTATTAATAGAGCTAACAGACCTCCAACAATTGAATGTCCTGATAAAGTATCAGTAAAAGAAGGTGAAACTGTAAGACTTGATTGTAACATTTATGATGTTGATGGTGATGTTGTAATTGTTGGCTATGATGGTTGGATGAAAACATCTTCTTATAAAACAACATTTGATGATGAAGGAAAATACACTGTTTTAGTAAGAGCAAAAGATAAAGATCATGAATCTTTTAAAGAAATGACTGTAGAAGTAAAAAATACTAATAGAGCTCCAATTATTCAAGACATAGATGTTCAAGAAGTAATGGAAGAAGATAGTTTATTAGTTGATGTTTCAGTTGTAGATCCTGATGGTGATGATGTTGTATTAACTTTTTCAAAACCACTTGATGAAAATGGAGCCTGGACTCCAACTTATGGGGATAGAGGGAACTACAATGTAACTGTTGTTGCTTCTGATGGAGAAACTGAGGAAAAAGCAACATTTGAACTTGAAGTTTTAAGACTTAACAGAGCGCCTGTAATAAAACCAATGAAAGATATTGAAGTTTTTGAAGGAGAAAAAGTTAAACTTGATGTTGAAACATTTGATCCTGATGGTGATGATGTAGTTATAGTATATGATGGTTGGATGGATTCATCAGAATACACGACAACTTTTGACGATGCAAATCCAAATGGATGTAATGTAAAAGGTTGTTCTGCAGAATACAAAGTAACTGTTAGTGTTAGTGATGGAACTTTAAGTAGCACTCAAAATGTTGTTGTTAAAGTAACTGATAAAAACAGACCTCCAGTATTTGTATACGAAGAGTAAACTTTTTAAATTATTTCTTTTCTTTATTTTTATAATAAATTATGGGTGATAAAATGCAAGATAAAGTGGTAGATTATGGATTTATTGGTGATTCTCTTACAAGAAAGTTGGCTGAAGAAAAAAATGGGGCTATGTATCCTGTTTTTATAATAACTAAAAATTATGATGGTGGTTTAGTTGAATATTTAAATAAATCAAATTCAAATCCTTATTTGATAAATGGTTCTAATTCAAAAGAGATTTGTGCAAATATAGGTTCTGCTCATATAAATGAATTAAGTAAATTTAAAGATAATATAGTAACTATTGTGTTGGATGAAGAACCAGATAATACTACGCCTGATAGTATGGTTTCTATAGTTCCATCTACTTGGGCTTTTCTTAAAAACAGATCTGATGAGGATGTGTTTTTTTTTCATATAGATCCTGGTAAAAATAGATTGAAGGTTGCTGAATATTTAAATAATAATAGTGTTAAGTCCATTGGAAATAAGAATATATATGTTGTTGCGCCTTTATCTAAAAAAATGGTTTATGATTTAGCTTCTAGTGTTGATGTTAATTTAATAAGATTGGAAAGATAAGTTTTTTATATTTTGATTTTTATTTTTTTTCTATGAATGAAATTGTACTTTCAGGAAATATTATTTTAAATGATGATTATCGAATTTATCTTCTTTTTAGAAATAAGCATGCTCATTATGAAACTCCTGGTGGAAAATTAGAAGAAAATGAATCTTTAGAAGAAACTGCTAAAAGAGAATTATTAGAAGAAGTATCTGGAATTAATGTTATTTCAATGGATTATTTTGGTAGCGTAGCTTTTTTAATTCCTGATGGGCGAAAAGCTATTGCTCATAAGTTCATTACAAAAATAAAAGGAAATCCTTATCCAAATGAGACTTTATTTGATAAAGATAAATCAAAATGGATAAATTTATCTGATTTAGAAAAAGAGCCTATTTCTCCCGACTTAAAATTATTTCTTCCTAAACTAAAAAGCAGTTTTCTTCAATAAGTATTAAATAAACAAATATTAATTATTTTTTTATGAAAAGAGTTTTTATTATTCATAGGTGGGAGGGAACTCCTTTAAGTGATTGGTATTCTTGGGTTAAGGAACAACTAGAGAATAATGATTTTAAAGTATTTATACCTCCGATGCCTGATACTCAAATGCCTGATATGGATAAGTGGATTTTAACTCTTAAAAATTTGGTTGGGGTTGTTGATAAGACTACTTTTTTTGTTGGTCATAGTATTGGTTGTCAAACGATTCTTAGGTATTTGGAAACTCTAAAATTTGATGAAAAAGTAGGTGGTGTTATTCTTGTTGCGCCTTGGTTGTCTTTAAGAAAAGAGGCTTTGCCAGATGATGAATCTAAAAGAATTGCTAAACCTTGGATTGATAAAAAATTAAATTTTGATAAAATTAAATGTTGTTGTGATAATTTCACTACTATTTTTTCTACAGATGATCCTTTTGTTGGTCCTGATCAGTCAGTAATTTTTGAGAAGGAATTAAATCCTAATTTAGTTATTTTAAAGAATAAAGGCCATTTTACTGATGAAGAAGGTGTTAAAAAGCTCCCTATTGTTTTCAAACAATTACTATTTTATGATGAGTGGGGTTCTTGTGATGAAGAATATGATGATAATTTAGAATATGGCTCTACTAAGTATTTATAATTATTGTTTTGTTATTATTCCGTAACCTATTAATCTAAATCTTGTTCCAACTCTTCTGCTTATTGCTACTCTCGCGCCTATTTCTGCACATACTGGAAGTCTTAATTTACATATTGCTTTGTTTTTTGCTAGTTCTACTACTTGTCCTACTGTTGCTGCGCTATTTACGTTAAGCATTAATATTTCGTGCATTTTTATTGGATCTACTTTTTGTTCTTCTTGGCTTCCGACAACTCTTTCAAGTAAGTTTGCTTCAAGTACTAAATCATACCATACTGGTGGAAGTTTGTCTGGGTGTCCTATTATGTTTCCTACTAAACTATCTGATTTTACTACGGCTGGGTCTAGTTTTGTCATTATTCCCATTGATCCTCCTGGAGTTATTTCTTCGTATGATTCTCCACCGCTATTTATACTTTCAATTGTTGTGAATATTGGTTTGTTAACTAGTTGATTTGCTTCTTCTAATATTCTTCCAGGTCTAATTTCTATTCTTTCTCCTTTTTTTAGTATTCCTTGTTTTAATGCTCCACCTAATATGCCGCCTACTAGTTTGCTAGGTGAGTGTCCTGGTTTGTTTATATCAAAGGATCTTGCTACTAAGAAAAAAGGTTCTTTTGTTGGATCTCTTTCCGGTGTTTTTATTTGTTCTTCTATTGCTTGTATTAAGAAATGGATGTTTATGCCTCTTTGTGCACTTATTGGTATTATTGGTGCGTCTTTGTATTCTGTATCTTTTAGGAATTCTTTTATTTGTTTGTAATTTTTAAGTGTTCTTTCATCATCAAGTAAATCTATTTTGTTTTGAGCTATTACTATGTTTTTTATTCCTGCCATTTGAAGAGCCATTAAATGTTCTCTAGTTTGTGGTTGAGGGCATAGTTCATTTGCTGCTATTAATAGGATTGCACCATCCATTACTGTTGCTCCTGCAAGCATTGTTGCCATTAATGATTCGTGTCCAGGTGCGTCTACAAAACTTACTGTTCTTACTTTTTTTGTTTCTTCTCCTCCGCAATCATGACATTTTGGTTTTACTGTGTATTGTTGGCATTTAGGGCATTTATAGAATGTTGAATCTGCATATCCTAATTTTATTGTGATTCCTCTTTTTACTTCTTCGCTATGAGTATCAGTCCATTTTCCGGATAGTCTTTCTGTTAATGTTGTTTTTCCATGATCTACATGGCCTACTAATCCGATATTTACTTCAGGTTGATTAATTACTTTGGGTTTATCTTTATTATTTTGTGAATTTGATTTTTTTTCTTCAGTTCCATTGGTTTTAATTGTTTTCTTATTATTTGCTTTTTTAATTGTTTTTTCAGTACTTGAGTCTGAAGATTCCTTGTTTTTTTTTATTTTTTTCTTCTCTACCATATATCTTTTAAGTATAAAGCATTTATTTATAAATCTTTATGCCTGTTTTTTTTATATATAAAAAGCACAACGTTTATAAAGAGATTATTATTCCATAAATCTATGACAAACTTAATGATATTCAACAAATGGGACATAGATAAGGTAAAAGTAGAAGATCCTGGATTGATAAGATATATAACGTTAGATCCTATAGTCGTGCCAAAAACTGGTGCTAGATATGCAGGTAATAAATTTCACAAATCAAAAATCTCTGTTGTTGAAAGATTGATTAACAAATTGATGGTTACAGGTCACAAATCAAAAAAACACATTTTTAGTTCTGGACATTATACTGGAAAGGCTCATAAGGCTTATGATATTGTTGAAAAAGCTTTTGAAATTATTGAACAAAAAACTAAAAGAAATCCAGTTGAAGTTTTAGTTAAAGCGATTGAAAATTCAGCGCCAAGAGAAGAAGTTGTATCTATTGAGTATGGTGGTGCAAGATATCCTAAGGCTGTTGAATGTGCTCCTCAAAGAAGAGTTGATGTTGTTTTAAGATTATTTGCACAAGCTGCAAGACAAAAATCTTTTAATAGTAAAAAGGCAGTTGAAAGTGCTTTAGCTGATGAGATTATTAATGCTTATGGTTCTCAATCATCAAGTTCAGCAATTTCTAAGAAGTTAGAACTTGAAAGACAAGCAGATGCAAGTAGATAAGCATAATTGTTTATTCGAAAATTTTTTATTCTCTTTTATTCTTTTTTATTTTTATGGTTAAAAAAATTAAAGTTTCGGATTTTATTTTTATTGATAATAAAAAAATATTGCTTGCTAAAAGATCAAACTTAGAAGATTTTCCAAATACTTGGTCTATTCCAGGAGGAACTGTTGATGAGGGTGAAAGTTTTGAGGCTGCTTTGGTTAGGGAAATAAAAGAAGAGTTGAATTTGGATATTAAAGAATTTAAATTTTGGAAAGAGTATTCTTATGATTTGAAAGAAAATGTTCTTGTCAGGGCTAAATATTTTGTTGGTTCTTGCACAGGAGATATTTTTTTAGATATTGATGAAGTTTCAGAAGTTTGTTGGTTTGATATTGATGAATCTTTACTTGGTTTGAATTTTGCTTTTAATCAAAAAGAAGTTATTAAGGATTTTTTGACTTATTTTAATAAATAATTTATTTTATGTTATAATATTGTTTTGTTACTTTTTCGTATCTTCTAAATATTTGAATTAAGCCTCCATAAGGGACATTTAAGGCAAATATTTCTTTTGGGATAAATTCTGCGAGAGCCATGTAGTCTTTTGTTCTTCCTAGATATAATGCGATAAAAGGAATTTTTAATGAGTATTCTATTGTTCTTGCTGTATTTGCAAGGGCGTGGAATGCTTCTGAGTTTGTAAAGTGTCTCGCTTCAAAAAAAGGTCCTGTGTACATGTCAACGTCGTCTATTAATTTTGCATATTTTATTAAGAATTCATCTATTTGTTTAAGTTCTGTTACTTTAGTTTTATTCATTATTTTTTTTATTTTCGAATTTTATTTTTATATTTCCATTTTTTTTTCAGAAGTTTTTCGCTTTTTTCGAAAAATTAAGTATTTAGATATTTGGATTATATTTTTGCTATTGTTTCGTCGACTCTTGCTCTTTTTGTATTTGTTTTTTTTATGTGTTCCATGTTTAGGATTGGTTTTCCTATTTTTATGGAGTCGTCAAATCCTATTCTTGGACATGCAGTGTTTATCCAGCATTCAACGAATGTAAAGTCTTCGAGTGAATTGAAATCTATTGTGTTGTCTAAAATGTAGTAGAATTCTTTTTCAGGATATTCTTCTCTTAATTCAAGGGCTCTTTTTAAGTAGAATTGTCCTGGTTTTGTTGTTACAAGTACGCCTATGTGTGTTGACATATAAAATCTTGATAATGCAGCTTTATGTTTTTTCTTTATTAATTCGATGTCTTCATTACCTACTATTTGTTCTTCTTCTGTGAATGGGTTATATGCGTAAACTTTTTTATCTTCGTTTTCCCATACTAGTGCTTTTGGATGAAATAGTCCATCTCCAATGTATAAGAATGCATCAAATTCTTTTTCTGTATATTTTTCTGCTTTTTGTACGTTACATCCTAGTATTTGTCCTTTGTATCTTGTGTGTCCTGTTTTGTATACTTCAGGTCTTTTTCCTACGTCTTCTAATTGTTTTATTATTGTTTGTAGTGATTCTATTAGTTGTATTGTTGTAAATACTATTAGTTTTTCTGGTAATTTATTTACAAATTTTTTTGGTAATTCAATTTTACCTTTTATTCTCGCTTCAACATGCATTACTTTCATATTAGTTAGAAATTTGTTTTGTTTTTTAAATTTGATGTATGATTCTAAATTTTTGTTTTAGGGTTGTGATTTTGGTTTTTTTTTGAAATTTAAAAATGATAACTATTATAAAGTAGATTATTTTTATTTGGTACTATTATGTCTATAGATAATCCTTATTATATTAACGTCGCTCCTTCAATAAAAGATATTAATATTAAAAGTAATTCTTCTTCTAGTTTATATTGTGCTAAAGCCATGCAAACAATTTTTCTTTTTGATGCAGTTCCTAAATATTTGTCCTTTATTTTCGATGATGAATTTTTTCTTTTTAAACCTCCTGTTTTAGTTTTTGAGTCTGGAATTAGTGATTTTTCAGGTTCTGTTAATAATTTAATAGAAAGATATTTAATGAATGCTTCTCAGTATGGATTATCTGTTTCTTCAAAGAATATTATCGATCTTCCTTTGATTGCGATGCTTAATTTTGCTATTGTTGATCAAGATATTGCTGAACGAGTATTTGAAGAGCCTGTTCTTCCTAATTATGTTGCTTCTCAAGCTAAGGATTTTTCTTTTGCAATGAACTTTCTTGTTAATCATGCTTATTTAGATCGTAACGAGTTTAGAAAGTTAAAATTTTAGTTTTTTTTGTTGCTATTAGAAAGAATCCATCTCTTAAAGGTTCATTGTTTAGGTGCGTTATTATTTCTGTTTCATATTCGTTTTTTGGGAATAATTCTATTAATTCATCAGGGTGGTATTCTAGTGTCGGCCAATCATCTTTTAGGAGTTTGTAGTTTATGTATGATTTTACGTTTTGTACTTTTCTATTTCTTCTTAATGTTGATATAATTATTTTTTTCTTTGTTACTCTTTTTAGTTCTTCTATTGCTTTTTCATAATCTGATAAACAAGTTATCACACCTATGCTTATTGTAATATCAAATGAATTTTCTTTGTATGGAATTTTATACGCATCACCTACTAGGAATTTGCTTTTGGTACAATTTTTTTTAGCTCTTTTTATCATTGCTTCAGAATAGTCTATTCCTGTAACTTCAAAGCCTTCTTCTGATAATATTTTACAAAAGTTTCCTGGTCCGCACCCGACATCTAAGATTGTTTGGTTTTTTTTTTCTTTTTTTAAAATTTGTTTTAATGTTTCTATTAATTCTATAAATCCTTGTTCTGACCAATAACTAGCTGAATAATCTGGTCTATTTTCTTCTTTTGCTCTTTTTTCATAGATTTTTTTCCAAGCTTCTTCCATAACCATTGTTTTTTGGTTTTTTTTCATAATTTAAATATGTGTCTTAGTCACTCCGGAGTGGTTATAAAATGGAAAAGTTTATAAATAATAAAAATACTATTAACTAAATGGTGAAGATTGATTTAGCAAAAGTTGTTAGTGAAACATATTCTAAACTCAAACCGCAAAACAAAACAGATAACTATGAAGTTGAAGAAATAAATCCTAACATCAACAATAAGAAAAATCCGTTACTAAAAATAGCAAGATACATCATAATAGGTGCAGCATCAATACCGTTCTTAGCAAACATAAACAACGCACAAACAATTAACATAAATGTTTCTGGAACAACCAAAGACATAACAGGAAATCCATTGCCGCAAACAGAACTAATATTCCAACAATACGTTGAACCAAACTGGATACAAAGAGGAACCGACAAAAGTAATGAATTCGGAGAATTCAATAAAACACTAGACCAAATAACCGACGTAAAACAAGAAAACAATATTTCACCAGTAAACTACTTATTCCTACAAAACAGATTCCTAGATAGCCCTATACAAACCAAAATAACTACGAAAACATACAACGCAATACTACAAGAAATACCAGGATCAACCAAAGAAATACTAATAACCCCTGGAAGAAACAAACTACCAGACCAAA